>NZ_CP109150.1:5183121-5488011 GCF_035920365.1 Micromonospora sp. NBC_01740 | reverse complement strand
CGCTGGGCGGGACCGGGCCGGGGCGGGCGAGCCCTCGGCATGGCGTGACGAAAGGGCCGACCCCGTTGTGGGGCCGGCCCTTGTCGGTCTCGTGTCGCTGTGGGGTCAGGCGGTGTAGCCGCGGGTGGCGATCCAGTCGGCGAGGTTGTCGACGCTCATGCGGTAGGAGGCCTGGTCGGGGTTGGCGGAGTCGGCGATGGTGACGGTGTTGCCGTTGTCGCGGTAGCCGACGACGCTGATGTAGTGCCCGCCTTCGAAGGAGTGGGTGGTGCCGTCGGTGTCGGTGGCGGTGCCGGCGATGTTGGCGACGATGGCGTGGCCTTCGTCGATGGCGGTGACGATGTCGCCGCGTAGCTTGTCGGTCTGCTTGTCGTCGGCCTTGGCGCCGGGGATCTCCACCGACTGGTAGGCGTCCTTGCCGCTCTCCTTGTTCAGGACGGGGGTGATGTCGTTGATGGAGTTGGTGCCGGCTTCGGTGGTGCCCATGCGCTGGGCCATGCCGTCGACGTCGATGTTCTTGCCCTGCACGCTGAGGGCGTTGCGGGCGGCGGCGGGCCCGCAGTAGTAGAAGTTGGGCTGTGCCTCGTAGCGCACGCCGAGTTCGCGCTCGCCACCCTTGCGGTCCTGGGTGACCGAGGCCGACACGGGCGTGGTGGGGGCGGCGAGGGCGGTGGTGACGGGGCCGGCGATGGCGCCGCCGGTGAAGGCGAGCCCGGCAGCGGTCAGAGCGGTCTTACGCAGGATGTCGGTACGCATGATGGCAGCACCTTTCGATCGGGGGCACGCGACACACCAGAGGGGGGTGGGTGTGCCACGGTTGAGGAAAGGTCGAGATGTTCGGGGGCCTGCGGCCGGCGGGGCCGGCCGGGCTCGTCCCGGGGGATGCAACCGGTCGGGCCGGCCGCACATTCCACCGTCTCGCGGGCCCGTCCGGGTGCGGCGGTCGCCCGCTCGGTGGTCCCGGGGATGTAACCACCGTGGGCGGCCGGTCATTCCGGCGGCCCGACGCCCGGGATCAGGCGGAGGTACTCGGCGGTCCGGGGGATGTAACCACGCCGGTCCGGTCCGCATTCCGCCGGCCATCGGGCCGGCGTGCGACCACCGGGCCGGCGAACGGGCCCGGTCACGCGGCCGTGATTGGTTACAACGACCCGGCACCCCCGCCCATGCCCACCCGACCCGTGACCCCCGCCACCACAAACGGGACATACGCCATATATGTTCGACTCGGTGACGGCAGGCGCGATAGGCCCCGCCTGTGGCGGGGTCAGGCGGTGGGCGACAGGCGGCGTTCGATGGTGACGGTGGTGCCTTCGGCGGTGGAGACCAGTCGCACGTCGCCGTACGCGTTCATCAGCGTGGCACCCCGCCCCCGGTCCATGGCCGGACGACGGTCCCGCCAGGTGCCGAAGTCGCGCACCGAGATCCGTACCGTGCCATCGGCCACCCGCAGTCGGACCCGCACCTCGGCGCGGGTGGGGCGTTGGGCGTGCTCGACGGCGTTGTTGACCGCCTCGGAGGCGGCCAGCAGGAGGTCGGCCACGATGTCCGGATCGACGTCCAGGTTCTCCAGTGAGGCCCGCACGTCCCGGCGCATCGCGGCGGCGGAGGTGGGCTGTGAGGGGTACGTCCAGCCCGTGTCCAGCGCGGCCGGCTGCTCGGGAGCCGGCCGCCGGTCCCCGTTGTGGGCGTGCTCCCCGTCCCCGCCGACCGACGGATCGACGCCCGGCGCGGCAGGCGGGCCGCTCACCGGACCGCCACCCGCGTCCACGGGACCGCCACCCGAGGCCGGTGACCTGACCGGGGCGCCGTCGCCCTCGGAACCGGCCGACGCCGGCCGCGCCCCGGCCGCCGACCCGGTCGGGGCCTCGCCGAGGCCACCCGCGTCGGCCGTCGTGCCGAGGCCGTCCGCCCCGCGTGCGGTGTCGCCGGGGTCGCCCCCGTCGTCCCGGTGGTGCCGCCGGGTGCGGGCGCCGTGCAGGGCGGACCGGACCCGGGCGATCAGCTCGGCGGCGGCGAAGGGCTTGACGACGTAGTCGTCGGCGCCGAGGTCGAGCCCCTCCACGCTGGCGTCGCCGCCGGCGCGCGCCGAGAGCACCACCACCGGCAGCGTGCGGGTGCCGGCCTGCCCGCGCAGCCGACGGACCAGCTCGAAGCCGTCGATCCCGGGCATCATCACGTCGGTGAGCACCAGGTCGGGCTGATCCCGGCGGATCGCCTCCAGGGCCTGCCGGCCGTCGCCGACCGTCTCCACCCGCCAGCCCTGCTCGCCCAGCAACCGGGCCAGGTACGCGCGCATGTCGGCGTTGTCGTCGGCGACGAGGATCCGCGCGTGCCGCAGCGCGTCCTCGGCACCGTACGCCGGCACCGGCGGCCCGGCCGGCGCGGACGCCCCCGCCTGCGCCGGGTCGGCGAGCCAGCCGACCGCCTCCTGGACGGCGGCCCGGGCCGCGTCCCCGGCCCCGGCCACGCCCGCGGCCGACGCGGGGGTCCGCCCCGCGGCGGACCAGGGCAGTGCCACGGTGAACGTCGTTCCCGTCCCGATCCGGCTCTCCACCCGCACGTCGCCGCCTTCGAGGCGGGCGAGCTCGCGGACCAGGGCGAGCCCGATGCCGGTGCCCTCGTGGCTGCGCGACCGGGTGCCCTGCACCCGGTGGAAGCGTTCGAAGAGCCGGGGCAGATCATCCTCGGCGATACCGATGCCCGTGTCGGCGACGGTCAGCCGTACCTCGTCGTCGTCGGCGGTCAGCCCGACCCGGATCCGGCCGACGAAGGTGTACTTCAGCGCGTTCGACAGCAGGTTGGTGACGATGCGTTCCCAGTTGACCGGGTCGACGGAGACCGCGCGGGGCAGCGGCGGGCAGTCGACCTCCAGGCGCAGCCCGGCGCGTTCGACGGCTGCCCGGAAGACGCTCGCCAGCTCGGTGGTGAGCCCGGCCAGGTCGACCTCGCGAGCCTGGCTGTGTGCCTGCCCGGCCTCCAGGCTGGAGAAGGTGAGCAGGCTGTTGACGAGGGTGAGCAGCCGGGTGGCGTTGCGCCAGGCGGTGTCGACCCGTTCCCGCTGCGTCGCCGGCAGGGGGTGCTCGTTGTCGTTGAGGGCGTCGGCCAGCGGGCCGAGCATCAGCGTCAGCGGGGTCCGGAACTCGTGGCTGACGTTGGTGAAGAAGCCGGTCTTGACCCGGTCCAGCTCGGCGAGCGCCTCGGCCCGCCGGCGCTCCTCCTCGTACGCCTGGGCGTTGCGTACGGCGACGGCCACCTGCTGGGCCAGCAGCGCGTGGAACGACCGGTACGCCTCGTCCAGCCCCCGGCTCGGGCTGACCCCGAGCAGCAGCACCCCGAGGGGCTGGCCCGCCTCGGCCGACGGCAGTGGCAGGGCGCGGGCGGTGCCGACCGGGTCGCCCCACGGCCCGGCGGGCAGGGCGAGCCGCCGCTCGACGCCGGCCACGTCGGTCGTCGTGCCGCCGGCGGCGGCCGTCAGCCCCCACTCGTGCTCCTCGCCCGCCGGCAGCGTGGCCGGCAGGGCCGCGGCCACGGGCTCCCCGCCGACGTGGGCGGCGCGGCGCAGCAGCGCGCCCTCGCACAGGTAGATCGCGGCGAAGGGGACGTCCAGCGGGTGCCCGCCGATGGCCTCGGCGAGCCGGGCGCAGGTGCTCTGCACGTCGACGGTCCGCCCGTCGCCGCCGACGGACAGGTCACGCAGCAGACGCAGCCGGCGCTCACCGACGACCTGCTCGGTGACCTCGCTGCACACGGTGAGCACCCCCACCGTGCGTCCCTCGTCGTCGCGGGCGGGGGCGTGCGAGACGCTGAAGTACGCCTCCTCGCGGTAGCCGGCGCGGTCGAGCAGCAGTCGCAGGGCCGGCACCCAGCTGGCGACCCCGGTCGCCATCGCCTCGTCGATCAGGGGGCCCAGCACGTCCCAGCCCTCGGCCAGGGTGACCCGCACGTCGCCGCCGAGCGCGTCGGGGTGTTTGTCGCCGATCAGGGCCGAGTACGCGTCGTTGTACAGCTGGGTGAAGCGGTCCCCCCAGAGCAGCAGCATCGGGTAGCGGGAGGAGAGGACCATCCGGACGGCGGCGCGCAGGCTCTGCGGCCAGCCGTCGACCGGGCCGAGCGGGGTGGCGGCCCAGTCGAGGCGTGCCATCAGCCGCCCGGTCCCACCGCCCTCGGCGAACAGGTCCCCCGTGGGCCGTGTCACCCTCGGTCGCACCTCATCGCAGCCCTCACTTCCGGGCCCCGACGACCCTTGCTGGTGTTACCCGCACATCCTGGCACCCAGCTTCAGCTGTACGTCCGCCGGCACCCCAGCGCGTGTCTGTACCCAGGCCTGCACATCTCCACACCTCGACCCGGCAGATCGGGTCGGCGGGGGCGGGCGGGGTCAGCCCTCGGCCGCCCGGCGGCGCAGCAGCTCGACCGCCTCGTCGACCAGGCCGCCTTCGGTGAGCAGCGTCAGCAGCAGCGGCAGGTGCCGCCAGTCGCCGGCGTCGACCGCCTGCCGCAGCAGGCCGACCGCCTCGTCGTGCCGGCCCCGGGCGGCCAGCAGCGCGGCCAGTTCGTCGCGGGCGCGCGGATCACCCTGCTCGGCGGCGATCCGCCAGTACCGTTCGGCCTCGTCGGTGCGGCCCTCCCCGGCGAGCAGCGCGGCGAGCCGGGCGGCGGCGTGCCAGTCGCCGTGCTCGGCACGGATCCGCAGTTCCTCCGTCCGCCCCCGGTCCGCCAGCAGGTCGACCAGGACGCTGCCCGCCCCGTTCGCGCCGGCCCGGTCGAGGTCGCGCAGGTAGCCGGTCGGGTCGGGCACCGCCACCAGCCCGGCGGACTCCGGGCCGAAGAAGCGGCTGCCGCCGAACTCCCGCCGGAGCTGGTCGTCGAGGTCGTCGGCGAGCGCGATCATGGCCCGCAGGGCCAGCAGCAGATGGGTGGGCGCGAAGTCCTGCCCGAAGACGGGGATGGACGCCCAGACCGTGTCGCCGGTGCAGTAGACGCGCCCGACCACCAGCCCGTTGGTGAGGTCGGAGAGCCGCCGGTACAGGGACTCGGTCGGGTCGACGCCGGTGAGCAGCGGAGAGAACACGTCGACCAGCGGCGGGTCGTCCTGTGCCCGTACGAAGATCATGGCCGAGCCGGCGCGGATGCCGACGTCGCCGTCGGCGTCGACGCGCAACTGGTCCGTGGTGACGCCGAGGAGGCCGGCGAGCACAGCCCGGACCTGGTGGGTCAGCTTCCCTCCGTCGTCGTCCTCGGCGTCGGGACGGGGGAGCGGGCCGGCGCTGAGGGCGGCGACCGGCCGGGCGGCCAGCGCGGCGGCGAGCCGCGTCCGGGCCGGTACGGGAACGGCCGTGGCGGTGGTGGCCGGGCGGGCGGCCAGCGCGGCGACGAACCTGCCGAGCAGGTTCTCACGCGGCGTCATCGTGCTCGCCGCTCGTGCCGTCCCGGCCGCTGTCGGCCGGTCGTTCCGTCACCCGGACCTGGTCGAACATCTTGGCGATCACCAGTGGCGCCGCGACCCCGAAGGTGAAGCTGGCGAAGGCCGTGGTGGCCAGGCCACCCGCCCCGGCCGCGGCGGCGAGGCCGGTGCCGGCCACGGTCCTGAGCAGCACCGCGAACACGACGATCGGGGCGTCCCGCCGGTCCCGCCACGGCCACTGCCACCGGCCCTTGGACTCGCTGGTCGGGCGCATCATCCCGGAGAGGTTCAGCGCCTCGGCCACCGCGCTGCCGACCAGTCCCCACATCGCGGCCATCCATAGAGACACATCCCTACCGTACTGACCGCCCGCCGCGGCGGTCGCACCAGCCCTCGGCTTCTCCGGCGGCCACGTCGACGCCAACTGCGACGGTAGGGCGCGGGGGCAACGCGACGCCAGCCGACGTTCCGCGGTCCCGTCGTCTCGCCGTCGGCGACGGCTCGTATCCTTTCCGCGAACCTTCGGTGGGCTTTCGAGGATGAAAGGACACGGTGTGAGCAACCGGGCCGAGACGTTGGAGTTCCAGGCCGAGGCGCGTCAGCTGCTCCAGCTGATGGTCCACTCGATCTATTCGAACAAGGACGTCTTCCTGCGTGAACTGATCTCGAACGCATCGGACGCGCTGGACAAGCTGCGCCTGGCGTCGATGGTCGACAAGGAGCTGGAGGTCGACACCTCCGACCTGCGCATCGAGATCGAGGTCGACAAGGCAGCGCGCACGCTGACCGTCCGGGACAACGGCATCGGCATGTCCCGCGACGAGGTGGTCCAGGTGATCGGCACGATCGCCAAGTCCGGGACCGCCGAGCTGCTGAGCAAGCTGCGCGAGTCCTCCGACGCCGGGGCGCGGCAGGAGCTGATCGGCCAGTTCGGCGTGGGCTTCTACGCGGCGTTCATGGTCGCCGACCGGGTGGAGCTGGTGACCCGCCGGGCGGGGGAGAGCGTCGGCACCCGGTGGGAGTCGGCCGGTGAGGGCACGTACTCCGTCGAGTCGGTCGAGGAGGCGCCGCAGGGCACGTCGGTGACCCTGCACCTCAAGCCGGCCGACGACGAGGACAACCTGCACGACTACACCGCCGAGTGGACGATCTGGGAGATCGTCAAGCGCTACTCGGACTTCATCGCCTGGCCGATCCGGATGACCGTCGAGCGCACCGGCGAGGGCGACGAGACCAGCACCGAGACCCAGACGCTCAACTCGATGAAGGCGCTCTGGGCCCGCTCCCGCGACGAGGTCGACGAGGCCGAGTACAAGGAGTTCTACAAGCACGTCAGCCACGACTGGGCGGACCCGCTGGACATCGTGCACATGCGGGGCGAGGGCACCTTCGAGTACGAGGCCCTGCTGTTCATCCCGTCGCACGCGCCGCTGGACCTGTTCGCCCCGCAGGGCCGCCGCGGCGTGCAGCTCTACGTCAAGCGCGTCTTCATCATGGACGACTGCGAAGCGCTCATGCCGAACTACCTGCGCTTCGTCAAGGGCGTCGTGGACGCGCACGACCTGTCGCTGAACATCTCCCGGGAGATCCTCCAGCAGGACCGGCAGATCCAGGTCGTCCGCCGCCGGCTGGTCAAGAAGATCCTGTCCACCGTCAAGGACATGAAGGCGAACCACGCCGAGCGTTACCGGACCTTCTGGACCGAGTTCGGCGCCGCCGTCAAGGAGGGCCTGATCGACGACACGGAGAACCGGGACACGCTCCTGGAGATCCTGTCGGTCGCCTCCACCCACGATCCGGCCGAACCCACGGACCTTGCCGGCTACGTCGGCCGGATGAAGGACGGGCAGAGCGACATCTACTACGCCACCGGCGACTCGCGCACGATGATCGAGAACTCGCCGCACATGGAGGCGTTCCGCGCCAAGGGCTACGAGGTGCTGCTGCTCACCGACCCGGTCGACGAGGTGTGGATCGAGCGCGTCGGCCAGTACGACGGCAGGACGCTGCGCTCCATCGCCAAGGGCCAGGTGGACCTGGACACCGAGGAGGAGAAGAAGGAGGCCGAGGCCGAGCGCGAGCAGCAGCGCAAGGACTTCGCCGACCTGCTCACCTGGATGGACGCCACCCTCGCCGACTCCGTCAAGGAGGTCCGCCTCTCCTCCCGGCTGACCACCTCGCCCGCCTGCGTCGTCGGCGACGCCCACGACATCACCCCGACGCTGGAGAAGATGTACCGGGCGATGGGGCACGAGGTGCCGACGGTGAAGCGGATCCTGGAGCTCAACCCCGGGCACCCGCTGGTCACCGGCCTGCGCAAGGCGCACGAGCAGAGCGGCACGGAGGAGTCGCTGAAGGAGACCGCCGAGCTGCTTTACGGCCTGGCGCTGCTCGCCGAGGGCGGGGAACTGGCCGACCCGTCCCGGTTCACCCGCATGCTCGCCGACCGGCTCGCCCGTACCCTCTAGCCGCACGCACGGGCCGGCCGGCGGGTGCCGCCGGCCGGCCCGTGACCGGTCGACTCCCACCCCGGGCCGCCCCCCCCCGGATCGCCGGGGTGGGTCGCCTTGCGCGTCGTCCTTGCTCGACGACCCCACCTGCCGCCCGCACGGACCCGTGCCGCCCGCGTGGGACCCCGAGCCGTCCGCCGGAATCTGCCGCCGCTCCTGCCGGGAGAACTTCTTCGGGTAATCGGTCGGCCGTTCACTGAACGCATCGTGAGCCCTGTTTCCGGTGCGCGTACGGTCGGCCTTTCACGGCCTGATCCTCGGTCGATGTCACACCGCCTTTCCGCCCGGTCGTGCGGGACACGCGGGGCCGTGGCGCGACGCGGTGCCCGCTGCCGGCCGTTGCGTCGTCTACCGTGTGCAATGTCGCGACCAGCGGGCAGGGAACATCCCGCAACTTGCAGAACGACGTGGTGCGCGTGTGGCCGAAGGCGTGGAAATTGCGCATCGGCACATTGAAGAACGCCGATATTGACTTGCTCCCGGAATGGGCGCACCGTGAAGCCTGCGGCGGTAGCCGGAGCCCCGGGAGTCGTTCGGCAATTCCGTTCGTGGCCATGGCGTTCGAGGAGGCGGTCATGCGATTGGATCCGTTCGCGGGGGCGTATCTCACCGACCCGGCGCAGGTGTGGCGGCGGCTACTGGACGAGCCCGAGGGGGTGCGCCACGACCCGGACCTGGGGCTGTGGCTGATCACCCGGCACGCCGACGTGCGCCGCGCGCTGGGTGACGCGGAGGCCTTCGGCAACGCCCTCACCCTCGCCCCGATCTACGACGTCTGCCCCGAGGCGATGGAGTTCATCGCCCGCATCGACGCGCCGCCCACCACCGCCGCCGCGGACCCCCCGGCGCACCCCCGGACCCGCCGGGCCCTGCGGGCGACCTTCGCCAACACCGCCGAACGCGTCGAACGCCGGTACGGCGCGATCGTCGAGCGCCGGGTCGACGAACTGGTGTCCCGGCTCGTCGACCGCGCCGACGGGCGGGCGGACCTCGTCGGCGAGTTCACCACCGAACTGCCCCTGCTGGTCCTGCTCGACATCCTCGGCGTACCGGAGGAGGACGTCGGGCGGGTCAGGGCCTGGGGGGACGGCCAGATCGCGTTGCTCTGGGGGCAGCCGGACCCGGCCGAGCAGGTCCGGCTGGCCCGGGACCTGTGGGAGTTCTGGCGCTACTGCGAGCGGTTGGTCGGCGCCCGACTCGGCGGTGCCCGGTACGGCGAGGACTACGTCAGCCAACTGCTGGCGTACCGCGACGGCGACGACGAGGTGCTCACGGTGGCCGAGGTGTCGAGCATCGTGTTCAACCTCATGGTCGCCGGGCACGAGACGACGGCCGGGCTGCTCGCCCACGCGCTCGACCAGGCGCTGTCGGGCCCGGGCCGGTGGCGGGAGCTCGGCGAGGACCCGCGCCGGATACCCGCGTTCCTGACCGAGACGCTGCGTTTCGCGCCCGCCATCGACGGCTGGCTGCGGGTGACCCGCCGACCCGTCACCCTGGACGGCGTCACCATTCCGGCGGGCGCGCGCTGCCTGCTGCTGATCGGCGCCGCCAACCGGGATCCGGCGGAGTTCGCCCGGCCGGAACAATTCGATCCGCACCGGTCCGACGGGGACGGGCACCTCTCGTTCGGGCACGGGCCGCACTTCTGTATCGGCGCGGCGCTGGCCCGGCTGGAGGCGAGGACGGCGTTGACCCGGCTCTGCCGAGCGGTTCCCGGACTGCGCCTGGCCCCCGGCCATCGCCGCTCGTACAAGGTCAACATCGCCTTCCGCGCGCACCGGAGCCTGCCGGTGGTCCTCGGCACGACGGTGCCGTCCGGTGCTCCGGCGGCGCCTGTCGCCGGGTGACCAGCCGCCTCGCGGCGGCGTCGCGGTGGCGCCGATCCTGTTCTCCGGGCGGGGGCCGTCGGACCGTGCCGAGCGGCGCCCGACCGGCTGCGCGCGGACCCGTGGGGGCCGCCGCGGCCCCTGACAGGTGACTACGCTCCGAAGTCACGTCTTCACACCCGTCGACCGATGGGTTAAGAATTGTCCCCTGCGAATACCCATTCATCGCCCAATGTCTATTGATGCCGATGCCGATGCCGGCCGGTCGGCGTCGCGAAGGTGAACACATGGATCGCACGCCCCCGTCGAGCGCCCAGCGCTCCGGTGCCATCCACCGGTTCCGCTCCGAACTGCGCACCTGGCGCACCCGTCAGGGGTTGACCCAGCGGGCGCTCGCGGAGCGGGTGCGGTTCAGTCGCGAGACGGTCGCCGCGGTCGAGTCCGGCCGCCGGTACGGCAGTCACGAGTTCGCCGTCCGCTGCGACGAGGTGCTCGGCACCGGCGGTTGCCTGGCGGCGCTGTGGCCGCAGGTCGCGGCGGAGCAGTTGGCGGCGGACGGCCGCCGTGGCCCCCGGTTCGGAACGGTGGCAGAGCCCGACCCGGCCCTCGTGCCGCCGGCCGCGCGGCGGGACGCGCGCGACCCGGAGGCGGTCGTGGCGGCGATCGACGAGCTGCGGGAGCTGATCGGCCAGGTGCTCGGCGGGCCGCCGGAGGCGGACCTCCCGCCGCACCCGTCAGGCGGGCGACCCGGGCGCTCCTGACCTGCGCGGGGTCGGACCCGCGGGGCGGGACGGGCGCTGCTGGCGCTGGGTACAGATGCCGGTACGGGCCGTTTGTACCACCGTCAGGTCTTCTCTGTGGGCGTTGGTTCCGGCGGAATGAGACGTGCAAACGGCAAGGTACGCATTGGCCGTCTTGGATGAGTCGCGGGAGTCAGTCTTGGCGTCGAGCACGAGGTCCCACGCGGCCCGACCCTACCCGACCGGCCGCCGCGGCTGGAAGATCGGCACCCGGATGCGCCTCATCGTGGCGGCCCCGCTGGTCGCCGTGATGGGATTCGCCGGCCTCGCCCTGACCGAGAGCGTCCGCCAGACGACCCGCGCGAGCGATCTCGGACTCCTGGCGCACCTCGGTGCCGACGCGGGCGACCTGGCCCACCGGCTGCAACGCGAGCGCGTCGTCGCCGCCGACCTGCTCAGCCGGGGCGCGGCCGAGCAGCAGGAAGCCTTCGCGGACGCCACCGGGAGCACCGACGACGCCGTCGCCCGCTACCGCCGGCAGCGGGCGCTGGTGCCTGCCGGACCCGCCGCCGGGCAGTCCGCGCTCCAGCGGATCGACCTGGCGCTGGAGGGCCTGCCGCCGCTGCGCGCGCAGGTGCGTACGGCGGCGCACGCCTCGGTGTCAGCGATGACCTTCAGCTACCGGATCGTGATCGCCGACCTGCTCAGCCTTCGGGAGAGCGTCACCCTCGGCGCGGTCAACGCCCGGATCACGGACGGCATGCGGGCCTCGGCCGCGCTGTCCAAGGCGGCCGAGGCGGCCGGCCAGCAGCAGGTCGCCGTCCTGCGCGCGGTGGCGGCCGACCAGCTGACCCCCGCCATGCAGCAGGACATCACCGCCGCCCGGTCCGGCTTCACCGAGTCGAGCCTGTCTTTCCTGGCCCTCGCCCGGCCCGCCTGGCGGGGCTGGTGGGAGCAGGCGGGCAGCGGCCGGGACGCCCTGCTGCTGCAACGGCTGCAGGACGAGGTGTCGAGGACCCGGGCGGGAAGCCGGTTGCGGCTGGACCCCGGCGCGTGGGTCGCCGCGACCCAGCAGTGGTCCGTCCGCCTGGCCGAGCTGCGTCAACGGGTCGACGCGGCGGTGCTCGACGACATCCGGTCCGCCCACGCCGACCAGCGGCGGCGCACGGCCGTCGAGGCGGCTGCCGTGGCGGTGGCCCTGCTGCTCACCGCGCTGGTCACCTGGGCGGTGGCCCGGCAGATCACGCGGCGCCTGCGCCGGCTGCGGGACGCCGCGAACGCCGTCGCCTTCGAACGGCTGCCGCAGGTGGTGGCCCGGCTCCAGCAACCGGACAGCTCGTCGGTGGACCCGGACGAGCTGGCCCGCCAACAGTCCGCGGAGGCCCTGGAGCCGTCGCGCGGCGACGAGATCGGCGAGCTGGGGGAGGCGTTCGCGGCCGTGCACCGGGCGGCCGTGCGTACCGCGGCCGAGCAGGCGGTCATGCGGGCCAACACGGCCGACATCTTCATCCACCTCAGTCGCCGCGAGCAGCGGCTGGTCGACGCGGTGCTGGCGCAGGTCGACAAGGTCGAACGGGACGAGACCGACCCCGAACGGCTGGACCAGCTCTACACGTTGGACAACCTGGCCACCCGGATGGGACGGATCAACGCCAGCCTGCTGGTGCTGGGCGGAGTGGGGGTCGGGCGGGTACGCCAGCACGACGTACCCCTGCAACAGGTGCTCCAGGCCGCGCAGAGCCAGATCGAGCACTACGCCAGGATCCGCCTCGGCATGGTCGACGGAGACGTCGCCGTCGCGGCCGACGCCGTCGACGAGGTCGTGCACCTGCTGGCCGAGCTGATGGACAACGCCACCGGCTACTCCGCGCCGGGCACCGAGGCGTGGGTGACCGCCCGCAGCCTCGGCGACCGGGTGATCGTCCAGGTCAGCGACGAGGGCGTGGGGCTGTCCCCGCAGCGTCGGCAGCAGCTCAACGACCTGCTGGCCCGCCCGCCCGCCATCGACGTCGCGGCCGTACGGGCGATGGGGCTGGTCGTCGTGGGACAGCTCGCCGCCCGGCTGGGCGCGGCCGTCCAGCTCCGTCCGGGTCCCCGGCGCGGCATCATCGCCGAGGCGGCGTTCCCGGGGGCGATCATCCGACCGCTGCCCCCGGAGGAGTTCCTGCTCACGCCGGGCCGGCCGTCGCGGCGCGCGGCGCGGACCACCCTCGCGCCGCCGGCGTACGCCACGGCCCCGCAGCCGTGGGCGGGAAGCCCGGCGGAACCGTGGACGGGCGGTCCGACGCCCGAGCGGGCACTGCCGGTGGCGCCGGTGTTCCGGCCCGCACCGGCGCCGGCCGGAGCAGGTGACGAGCCCACCGAGGAACTCGTCATCTTCGAGGAGGTCAACCACTGGTTCCAGGCCGGCCACGACGACGCCACGAACGCGGGGCCGTGGGCCAGCCCCGCCGACGAGGCCTGGCGGACCGCCGCCCGGGCCGACGCGCCCGAGGTCGTCGCCACCACCACGTCCGGCCTGCCGCGGCGTCAGCCGCGACAGCACCTCGTCCCGGGCGGCGTCACCGTGCCGCAGCAGCGCTCCGCGCACCGCGACCCGACCCAGGTGGCCACCGCGATGGCCGCGTACGCGCGGGGCGTCGCGGGCCGCCGGACCAACCTGATCACCAACTGACCCGACAGGGAGAGCACGTGACCGACCAACAGGATCTCGGCTGGCTGCTGGACGCCTTCGCCGAGCGCGCCACCGAGGTCAGCCATGCGATCGCGATCTCCAGCGACGGCCTGATGGTGGCCGCCACGAGAGGCCTCCCGCCGGACCGGGCGGACCAGCTCGCGGCGACCGGCAGCGGGCTGGTGAGCCTGCTCCGCGGCGCGGCGGCCTTCTTCGACGCCGGCGCGGTGATCTCCAACGTGACCCAGCTCGAGGGCGGCTTCATGTTCTCGATGGCCTTCAACGACGGCGCGTCCCTGCTCGTGCTCGCCGACCCGCAGTGCGACGTCGGCAAGGTCTCCTACGAGATGACCGAGCTGGCGAACCGCATCGGCGACGCGTTGACCCCGGCGGCGCGGGCGGCACTGAGCCGCAGCCGCTGACACCCCGGCACCTCACGCCGGAAACCCCATCCCTCCTGGAGAAGACATGTCGCTGACCATCCCCCGGCGCAGCCGTGCCCGCACCGCGGCCCTGCTCGCCCTCGTCCTGCTCGCCGCGACCGCCTGTGCCGACGGCGGGCGGGGCACCGGCGCCGCCGGATCGATCAAGATCGGCCTGCTGGCGTCGCTGTCCGGCACCTACCAGGCGGTCGGCAAGGAGATCCGCGCCGGCTTCGAGCTCTACCTGGCCACCCACGACGGCAGGCTCGGCGGGCGACAGGTGGAACTCGTCGTCGCCGACGAGGGCAACGGCGCCGCGACCGCGGTGCCCGCCGCGACGAAACTGCTCAAGCAGGACCGGGTGGCCGCGCTCACCGGGATCGTCGGCGGTGGCTCCGTGGCCGCCGTCTATCCGTTGCTCAACGAGACCAAGGTGCCGTTCGTCGGCTCGAACGGTCGCCCGGAGCTGAAGGACGTGTCCCGGATCTGGCACACCTCGTACCTCTCCGACGAGCCCGGGGAGGCGATCGCCCGCCACGTGCGCGACAACGTCGAGGGCAGCGTCTACGCCATCGGCCCGGACTACCAGGGCGGCTGGGACGAGCTGCGCGGCTTCACCGACGCCTTCGTCAAGGAGGGCGGCAGGCTCGCCAATGCCGACGGCAAGACCACCTTCACCCCGTTCCCGACGACGACCAACTTCACCCCGTACTTCGCCCGGATCAAGGCCTCCGGCGCCGACGCCGTCTACACGTTCTACGCGGGCAGCGCGGCCGTCGACTTCGTCAAGCAGTACGCGCAGTCGGAGATCAGCGACCTGCCGCTCTACGCCGCCGGGTTCCTCACCGAGGGCGGGGTGCTCGACGCCCAGGGCGAGGCCGCCCGCGACGTCTACTCCGTGCTGAACTACTCGCCGGACCTGGACAACGCCGAGAACCGCGCCTTCGTGGCCGCCTGGAAGGCGAAGAACGACGGCTCCCCGACCACGTACGCCATGGCCTCCTACGACGCCGCGGCCGTCCTGGACCGGGCCATCGAGGCGGCCGGGGACGACCCGAGCCCGGAGAGCATCAACGCGGCCATCGGCCAGCTGGGCCAGATCGCCAGCCCGCGCGGCACCTGGCAGTTCTCGCCGAGCACGCACGCGCCCGTGCAGAAGTGGTACCTGCGCCAGGTGCGCCAGGACGGCCGGGCGCTGTCCAACACCGTCGTGGGTGACCTCGCCACCGTCGGCGGGTGAACGGCGTGGCGGTCGACATCCGGATCGACCCGTACCTGGTCCCGGCCCTGGACGGGGTGGCCTACGGGCTGCTGGTCTTCGTCGCCGCGGCGGGACTGGTGTTCTGCTTCGGCGTCGCCGGCATCCTGAACCTGGCGCACGGCACCCTGTACGCGATCGGCGGGTACACCGCCGCCGCGCTGTTCGACGGCGGCTGGCCGAGCCTGGTGCTGGCGCTGGCCGTCGGGACCGTCGCCGCCACCGCCGCCGGCGCGCTGGTCGCCGGCCTGCTCACCCGGCTCGCCGCGCGCAGCCATCTCACCCAGGCGCTGCTCACCTTCGGGGTGGCGCTGGCCGGGGGCAGCCTGCTCGTGGCGGCGTTCGGGCCGGACGACCCGCCGGTGCGGGTGCCGGCGGCGCTGGACGGGTCGGTGGTCGTGGCCGGGCACCGCTACGCGGCGTACCGCTTGGTCTTCATCGTCGTCGCGGCCGTGCTCGCCGGCCTGCTCCACCTCGCGGTGCGCCGCACCCGGGCCGGGATGCTGGTCCGCGCGGCCGTCGACGACGCCGAGATGGTTGCCGTCCTCGGCGTGAACCCGGCGTGGATCCGCGTCGGCGTGCTCGCCGCCGCCGGGGCGCTGGCCGGCGCCGCGGGCGTGCTCGGCGCGCCGATCATCGGTCCGGGGCCGGACACCGCCGACGCGGTGCTGCTGCTGTCGCTGGTGGTCGTCGTCCTCGGCGGGCTCGGGTCGATGACCGGCACGCTGCTCGCGGCCCTGGCGGTCGGGCAGATCCAGACCCTCGGGGTGGCGCTCGCCCCGTCGGCCGCCCCGTTCCTGCTCTTCGCCGCCATGGCCGCCGTGCTCGCGGTGCGGGCGCGGGGCCTGGCCACGAGCCGGAGGACATCGTGAGGGACGAGGCGGTGCGCGCGTTGCGGCGCGGCGTCGCCGTGCTCGTCCTGGCCGGCCTGGTGCTGGCGCCGTGGGCGGTCGACGACTACACCGTGGCGCTGCTGGCCCGTACCCTCGCGCTGGGCCTGGTGGGGGTGAGCGTCGCCCTGCTCACCGGCGTCGCGGGGCTGCCCACCCTGGGACAGACCGCGCCGTACGCGGCGGGCGCGTACGCCAGCGCGGTGGTCGGCAGCCGGCTCTCCGACGTGGCGGTGGTGCACCTGGTCGTCGCGGCGGCGGCCGGGGCGGCGCTGGCCGCGGCGACCGTCCCGCTCGTGGTGTACGCGCGCGGCGTGATCGTCCTGATGATCACCCTGGCGATCGGCGAGCTCGTGGTGACCGTCGTCGGGCGCTGGCGGTCGGTGACCGGCGGCACCGACGGGCTCGCCGGGGTGCCGCCGGTGCGTCCCCTGTGGGGGCTGCCGGTGCTGGCCACCGACCGGGCGCGCTACCTGTACGCCCTGGTGGTCGTCGCCGTGCTGGTCGGCGCGGTGCTGCTGGTCCTGCGCACCCGGGCCGGCCTGCTGCTGCGGGCCGGCCGGGACGACGAGGCGCGGCTGCGGGCCAGCGGCCACCGGGTGGCGGCCCACGTGGCGGCCGTGCACGTGGCCGCGGGGGCGGTCGCGGGCGCCGCGGGCTCCCTGCTGGTGGTCGCCCAGCAGTTCATCTCGCCGGCCGACTTCGGCTTCGACACCTCCGCCCTGCTGCTGCTCGGGGTGGTGGTCGGCGGCGTCGCGTCCGTGGGCGGCGCCCTGGTCGGCGCCGCGATCGTGATCGCCGGCCGGGACTGGCTCTTCGGTGTGCTCCCCGGGCACGCGCCCCTGGTGCTGGGGGTGGCGTTCGTCGTCACCGTCCACCTGCTGCCCGGCGACGGGCGCCGGCCGACGGGCGTGCGGGGCCGGCTCCTGCCGGGACTGCCGGCGGGCCCTGCGGCCGAGGAACGGCCGGCGCCGACGGGGGCACGCGCATGACGCCGCTGCTGTCCGCCCGGGGCGTCACGGTCCGCTACGGCTCGCTGGCCGCGCTGGACGGGGTCGACCTGCGGATCGACCACGGCCAGCGGCACGCCCTGATCGGGCCCAACGGCGCCGGCAAGAGCACGCTGCTCGACGTGCTCGGCGGGGCGACCCCGGCGGGCGGCGGCCGGGTGCTGCTCGCCGGCCGCGACGTCACCCGGCTCGGCCCCGCCGCCCGGGCCCGGCGGGGCATCGGCCGGATCCACCAGCGTCCCGCCGTGTGGTCGAGCCTGACCGCCGCCGAGAACGTGGTGGTCGCCGCGCTGCCCCACGCGGTGCGGCCCGGCCGGTGGCGGCCCGGCGCGCGGCGGTGCGCCGCCGAGCGTACGGCGGGTGCGTGGCTGGAACGGCTGGGCCTGCGCGACGTGGGCGCGACTCCCGCCGGTCAGCTCGCCCACGGGCAGCGGCGGCAACTCGAGATCGCCATGGCCCTGGCCGGTCGCCCGCGGCTGCTGCTGCTCGACGAGCCGGCCGCCGGCCTGTCCGTCGTCGAGGTCGGTCGGCTGGTGGAGTTCCTGCGGGCCCTGCCGCGCGCCGTCGCGGTGCTGCTGGTCGAGCACCGGCTGGACCTGGTGTACGCGCTCTGCGACCAGGTGACCGTGCTCCGGGACGGCCGGACGGTCGCCACCGGGACGCCGGCCGAGATCCGCGCGTCGGGTCCGGTCCGGCAGGCCTACGCGGAGGGGGTGTCGTGATGCTGCGGACGGAGCGGCTCTGCGCCGGCTACGCCGGCGGGATCGTGCTGCACGAGGTCACCCTCGACGTGGCGGCCGGCGCCGTGCAGGCGGTGGTGGGCCGCAACGGCGCCGGCAAGAGCACCCTCGTGCACGCCGTCGCCGGGCTGGTGCGGCCCTGCGGGGGGCGGATCGAGGTCGACGGCGTGCCGGTCGCCGGCCGGCAGCCGCACCGGATCGCCCGGTGCGGGGTGGGCCTCGTCCCGCAGGGCCGGCGGGTCTTCTCCCGGTTGACCGTGGCCGAGCACCTCGCCCTGGCGGCGGTGCCGTGGCGTGCCGCGACGCCGGCGGGCGAGGGGTGGACCGTCGCGCGGGTCCTGGAGCTGCTGCCCCGGCTGGCGGCCCGGCTGCGCCATCGCGGCGACCAGCTCTCCGGCGGCGAGCAGCAGATGCTGGCGATCGCCCGGGCGCTGCTCGGCCAGCCCCGGGTGCTGCTGCTGGACGAGCCGTGCGAAGGGCTGGCGCCCGGCCTGGCCGCCCGGGTACGCGACCTCGTCGGCACCCTGGCCAGGACCGGGCTGGCTGTGCTCCTCGTCGAGCAGCAGCTCCAGCACGCCGTCGAGATCGCGGACCGGATCGCGGTGCTCGAGTACGGCCGGGTGGTCTACGACCGCCCGGCGGACGAGGCCCGGGCCGAGCCGGGCCGCCTGGCGGCGATGCTCAGCGTCGCCGCCGTCGCGGAGCTGCCGGCTACCCGACCGGTGCCCGGTTCCGGGCCGATCCCGCGCACCTGACCCGACCGACTTCGACAGGAACGAGCGACGATGCCGACAGACATCCGTGACACCGAGTACACCTTCGACAACGGTTCACCGGAGGCGGTGCCCCAGCTGCGGGCGCTGGAGTCCTTCCTGGACCCGATCACGGCGGCCCGGATCGGCGCTCCGGTGCTCGCCCCGGGCGGCGTGTGCTGGGAGATCGGCGCCGGCGGGGGCTCGGTCGCCCGGAGCATGGCCGAGGCGGTCGGCCCGACGGGGCGCGTGCTGGCGACCGACATCGACGTCGCCCACCTCGCCCCCGCGGCCAACCTCGACGTCCGTCGGCACGACGTGCGCAGCGAGCCGCCGCCCGGCGACGCCTTCGACCTCATCCACGCCCGGCTGGTGCTGCTCCACCTGCCGGAGCGGCGGCGCGTACTGGCCTCGCTGGCCGGCGCGCTGGCCCCGGGCGGGTGGCTGGTGGTCGAGGAGTTCGACTGCACGGCCCCGCTGCGCGTGCTGACCGCGCCGAGCGACGACGCGGCGAAGCTCTTCACCCACGTGACGGACACGATGCTCGGCGTCCTGCAGAGCCACGGCGCGGACCTGGCCTGGGCGCAGGACGTGCACGCCCACCTCGCGTCGGCGGGACTGGTCGAGGTCGACACGGTCACCCACTCCGAGAGCTGGCCCGGTGGCTCGCTCGGCGCGTCGCTCTACGCGACGAACTCCCGGCAGTTGGAGCCGGAGCTGATCGAGGCGGGTGTGTCGCCCGGTCAGCTGGAGGCGTTCCGTCGGCTCCTGCGCGACCCCGGGTTCGTCGTGATGTCGTACCAGTTCGTGTCGACCCGGGGGCGGCGTCCGGCCCGGCGGTGAGGCGGTTCCCCTCGCCCGTACCGCCGCCGCGCCGGCGGGCCGGTCGGCGGGGCGCACGCCGAGGCGCCGCGCCGACCGGCCACACCCGCGCCGGTGGTCGAACGGAGCTCGCCGCACCGTCGGCCCCTCCCCGCCGGTCGGGGCGTGGAAACCGCGCCGGCCGGGTACCACGGCGGTCATGGGCACCAGCAGCACGGTGGGCGACGAGCCGGCGACCGCCGTCCGGGTGGGCACGGTCGCGGTCGTCGCCCACCGCAAGAAGACCCTCGGCGGCGGCCTCGACGAACTGCGCGCGGAGCTGGCGGGCGCGGGCGTCGAGGACCTCGTCTGGTACGAGGTGCCGAAGAGCCGCAAGGCGCCGAAGAAGGTCCGCAAGGCGCTGAAGAAGGGCGCCGAGCTGGTCTTCGTGTGGGGCGGCGACGGCATGGTGCAGCGCTGCGCCGACACCCTCGCCGGCTCCGGCGTCCCGATGGCGATCCTGCCCGCCGGCACCGCCAACCTCTTCGCCGCCAACCTGGGCGTACCGGAGGACCTCCCCGAGGCCGTCCGCATCGGCCTGCACGGCCGGCGCCGCTCCCTCGACCTGGGCCGGCTCAACGGCGAGCACTTCGCCGTGATGGCCGGTGCCGGCTTCGACGGCGACCTGATCCGCGAGGCGGACCGCACGCTGAAGGGCAAGCTCGGTCGCCTCGCCTACATGTGGACGGGGCTGCGGCACGTCCGGGGCGAACTCGTCGGCACGCGGATCACCGTCGACGGCACGGAGTGGTTCGACGGCGACGCGAGCTGCGTGCTGTTCGGCAACGTCGGCACGATCACCGGCGGCATCCCGGCGTTCGACGACGCCCGCCCCGACGACGGCTGCCTGGAGATCGGCGTGTCGACCGCCGACGGCGCGGTGGACTGGGCGCGCACCCTCGGCCGGATGGCCGCCGGCCGCTCGGAGGAGTCGCCGTTCGTGCGGATCACCCGGGGCCGCAAGATCAAGGTCCGGCTGGCCGCGCCCCGCACGTACGAGCTGGACGGCGGCGCCCGGGGGGAGGTCACGAAGCTCAAGGTGCGGGTGGTGCCCGGGGCGCTGACGGTCTGCTGCCCCGGGCCCGTTCCCTGAGCGTCAGCGGAGGCCGTGGATCTCCACCTCGAAGACCCGGGCCAGCCCGTCGGTCGGGCTGGGTTCGGTGAACACGAGCCGGACCTGTCGGATGCCGGTCGGCGCGCCGGCGAGGTCGACCCGGGCCGGGTTTGCGGTGTTCGCCCCGGCCGAACCGATGGTCGTCCAGGCCCCGTCGACCAGGGCCTCCACCCGGAACGCCCGCACCCGCAGGCTCTCCGAGCCGGCCACCCCGCTGTAGAGGTCGAGCCGCTGGAGCTCCGCCGGCCCACCGAGATCCAGGGTGAGCGCGGGTGCCGGGTCGGCCGAGCCGGAGATCCAGCGGGCACCCGTCCGGTCACCGTCCACCGCGTGGGCGGCGACGTTGCCGGAGAGCACCGAACTCGCCTGCACCACGGCGCCCCGGGCGAGGTTCTCCCCGGCCACGCCCACCCGCAGGGTCTGCGTGATCTCCTGCCGGTGGTTGGCCCGGGTGAACGCGACGGTCAGCCGGACCGTGCCGTCGGTCACCGCGTCGGCGGGGACCTGCACGCTCACCGCGACCGGCGTGGTGGCGCCCGCGGGCAGCCGGGTGGTCTCCGGCCGCGCCCGCACCTGCCAGCCGGGCGGCGCGTCGACGCCGACCGTCAGGGCGGTGAGCGGGCCGGGGCCGTCGTTGCGTACCCGCAGCACGGCGCTCCCGGCCCGACCGGGCAGCACCCGGATCTCCGGCGTGTCCAGCGCGACGTGGGCGCCGGCCGGGTCGGCCTTCCTGCCGGTCACCCTGACCCCCAGGTACGCCACCTCGATCTCGGGCACGGTCCGGCCGGTCGCCACGTCGGCGACGGTGGCGCCCCACCGGGTGTTGGCCACGTTGTCCGGCCGGTAGCCACGGGTGCCCCGGATCACGATGCCGCTGCTGTCGCGCAGTCCCACCGCGTACGGGTACGGGCCCTGCACGGTGGCCACCCGGAAGAAGACCGTGTTGCCGAACAGGACGTCGTGCACGTCGTCCAGCTCGACGGCCTGGGACCGCCAGCCGTAGATGTGGTCCTCGGTCTGCAGCGCGTGCAACTGCCAGTTGCGGACGCGGCGCAGCACGACCTCGCGGTGCTCGTGGTGCTCGACGGAGACCTCGTACATCCGGCCGCGCACCGAGGTGTCCTCGACGAGGAACCCGTTGTCGGCCCAGCCGGCGACGCTCCAGATGTTGGCGAAGGTCCCGCCGCCGCCCTGCACCCAGAAGCTGTACCTGTGCCGGCCCCGGTACTGGTATCCGGGATCACCGGCGCCGGGGTCGCCGGGCGCGGTCTGCTCCGGGTGCCACTTCACGAACTGGGTGGCGATGTCGGCGAGGTAGCTGCGCTCACCGGAGCGCCAGTGCACGTGCACCGAGCCCGCGGTCTGCTGCGCGGAGTCCAGGCCGAGGCCGGTCACCTGGTTCCGCCCGCCGAGCGGGGTCTGGACCATCGCCTTCGGCCGCTGCGGGTCGGTGAATCCGGCGGCCCGCTCCGGCAGCTTCAGCCAGGTCTGGCGGGGATGCAGGCCGATCAGGTTGTTCTGCGGCCGCAGCCGCAGGGTGTTCCCGATCAGGTACTGCCCCATCGGCACGTAGACGGTGTCGTGCTCGTCGAGGGCCCGCTGGAAGATGGCGTGGTCGTCGCTGGTGCCGCTGCCGACCGTGACGCCCCTGGCGGCGGCGTACTCGACCACGTTGACCCAGCCGCCGGTGGCCGGTGGCAGGGGCGCGTCGGTGCGCAGCAGCCGGGCGAAGCTCGGCGGCGCGGCCGGTGTCGCGGAGACCAGGACGCCGTCGGTACGCCGTTCGGTGTCGCTCAGCGCGTCGTCGACCCGGAGTCCGAGCGTGGCGTCGCGCACCAGGTACGACGGGCCGGGGCCGACCCAGGTGCGTCCGCTGGGCACGGTGGCCAGCAGCGCACCGGTGCCGGTGACCCCGGTGTCGACCACGTTGAGCTGGTTCTGGGCGCGGATGAGTTCCGGCTCGCCGCCGCCCGCGACGGACTCGCTGTCGTTGAGGGTGATCGCCGCCCCGCTGATGTTCTCGAAGACCGAGTCCTGCACGTAGAGGCGCTGGGTCTGGTTCGGGGTGGCGACGATGCCGGCCGGCGAGTCGGCGAAGCGGTTGCGGATCAGGCTGAGCTTGCTGTCCGTGTGCAGCTTGACGGCCGCCTCGCGTTGACCGGTGAAGGTGGTGTCCAGCAGCGTGGTCTGCCAGCCGGGCGAGGCGGCGAAGGCCAGCATGCCGACCGTGCCGCCGTAGACGTTGACCCGTTGGATCAGGTTGGCGTTGTGGTCGATCCCGGCGTATCCCGTACCCACGTGGATGTCGAGGTCCTGGAGGACGAACATCTGGGCGCCGCTGAAGCGTACGGCCACCGCGGCGGGGTTGCCGGGCTCGATCCGGATGTCCAGGTTGACCAGGCCGGTGCCGAAGGTGTCGTTGTTGCCGAAGCTGCGGGCCGCGCCGGGCTGGAAGGGCCGGCGCAGCGCGGCGAAGAGGAAGGACTGGTTGCCGTCCTGGAAGCCGGGGGTGGACTCGGCGAGGACGAACTCGGGCCGCGCGGCGCCGAACCCGATCAGGCGCACCGAGGCGTGCAGGTCCACCTGCCGGGAGAGGCGGTAACGCCCTTCCGGCACGAAGACCACGCCGCCGCCGTCGCCGACGGTGACGTTGCGTGCCCCGCCGACGATGTTGCCCAGCCAGTTCTCGCCGCCCCGGCGGGAGGCCTCGTCGATGGCGGCCTGCACCGAGGCCGTGTCGTCACCGACGCCGTCGCCGTGCACCGGGAACCGTGCGCTGCCGAGGACGACCGCGGTCGGGTCGGTCGGCATGCTCCGGTAGACGGAGGCCGAGGCGGCCGGTGGGGTGGGGGCTGCCGCCGGCGGGGCGGCGACGGCCGGCGCCACGGCCGTGGCGGCCAGGAGGAGGGAACCGGCCAGCATGCCGACCCGTGCCCGGCCCGCTGGGGGTCGGCGGCCGGCTGCCCGCCGGGGTGGAGCTTGGATCATCGGGACGCCTTTCCTGCCCCTGTCGGGACCGGTCGGCGACCATGTGGTCATGCGCATAACCAGAATGTTTCCGCTGGCCCGAGCTGTCAAGAGCCGGGCCGCCAGAATATGAAACCCCCGCGTAACATTGACTTACGGCGACCGGTGGGCTGATCATTCACGGCAGCCCGCTCCCGAGACGTCGCCGTGTGCGATCGTGTGGTCATGCGCATGACCAGCCGGGGCGACGGCGCGGGAGCGGGCCCCCGGCGAGCGGCCGGGACACGGAGGTGACGACGATGCCAGGCACCAACGGCCGGGCCACCCAGGCCGACGTCGCCCGGCTCGCCGGGGTCAGCCAGGCGACCGTGTCACTGATCCTCAAGGAGGGCGACACGGGTCGCCGACGCGTCGGTGAGCAGACCCGTCAACGCGTGCTCGACGCCATCCGGATGACCGGGTACGTCGCGAACCCGGCCGCCCAACGCCTGGCCGGGGGACGCACCCGGATCATCGGCGTCTTCACCTACGAGCCGGTCTTCCCGCGCGACAGCCGGGACTTCTACCACCCGTTCCTGGTGGGGGTCGAGGCGCAGGCCGAGGAGCTCGACTGCGACCTGCTCTTCTTCACCAGCACCCCGTCCCGGCAGGGGCGGCGCCTGCTCGGCGACGGTTCCCGCCGGCTCGGCGTCGCCGACGGCTGCGTCCTGCTCGGCCGCCACGACGACAAGCGTGACCTGGCGGACCTGCTCGGCCGCGACTTCCCGTTCGCCTTCATCGGCCGACGGGAGTCCGACGCCGGCATCGTGCCGTACGTCGGCGCCGACTACGTGACCGCCACCCGCGAGGTGGTCGAGCGGCTGTTCGCCCTCGGCCACGAACGGGTCGGCTTCCTCGGCGACCTCCGCCGGGACGAGCCGTCGGCCGACCGTGCGCAGGGCTACCAGCAGGCGGTACGCGCCGCCCGCAGCCGCCCGGTCGTGCTGGACGGCGCCAGGTTGACCGGCGGCGAGGCACTCGACCTGCTCGACGACAACGGGCTCACCGCGGCGGTCGTCTGGCCGTCCGGGTTGGCCCCGCAGATCCGGGCGGCGGCGCTGGCCCGGGGGATGTCCGTTCCCGGCGACCTGTCACTGGCCCAGCTCGGCGACGCCGAGGACGGCAGTCCCGGCGACATCGACTGGACCGGTTTCCGGATCCCCCGCGAGCAGATGGGCGCGGGGGCGGTGCGACTGCTCTTCGAACAGCTGGTCGGTCCCGCGCCGGGCGCCGACGCCCTGCAACGCAGCCTGCCCTGCGCCGTCGTGCCCGGGACCACCGCCGCGGCGCCGCGGCGCACCCGCCCCCGCGCCGTCAGGTGAGTCGGGCGCCCGCCGGGGTGGCCGGCACCAGGCGACGGGTGAGCCACAGCGGCGAGGTGACCGCGTTGCCCATCACCACCGAGTGGGCGCCCGCCGCGAACGCCTGCCCGATCTGCTCGGCGCTGCGGTAGCGGCCCTCGGCGATCACCGGCACCGCCAGCAGGTCGGCGAGCCGGGCCACCAGCGTCAGGTCCGGTCCGTCGGTCGGCGGGCTGGCCGGGGTGTAGCCGGAGAGGGTGGTCGCGACGGCGTCCGCACCGGCCCGCACGGCGGCCACGCCCTCCTCGACGGTGGAGACGTCGGCGAGGACCAGCGCGTCGCTCCGCTCCCGGACCGCCCGGACCGTGTCGGCGAAGCTGCGCCCGTCCGGACGGGGACGGTCGGTGGCGTCGACGGCGACGATGTGCGCCCCGGCCGCGGCCACGTCGAGCGCGTGCGCCGCCGTCGGGGTGATGAAGACCCCTTCGACGCCCTGCTTGTGCAGCCCGATGACCGGCACGTCGACGGCGGCGCGGATGGCCCGGACGTCGGCGGTGCCGTTGGCCCGGACGGCGACCGCGCCGCCCCGTACCACCGCCGCGGCCACCCGGGCCTGCACGTACGGGTCGCGCATCGGGTCGTCGGGATCGTCGAGCACCGGCTGGCAGGAGACCACGAGGCCGCCGGCCAGCTCGTCGAACACACTCACGTTCTCGTCCTCTCGTCGGTGACCACGGCGGAGCTGCCGGCCGCCTGCCGGCCGGGGCCCGGGAGGCCCGCCAGTCGGGCGGCGCCCACGACGACCGCGTCCGCGCCGAGCGCCGCCGGTAGCAGGGACACGTCCGCCCAGGCCGCGGGAAGTTCGGCGGTGAAGGCGGCGCGGGCGCCGGGGAACAGGGCGTCGGCCGCCCCGCCCGCGAGCACCACCGCCTGCGGATCGAGCAGGGCGACCAGCCCCGCGAGCGCCCGGCCGAGGGCCGTGGCGGCGCGGTCCACCACCTCCCGGGCGACCGGTTCACCGGCCGCCGCCCGCTCGGCCACGGCCCGCCCGGTGATCCGCACACCGGTCTCGAGGGCGTACGCGCCGGACAGTCCCGTGCCCGAGGCGATGCCCTCCAGGTGCCCGTACCGGCCGCACCCGCAGCGCAGCCGCTCGGCGCCGGGAGCCGGGAGGTGCCCCACCTCGCCGGCGCCGCCCCGGGCGCCGGTGGAGATCCGACCGTGCTGGAGCATCGCGCCGCCCAGGCCCGTGCCGACCGCGACCAGCACCAGGTCCCGCCGGTCCCGGCCCGCGCCGACCCAGCTCTCGCCGAGCGCGGCGGCGTTCACGTCGTTGGTGACCCGGACCGGCCGGGCCAGCCGCGCGGCCAACTCGTCGGCGACCGGCGTGCCGGCCCAGCCGGGCAGGCTGTCGGTGGCGTACCGGATGGTGCCGGTGGCCGGATCGACCGTGCCGGCCGTGCCCACGCCGACCGGGCCGGCGCCGCCCGCGTCGAGCAGCTCCCGGACGAGCCGCGCGGCGGTGTCCAGCACGGCCGCCGGCCCCGACCCGGCAGGGGTGGGCGCCAGGCGACGCCCGAGCACCTGCCCGTCGGGTCCGACCAGCGCCGCCGCCGTCTTGGTGCCGCCGATGTCGAGGCCCACCAGGGCCGCCGGCACCGTCATCCCTTGAGCCCGGTGTGCGCCAGGCCCTCGACGAACTGCTTCTGCGCGATGACGAAGACCACCAGGACCGGCAGCGCGGTCATCGACGCCGCGGCGAGCTGGACGTTCCACATCGGGCCGCCGTAGGCGTCGACGAACTGGGTGAGCGCCTGCGGCAGGGTGAACTTCTCCGGCGAGGAGAGGAACACGATCGGTTCCAGGTAGAGGTTCCAGCTGTGCAGGAAGGTGAAGATGGCGACCGCGCCCAGCGCGGGCCGGGACAGCGGCAGGGCGATCTTCGAGAAGGTGGCGAACCGCCCCAGCCCGTCCACCCGGGCCGCCTCCTCCAACTCGCCGGGGAGGCTGATGAAGAACTGCCGCATGATGAAGGTCGCCAGCACGCTCGGCGCGCCGAGGATCGGCACCAGGATCAGCGGCCAGTGGGTGTCGACCAGGCCCAGCTTGAAGAACATCTGGAACAGCGGCACGATCGTCACCTCGCTCGGGATGAGCAGGCCGGCGAGGATCACCAGGAAGAGCACGTTCTGGCCACGGAAGCGGATCCGGGCGAAGGCGTACCCGGACAGCGCCGCCACCGCCAGGGTGCCGACGGTGACCACCAGCGCGATGTAGAGGCTGTTCAGGTACTGCTGGCCGAACGGCTGCAACTCGAACACCCGCTGGTAGGCGTCCAGCTTCGGGCTCGTCGGCAGGAGCTGCGGCGGGAAGCTGAAGATGTCGGCGATCGGCTTCAGCGAGGAGGTGACCATCCACCAGGTCGGGAAGACGAACGGGATCGCCAGGACCAGCAGCACCCCGTAGAGCACCAGCTTGGTCCGGGGCGACAGGTCACGATTCATGGTGGACCCACCTCTTACGCATCTGCCACTGCAGCACGGTGAGCGCGAGCACGATGACGAACAGCACGATCGACAGCGTGGCGCCGTAGCCGAAGTGGTGGAACTGGAACGCCTGCTGGTACAGGTAGTAGACGAGCACCGTGGTCGAGGTGCCGGGGCCGCCCTGGGTGAGCACCGCGATCTGCGCGAAGACCTGCAACGAGCCGACCACCGTGATGATCGACGTGAGCAGGATGGTCGGGCTGATCATCGGCACGGTGATCCGCCAGAACTGGCGCAGCCGACTGGCCCCGTCCACCTCGGCGGCCTCGTACAGCTCGGCCGGCACGCCCTGGAGGGCGGCCAGGAAGAGCACCATGTTCAGGCCGACGTTCTTGAACACCTGCACCACGACGACCGAGAACATGGCGGTGCCCTCACCGCGCAGCCAGTTCGGCCCGTCCACGCCGACCGTGTCGAGCAGGCCGTTCACGCCGCCGTTGTCCTGCAGCAGGAACCCCCACACGATGGTCCAGGCGACCAGCGAGACGACCACGGGGGAGAAGAACAGGGTGCGGAACACGATCGTTCCGCGCAGCTTCTGGTTGAGCAGTACGGCGAGCAGCAGGGCCAGGCCGAGGTTGAACACCACCAGCCCGACCGAGAACAGACCGGTGGCCCGCAGCACCGAGCCGAGGTTGGTGTCGTCGGCGAGGTTCGCGTAGTTCTCGGTGCCGACGAACTCGAACGTGCCGGCCAGCACGTTCCACTCGTGCAGGCTGTACCAGACCACCAGGATCAGCGGCAGGATCACGAAGACGAGGCTGCCGAGCAGTTGGGGAGCGATGAACAGGTAACCGGTGAGTTGGTCGCGGCGGCGGCTGGTCCAGTACGGCCGCGACCGGTCCCGGGTGGGCGGGGCCTCGACCCCGCCCACCGTCGTGTCCGTCTGGGACATGGTCAGGCTGCCCTACTTCGCCAGCAGCGGCTGGATCTTGGTGCAGACACCCTCGAGGACGGCCTTGACGTCCGCGTCGGCCTTCCAGAGCGGGTCGAGCCCGGCGCGCACCTGCTGGCTCAGCTCGGCCTGCCCGGCGTGACTGGGCTTGACCACGCCGTTGGTGATGCCGTCGATGACGACCTTCTGCAACTGCTCGGGCTTGAGCGTCGGGTTCGTCTTGGCCAGCGTCTCCGCGGTGAGCTGCGACTGGCGCGGCGGCGGGAAGAACTGGGCCAGCTTGGCCGAGTTGGTGGGGTTCGTCAGGAAGGCGAGGAAGTCCGCCGCCGCGTCCGCGTTCTTGCTCTTCTTCATCACGCCGACGCCGGCCTGGCCGACCACCGAGTAGTTGCCCTTCGGCCCGGCCGGCAGCGGCACCAGGTCCCAGCCGAAGCCGTCCGACTTCAGCAGCGAGGCGCGGGAGATCTGGGTGACCGTCATGGCGGCGTCACCGGCGAAGAAGTCGGCGGTCGTACCCGGGCCGGGCAGCGCCTTGCCGGTGAAGATCGCCTTGTGCAGGGTGGTCATCGCCTCGACCATCTCCGGGGCGGCGAAGCCGCAGGACTTGCCGTCCTCGCTCCACGCCTGGGCGCCCCAACCGGTCCAGAGGGTCGACAGGTTGTCCCAGCCCTTGTAGTCGAAGTCGCGGATCACCAGGCCGGCCTTGCCGCTCGACGCGGCGGTGGCACCGGCCGCGGCCAGCGCGTTGTCCCAGTTCCACTGCCCGGCGGCGATCAGCTCGGCCGGGGTCTTCTGCCCGGCCTTCTTGAGCATGTCGGTGTTGACGAAGACGCCGAACGGCGAGGTGGAGAACGGGTACGCGTACAGCTTGCCCCCGTCCTGCCAGAGCTTGAGGGTGGCGGGGGAGATGTCGTCGTACTGGTAGCCCTCGGCCTTCTTGAGCTTCTCGTCCAGCGGCAGCAGCGCGCCGGAGGCGACGAAGTCGGGGGCCGAGTTCTCGAACACCCAGGCCAGATCGGGCGCGTTGCCGCCGGCGATCTGGGTGGTCAGCGTCGTGGTGTAGTTCTCGAACGGCAGCGGGTCGAACTTGATGGACGCGACGTCCGGGTGGCTCTTGCGGTACTCGTCGGCGATCTCGTTGAACAGCTTGAGGTGCGCCTCGTTGGCGGACCAGACGGTCATCCGCAGGTTGGCGGGACCCTTGTCCGCAGCTTCGTCACCGCCGCCGCAGGCGGACAGCGCGAGGACGCCGGCCAGTGTCGCCGCGACACCGCGCACAGCCTTTCCCAATCTCATGATCTTCTCCTCTTCGGGGGTGTTCAGTAGCCCGCGACCTGGGGCCAGCGCATCTCCACGCCGGCCGCCGAGAGGCGGTCCTGGAAGTCGGCCAGCAGGCGGGGGGTGCCGCGGACCGCGCGCGGGGACTCGCCCCGGGCCAGACAGAAGTCGGCGAGCAGGCCGGCGACCTCGCCGACGTTCCACTCGACCGGGTGCAGCCGGTAGCTGCCGTTGGTGATGTGGGTGGTGCCGATGTTCTTGCCGGCCGGGAGCAGGTTCTCGACCCGCTGCGGGATCAGCGCGCCCAACGGGATCTCGAACGGGCACGACCCGACGTCGATGTAGTTGTCGCCACCGGTGGAGGGGTGCAGGTCGATGCGGTACATCCCGACGCCGATCGAGTCCGGGTAGGCGACCGCGCCGTGCTCGCCGCGTACGGCCAGCGACAGGTCCTGCTCGACGACCGTGTACTCGGCCCGGATGCGGCGCGACTCCCGGATGTAGGGCGCCTGCGCCAGGCCGTCGCGGCTGCCGGTCACGTCGCCGCGCAGGCGCAGGCCGGGGAAGCCGGTCCCGCCGTCCGGCCGGGGCGCCTCGGTCTGCATCCAGTAGAGCACCGAGTACGACAGCTCGCGGGCCTTGCTCAGGTGCCACGACGCGTTCGGCACGTCGATGACCGGACTCTCGAAGTAGTCGATCATCGGCCAGTTCACCAGCGTGATGTCGCTGTCGTACGCGCCGTCGGTGAAGTTGCGCCGGGCGGCGATGCGCCGGAACGTCCAGAGGTTGCCGTCGCCGGGGTTGAGCCGTTGGTCGGCGTTGACGGCCAGCGGGTCGTCGTCCGGGTTGGGCGTGAAGCTGCGCTCGACGATCTCCAGGGTGCGCGGGTGCGGCGACCGCCAGGACAGCAGCCGGTCGCCCCAGAAGTCGGGCTTGTAGTCGCGCCAGAAGTCGTAGTTCGCCGGCCGCTCGATGGTGTGGTCGCCGTCGACGTGGTCGAGCGCGAAGCAGACGGAGACGGCCTGCATGTTCATCGGCTGCGCCTCGGCCGGCGCGCTGGGCTCGCCGGTGTCGGCCTGCGACTCGAAGCCGGTGACGTACTCGGTGCCGGTCAGCGGCAGCAGCTCGCCGGTCTCCGTCGCGTCCAGGATGTACGGCGCGACGAGGTCGATCCGCTCGTCCCGGTCGCGGTGCGCGACGGTCACCCCGACCACCCGGTCCCCGTCGGTCTCCGCGGCGACCGGCCGGTACGGCTGGAGCACCGTCAGCCGGCCGGAGCCGAGGAACGGCGCCAGCATCTGCTCGATGACGGCGACGGCCACCCGGGGCTCGTGGCAGACCCGGCTCACCCAGCCGGCTCCCGGGTTGAGGTCGGTCCAGGCCCGCGACCGCTCGGTGAGCGGGTAGTGCCGGCGGTAGTAGTCACGGATCCCGGTGCGCAGGGCCCGGTAGCTCGCGGTGGCTCCGAACTGTTCGATCCAGGAGTGCTCGTCCGGCGGGACGGCCTGGCTGGTGAGCTGCCCGCCGAGCCAGTCGAACTCCTCGGTCAGGATGACCGACCGGCCGGCCCGGGCCGCGGCGAGCGCCGCCGCCACCCCGCCCAGCCCGCCCCCGACGACGAGGACGTCCGCACGCATCTGTACCACTTGCTTCCTTCCGGGTTGCACGGTCACCGCTCAGCTGCGGTGGACCGCCGATCAGGGGTGCCGAGGGTGTCGCCCTCGACGAGTTCGCAGGGCAGGAGCCGCTGCTGGACGCCGACGGCGCTGCCGTCGATGACGCTGGCGAGCACCTCGACCGACTGCCGGCCCATCTCCTCGCGGGGGATGCGGAATCCGGTGAACGCGAGGTCGGTGGGAACCGGGACCGTCGGGTCGCCGAGCGTCAGGATCGACAGGTCGCCGGGCACGCCCAGGCCGCGCCGCCGGCTGGCCAGCTCCAGCGCCACGGCGGTGGCGAAGTCCTCGATGAAGGCCACCGTGGTCCCGTCGGCCAGCAGGTCGTCGAGGATGACCTCGGCGTCCCGGGCGACGGTCGTCAGGTGGCGGGCGCTCTCCGCGGCCGTCGCGGCCGCGACGAACCCGCGCCGCCGGTCCGCCGAGGACTCCGCGGTCAGGTCCGTGTTCAGGTAGGCCAGGCGCCGGTGACCGCGGGCGAGGGCCAGGGCGACCAGCTCGCCCACCGCCGTCGCGTAGTCGGCGCCGACGTACGGCACCGGGCCGCCGGCGTCGTCGCGACGGCCGACGGCGACGTACGGGAAGCCGTCGCGGTTGAGCCGGTGCAGCTCCGCGGCGTCGATCTCCCGGCCGAGCAGGATGCAGCCGTCGGCGAGGCGGAGCCGGTTGTCCTGGTGGAAGATGCGGCGCCGACCGTCGACCACCGGGGCGCTGGTGAACAGCAGCAGGTCGCAGCCGGCCCGTTCCGCGTACTCCTCGATGCCCAGCAGGAAGGGGTGGAAGAAGTCGCGGCTGCCGCTGGGGAAGGCGGGCTCGTAGGTGAAGACGCCGATGATCCGGTTGAACCGTGCGGCGAGCCGGCGGGCCACGGGGTCGGCGGCGTACCCGGTCTCGGCGATGGTCCGCAGCACGCGGTCGCGGGTCTCGGGCGCGATGCGGACGTCGGCGTCGGCCCGGTTGTTGAGCACCAGCGACACGGTCGCCTGACTGACGCCAGCCAGCCGCGCGATGTCACGCTGCGTGACGCGTCGGGGTGTAGAGGGCACCACAGGTCCTTCCGGTGCGGCTAATGCGTATTAGCGCTCGGCGTTGGGGAGGAGCCTGGCGGGCCGACCGGGTTTGTGTCAAGAGGGGGACGGAGAGATTTCTTGGAGATGAAGTCCCTGGAGTAATGCGGATTAGCTCCGAGCGGTCCACCCCGCGTTCGCGGCTCGCTGGCTCCCGACGGAGCCGGCGGGCCGTCCCGCCGAGGCCGGCGGCCGGCCTCTTGACAAGACCCGCCCGGGTCGAGCAGCATTCGAGAAGGATTGATGGTAATACGTATTAGCACCTGACCCGGGCGGCCTGCTCACCCTCGCGGTGGCCGACCGTCTCACGCAGCGTGACTTCGTGCCGCCCCGCGGCGTGCTGCGCGGCGTCCACAGTCGTCACCGGCGTACCCGTCCCCACCTCCTGGGCTCCTCCGTCGACGGCCCCGTACGCCGACGGCCCGCCCGGGCGGTGGGGGAGCCCCACCATCCCCCGACAGAGCAGGAACAGCGATGACGAAAGCACCCGTCCGAGTGCCCGGTCGCGCCGCCGTGGCGGCAGCCGGCGCGGGCATGTTGGTGACCGCGCTGGCCGGTGCGGCTCCGGCCGCCGCCGATCCGGCCCTCGACTTCCCGCGCTTCACCTACGCGGGCACCGCGTTCGACAAGAGCGCCCTGACCTACAACCCGACCAACGAGTTCATCTTCCCGAGCGTCATCCGGGCCGCCGACTACTTCCCCAACCCGCTGGGCACCTACTACCTGTACTACGCCCCCCACGAGCGGCCCGGCGGGATCGCCCTGGCGTACGCGGACTCGATCAACGGTCCGTGGACCGAGTACCGGGCCAACCCGTTGATCGGCAACACCTGGCTGCCCCACTACTCCACGGTCAGCCACATCTCCTCCCCGCACGCCATCTGGGTGGAGGGGGAGCGCAAGCTGTTCCTCTACTTCCACGGCGAGAACTCGATCACCCGGTACGCCACCTCCGAGGACGGCATCCACTTCGACTACGGCGGGACGGCGATCAGCCGCGACGACAGCACCGGCGGGGAGACCTCCTACGCCCGGGTGTTCGAGCACGCCGTGCCGCGGCTGGGCAGCCGGTACCTGATGCTCTTCATGGACAACCCGACCGCCGCGCCGCCCGGGCCGACCGGGCCGGTGTCCCGGCGGATCCGCTGGGCGGTCTCCCCGGACGCGCGCACCTGGACGATCCAGCCCGACCCGATCGTCACCCCGCAGGGCATCCAGGGCCCGAACGCCTCCGGCCCGTTCTTCCTGCGCTGGAACGGCCGCAACCTGGTGATCTTCCACGCGGCCGACGGCAACATGCACGCCGTGGACGTCGGCGACGACCTCGACCGGGAGGTCCACCTCGGCGTCGTGCACGACTCGATGGTCGCCGCGCCCGACCTGGGGCGCTCGGCCGCGCCGACGTTCTACTTCGAGGGGCGCACCGCGCACATGTACTACGAGGCCGGCGGGCGGCTCACCGCGACCATCGGCCATGCCGTCGCCACCCTGGACCGGCCGGTGCCCACCCGCGAGGTGGACTGCGTGGTGGACCGGCCGGTGCTGTGGCCGCCGAACCACCAGATGGTCGACGTCACCGTGACGGCAGACCTGCGCGACGGGGTGCTCGGCCCGTACGCGCTCAACCTGACGGCGGTGACCGGCGGCGACGCCGCGGACGTCAGCGGCTTCACCGTCGGCACCCCGGACACCAGCGGCCGGCTGCGGGCCGAACGCGACGGCGCCGGCGGGGACAGGGTCTACTCCCTGACCTACGCGGGCCACGACGAGATCGGTCGCCCGGTCGGCTGCACCGTGACGGTCACCGTGCCGCACGACCAGGGCCGCGACTGACGGAGCAGGGACCGCTGGGCGCCGGCCGTGCCGCACGGGCACGGCCGGCGCCCGCGCCTGGGCTCGCCGCCGCCGGCGCGGCCGGATACCGTACCCGCGGCGCGGGTCACCCCGCGTCGGGCCGTCGAGCGGTGGGAGGATCCGATGCGCCTGCACGTGGGGTGCGCGATGTGGACGCACAAGTCGTGGCAGGGGCGCTTCCTGGCGCATCCGCTGCCGGCCCACGAGCGGCTGCGCGCGTACGCCGGCTGGTGCACGGCGGTCGAGGGGAACACCACCTTCTACGCCACCCCGGCCCGGGAGACGGTCGCCTCCTGGGCGGAGCAGACCGACCCCGACTTCCGGTTCGTGCCCAAGCTGCCGAAGGTCGTCACGCACGAGCGTCGGCTCACCGGTGCCGACGAGGAACTCCGCGCCTTCCTGCACGCCGTCGAACCCCTCGGCCCACGGGCCCACGCCCTCTGGATCCAGCTGCCGGGCTCGTTCGGCCCGGCCGACGTACCCGCGCTGGCCCGTTTCCTGCGCGGGCTGCCCACCGCCCACCGGTACGCCGTGGAGGTCCGGCACCCCGCGTTCTTCGACGACCCCCGGGCGGCGCGGACGCTGGAGGAGGCGCTCGCCACCGTCGGCGCCGAGTGGGTGCCCTTCGACACGACCGCGTTCTTCCGCACCCCGCCGACCAGCGACGCGGAACGCGAGGCGTGGACCAGGAAGCCGCGCACCCCGCTGCGCACCCACGCGCTGACCGACCGGCCGATCGTCCGCTACCTCGGCCGCGACGACCCCGCACGTACGGTCGAGGGCTGGCAGCCGTGGCTCGACGTGGTGACCGGGTGGCTGCGCGAGGGCCGATCGCCGACGATCTTCGTGCACACCCCGGACAACGCCGACGCGCCCGAGCTCGCCCGCCGGTTCCACGACGAGGTGCGGGCGCGCCTGCCCGAGGTCGAGCCGCTGCCCGAGCCGGAGCCGGTCGGGCCGTCGACGCTGTTCTGAACGGAACCGCCCCGCCTGCCAGGGAACCCCTGTGCCGGTCGCCTGAGGAGGCTCGATGCGGTCGCTGGCCGTACCGCCGTTGTTCGCCGCGCTGGAGCCGGCGCGCACCGTGCTGATCGCGGGCGCGGGCGGCGGCTTCGACGTGTACGCCGCGATTCCGCTGGCTGTCGCGTTACGCGACGCCGGTCGGACGGTGCACCTGGCCAACCTCTCCTTCACGCGGCTCGAACTGCTCGACCTGGACGCCTGGGCGGCGCAGGACGTCGCCGCCGTCACCCCGGACACCGCCGGCCCCGACGAGTACTTCCCGGAACGGGCGCTGGCCCGCTGGCTCGCCGCCAACGACCAGCCGAGCACCGTGTACGCCTTCCCACGGGTGGGCGTGGAGCCGCTGCGCGACGCGTACCGGCATCTGGTCGACGCGCTAGGGGTGGACGCGGTGGTGCTGGTCGACGGGGGCACCGACATCCTCATGCGCGGCGACGAGGCCGGCCTCGGCACCCCCGTCGAGGACATGACGAGCCTCGCGGCGGTGGCCGGCCTGGACGTGCCGGTGAAGCTGGTGGTGTGCCTCGGGTTCGGCATCGACGCGTACCACGGGGTCAACCACACCCAGGTGCTGGAGAACATCGCCGCCCTCGACCGCGACGGCGCGTACCTCGGGGCGCTGTCCATTCCGGGCAGCAGCAGGGAGGCGCGGCTGTACCGGGACGCGGTCGCGTACGGGCAGGCGGCCACGCCGCTGCGGCCCAGCATCGTGCACGGGCAGATCGCCGCCGCCATCCGTGGCGCCGACGGGGACGTGCACATGACCCGCCGCACCCGGGGCAGCACCTTGTTCGTCAACCCGCTGATGGCGATCTACTTCAGCTTCGACCTCGACGGCCTGGCCCGCCGTTCGCTCTATCTCGACCGGCTGGAGCACACCGTCGGCATGCGACAGGTGGCCTCCCGGATCGAGGACTTCCGTGACGAGGTCGAGCGGCGCACGCCCCGGGTCTTCCCGCACTGACCCCTCGCCGCCGCGCCGCCCGCCGGCTCAGGCCCGGTCCGGCTGGTTCGGGTCGATCAGCACCTTGGTGTGCTCGCTGCGGCCCGAGTCGAGCTCGTCGAGGACGTCCTTCAGCGACGACAGCCCGAAGGTGCCCGTGTGCAGTGCCGCCACGTCGATGCGACGTGCGGCGATCGCGTGCATCGCGCCCACGAAGTCCTCGTGCTGGTAGGCCAGTGACCCGATCACCGTCAGCTCCCGACTCTGCCAGTCGCCGTAGCTGACGCTCGAGTTCTCCAGCGGGTAGCCGAGCAACGCGAGCGTCCCGCCCCGGCGCACCAGCTCCGCCGACGGCTGGAACAGCGACGGAACACCGCTGCACTCGTACACGACGTCGGCGCCCATGCCCGCGGTGAGTTCGTTCAGCGCGGCCGGCAGGTCGGCGGGCTCGACCACGTGGGCGAAGCCGAGCCTGCCGGCCAGCGTACGGCGCGCCGCGGAAGGCTCCGAGATGATCATCGGCCCCGCCCCGGCGTTGCGCGCGTGCTGGGCGGTGAGCAGCCCGATCGGGCCGGCGCCCTGGACCAGCGTGGTGCTGCCGTACTCCGCCGCCACCCGCCGCACGGCGTGAAAGGTGACCGTGGCCGGCTCCACGAGCGCCGCCTCCACCGCCGAGAGGCTCTCCGGAACGGGGATGACCCGCCGCGCCGTCACCTGCACCCGGGTGGCGAAGGCGCCGTGCGGCGGTGCGTCGGCGTCGACCCCGTTAGCCTCGGCGAACACGGTGTCGCAGTGGCGGGCGTGCCCGGCGACGCACTGGCGGCAACGGCCGCACGCCGGCCCCACCGCGCCCACCACGCGCTGGCCGACCCGCAGCCCGTCCACGCCGGCGCCCACCGCCGAGACCGAACCGGTCCACTCGTGCCCGAAGACCGCCGGCGGCAGCATGTGCCCGTCGGTGTAGCCGTGGACGTCGGTGCCGCAGATCCCCGTGTACGTGATGTCGACGGTCACGCGGCCGGGCCCGGGCTCGGTCGCGGACACCTCTCCCGCACGGAGTTCGCGCGGACCGGCGACCGCGAGATAGCGACCAGCAGACATACGGGATCCCCCTCGGCGACAGCTCCAGTCTCGCACCCGACCCGCGCCACGGGGCGTCTACCAGCAGATTCGCGCGGCGGGGCGTCCCCGATCCGGCCGGGACCTCCGCCGCCGACGGTGGATCTTCGGCCCCGCGCCGAAACATACCTTCATTGCCGGCGGGTCAACATGTAGACAATCTTCCTCGTTCTGTCTATCGTCAGCACCACTTAGCGATGTCCTTCGATTTGAAAGAGGTCGTCAATGGTGCACATGAGACGATGGGCCGGCGTCGCCACAGCCCTGCTGGCGACGGAGCTCCTGGTCAGCGGCACCGCCGCGCACGCCGCCGTGCCCAAGCCGGAGCCGGTGCGGGTGAGCGTCGAGGACGCCGTCACCGCCAAGCTGCGCGCGCAGGTCCAGGCCTCGGAGGCGGAGCACGCCGAGACTTCCGCGGTGGCGCACCCGGAGAGCTCCGAGACCCGGGTGAACGTCACCCGCAGGAACGGCCCGTGGGCCTTCGGCACCGCCGTCGCCGTCACCACCCACGAGAAGGACGTCCATCCGACCGGCGCGATCTTCATCGCCCGTGCCGAGGCCGGCACGTGGCGGGTGAACTTCGACGGCGAGGCCGGGTTCAGCGAGCTGGCCGCCGAGTCGCCCCTGGTCAACAAGCAGGAGAAGGCGGTTTTCGCCCGTACCCCGAGCACCATGCAGGCGGGCGGCGACTATCGGACCGGGATGGCCCTGCCCTTCGCGGTGGGTCAGACGTGGACGCTGACCAGCGGCCCGCACGGCTGGGGCGGCTACGAGGCGCCGTACAGCTCGATCGACCTGGCCGGCGGTGACCAGGTGGTCCGCGCGGCGCGGGCCGGCACGGCGTACACGATGTGCACGGGGTGGATCCGGGTGATCCACGACCGGGGCTACTCGACCGACTACTACCACCTGTGGAGCAGCATCTCGGTCAACGGCGCCGCCGTCGGCCAGGGCGCGTACCTGGGCTACACGGGCACCGACGTCACCTGCGGCGGGGCGGCGTACGGCCGGCACGTCCACTTCGGGCTGCGGCAGAACAGCGCCTATGTCGGCATCGCCGGCCACAGCATCGGCAAGTGGGAGTTCGCCAACGGCGCTGCCGCCTACCAGGGCGGGGCGCGGCACGGCTCGGTCTGGGCCGGCGCCGGCGCCGGCCTCTACAACTACGGGGCGCTGGGCTTCAACCAGGCGGTGGTCGACGCCAACGGTGGTGGCTCGGTGAACAAGCGGTCCGGCCCCGGCACCGGCTACGCCGTGCGGGGATCGGTAGGCGACGGCACCACGGTCACCGTCTCCTGCTCCGCCAACGGCACCTCCCACGCCGGGCGGTACGGCACCACCGCGCTGTGGAACCGGCTGAGCGACGGCACCTGGGTGTCCGACGCCTACCTGGCGAGCGGGGTGAACGGTCCGATCAACGGCTGGTGCTGACCGGCATCCGATCCGAGCGTCGACGCAGGGGCCCCGCCATCTTGGCGGGGCCCCTGCCTCGTGGGCGGCCGGGGTCAGCCCGGGATGCCGACGAGGAGGGACTCGTGGCGACCCCACAGCCACCGGAGGTACTGCTGGAGTTCCCCGAGGGTGGCGACCTGGTCCTCGTCCATGTAGGTGAGGATCCGTTTCACTTCTCCCGGCACGAGGTCGTAGGCGGTGGCCCCGGTCTCCGGGACGGGCGTGTCGGGGGAGACGGCCACAGGGACGGGGATGACGGGCAGGCGGAGGTTCCTCCTGTCCAGTGCCTTGAGGACCGTGAGGTAGGCGCGGGGCAGATGGTAGGGGGAGACGGCGAGCGCGAGGCTCGCGATGCCGAGGCCCTGCGCCTGCTCGGCGATCCAGGCGGCCTGCCGGCCGGTGTGGGGGGCGGGTCCGGCCTGGAGGCGGACCCCCTCGCAGCGACGGAGGCCCAGGCCGCGCAGGTGGTCGAGCGTGAGTTCGACGTAGGTCTCCTCGGCCGGGTTCCCGTTCGTCACCAGGAGGTGACGCAGGCCGGGGTTCGCCTCCCAGGTGCGGATCGCGTGGCTGAGCCGCCACTGTTCGCCCTGGCCGGTGGCCACGACGAGGGCGTCGACGCGGTCGGCGGCCGACGGCGGCAGCGTCAGGATCGCCGTGAGGGCCTTCAGCACGTCCAGGAACTGGCCGGCGGTGAAGCCGGCGAGGTCTTCCTCCCCGACGGTCCGAGGGATTCCTCCGTGGGGGTTCGCCGCATGCTCCGCCCTCCTACGCATCGGACGACGATACTGCGTGGGCCGGCGTGACCCCGGAGAGCTTCGACGCTGCGGCCCACCCCGACTGAGCCTGCCGGGTGCCCGCGCGGCAGACCGCACGGCGGAAGGTGCGCGCCCCCGCGTACGCCGTCAAGGATGTGAATCTCGCGCGAGCCGTGACCCTGGAGGGCGCTGGGATGAAGCCGTTCCGCATCGAGATACCGCAGGCCGACATCGACGACCTGCGCCGACGACTGGCCGACACCCGGTGGCCGCACGAGCCGGGCGCGGACGGCTGGGAACGCGGCGTGCCGCAGTCCTACCTGCGGGAGCTGGCCGACTACTGGGGCAGCGGGTACGACTGGCGGGCGGCCGAGGCGCGGCTCAACGAGTACCCCCAGTTCGTCACGGAGATCGACGGCGCCACGGTGCACTTCCTGCACGTACGGTCCCCGGAGCCGGACGCGACGCCGCTCGTCCTCACCCACGGCTGGCCGGGCAGCTTCCTGGAGTACGTCGACCTCGTCGGGCCGCTGACCGATCCGCGCGCCCACGGGGGTGACCCGGCGGACGCCTTCCACGTGGTCATCCCGTCCCTGCCCGGGTACGGCTTCTCCGGCCCGCTCACCGGGACCGGCTGGGGCGTGCCGCGTATCGCCGGGGCGTGGGCCGAACTGATGGACCGGCTCGGTTACGGCCGCTACCTGGCGCAGGGCACCGACTTCGGCTCCTGGGTGACGGTCGCGCTCGCGGCGGCGGACGCCGGGCACGCGATCGGGGCGCACGTCAACTTCCTCATCACGCCGCCCCCCGGCGACCCGCGCGAGCTGGGCGCGCTCGACGAGGACACCGGCCGGCGGCTCGCCCGGCTGGCCCGCTTCGTCGACGACGAGTCCGGCTACATGAAGATCCAGGCCACCCGCCCGGTGACGCTCTCGTACGCCCTGACCGACTCCCCGGTCGGGCAGCTCGCGTGGATCGTGGAGAAGTTCAAGGAGTGGACCGACTCCGGCAAGAGCCCGGAGGACGCCGTGGACCGGGACCGCCTGCTGACCAACGTGTCGCTCTACTGGTTCACCCGTACCGCGGGCTCCTCCGCCCAGCTCTACCACGAGACGGCGGACATGCTCCCGGTCAGCGCCGCGCCGCGGCAGCAGCCCCCGGTGCCGGTGCCGCTCGGGGTGGCGGTCTTCCCGCACGACCCCTCGCAACCCGTCCGGGCCTGGGCCGACCAGGCCTTCCCCAACATCGTGCAGTGGACCGAGCACGACCGCGGGGGGCACTTCCCGGGGCTGGAGCAGCCCGGGCTCCTGGTCGACGACATCCGCCGGTTCGCCCGGACCCTCGGCGGGGCCTGAGCCCAGGGGCGCCGGACCGGGAAGGGCGTCCACCGCCGGGTGGGCACCCTTCGTCGCGGGTGCCGCGCCGATGTTCCTGCCGGGGACCGGGGTGGTGCCGTCACCTGACGGTGGCGGCACCCGGTTCCCCCGTCAGCAGCCGCCGCAGGTGTAGAAGAGGATGTCCCAGTGGCTGCCTTCCTTGGTGTACAGGTTGCCGGAGGCCGCCCGGTACTGGTAGCCGAAGCCGGCGATGTAGCCGACGTAGGTGTAGTTCGCCGAGATGTAGTTCTGGATGCAGGTGCTCAGGGCGATGTCGAGCTTGTAGCCGTTCCAGTGGCTGTAGGTGCCGCCGGCGTGCCCGACCTCGGTGCCGGCGGTGATCGTCACGGCGCAGCCGCTGGCGCGCTTGAAGGTGATGATTCCGCTGATGGTGGCCTGCCGGACGCCGTCGAACGAGGTGCAGGTCGAGACGTAGCGGTCGCTGCAGTTGCCGCTGGAGGTCCAGGAGATGCCGGCGGCGCGTAGCTGCGACGTGGCGTCGGAGTGGCTGATGGCGAAGGCCGGGCTGGCGAGTCCGAGCGTGGCCCCGGTCGCGGCGGCGATGGCAACCAGGAGCGTGAGCAGGCGGCGGCGCAGGGTGGATCGGGTGGACGACATGACTCTCCCGTTCGCGTGGGGGGATTCCTGCGATGAGAAGGCCGACCTTGCAGGATTTCTACCAGACATCGACAGGCATGACTAGATCTGTCGACGCCGGCAGCTCGGGACGCAAGGCCGAACCGCCCCTACCGGCACCAATGGGAAGTATCGACCTGCGCCAGTTTCCTCATCGAGCGGCCGATGGTTGTACGAGACGTGACGGCAGCCTCACACTCCCGCATGGCGATCCCGGCGTCGGCGCAGCCCGCGTGGCGGATCAGGTGGGCCGAGCGCGAGAACGACCGACGGCGGTGCGCGTACGACGCGCAGGTGGCGGCCTGGCAGCGGCACCAGGACCACCTGGCCCGGCTGCGGATCGAGGCGGCCGGGTTCCTCGGGTGCACGCAGCCGCGTGCCGGCCTGCCGGTGGACCTCGACGCCGACGAGGTCGTCTACCGGGTGCTGCCGGTCGCTGACCTGGTCGAGGCGGACGCGCGGCACGGCACCGGGCTGCCCGCCCCGGGCCTGACCGTCGCCACGGACGACGCCGCCGGCCGCGCGCTGCCGAGGGGCGTGCGGGCCCTGGACACGGGAATGGCCGTCGTGACCAACCACCGTGTCGCCTTCTCCTCGGGGCGCGGGTGGCGGCACGAGTGGAGGTACGCGGACCTGGTGGGGCCCGCGCACCATCCCGAGGTGCCGTTCACCCTGCTGCACGCCACCGACGGTCGCCGGCTCGCCGGGCTGCGGGTGCCGGCCGCCGCGACCGTGAACTTCCGCTTCTATCTCACCCTCGCCTTCGCCGCCGCCATTGGCGAACGGGCCGCCGTCACCGCGCAGCTCGAGGCCCTGCTGGCCGCCCACCGGCACGCGCGGCCGGTGCCACCGCTGCCGGTCCACCCGGATCAGGCCCCGTCGACCGGGCTGCGTGCCGAGCGTCGCGCGGCCCTGGCCGCTGCCATCGTCGCGGTGGCGTTCGTGGCGCTGACCGCCGCAGGCCCGGCCTCGCCGGAGGGGGCCGACCCGCCGTACCGGGCGGACGAGAGCGCGCGGGGCGCCTCCGCCGCCGCGACGCCGAACCCCGTCGAGGGCGCCGCACCGACCGCCCGAGGCGAGCCGGCGGCGCGCAACCCGGGCGCGGCGACGTCGGAGGCCGGTGCGCTGGCGGCCGCCACCAGGGGCGGTGTGACACGCGGACGCGCGCCGGTCAGGGCGCCGGAAGTGGTGCGGATCGGCGATGCCGTCGCGCCGGGGGCTCCCTTACTGCGGTGGCTCGCCTGCCCGCAGGGCGATTCCGGTGCCAGTGCTCCGCCCCGTCCTGGGTGACGTTTGGGCACCGGCCTCCGGCGTACGCGCGAGGCGCCATCGCGGATGACGGATCGCGGTGGGCGATGGCGCCTAGCCCAGGGGTGGTGCGGTCCCGGTCGGCAGCGGTCGGGGCGCGCTGGGGCCCACGTAGCGCGAGTCTGGCCGGATGATCTTCGAGTCCTCGGCCTGTTCCAGCACGTTCGCGCACCATCCGATCACCCGGCTGGTGGCGAACGTCGGCGTGAACATCTCGCGGGGCAGCCCGCACAGGTGCATGACCACGCCGGCGTAGTACTCCACGTTCGTGTGCAGTTCCCGGCCCGGCTTCAGTTCCGCCAGCAGCGACAGGACCCGCTCCTCGACGGCCACGGCGAGGTCCACCAGATCGCCACCGAGGGACAGGGCGATCGCCTTGAGCATGCGTGAGCGGGGGTCCTCGGTGCGGTAGACGGGGTGCCCGAATCCCATGATCCGCTCGCCGCTGAGGATGCGGTCGCGCAGCCACGCGTCGGCCCGGTCGGGGGAGCCGATGGCGTCGAGGGTGTCGAGGGCCCGGCTGGGCGCGCCGCCGTGCAGCGGGCCGGAGAGCGCGCCGAGGGCGCCGCCGACGCAGGCGTAGATGTCTGCGCCGGTGGAGGCGACGACGCGGGCGGTGAAGGTGGACGCGTTGAAGCCGTGATCGACAGTCGCGATCAGGTAGCGTTCGATGGCGCGGGCGTGCGCAGCGGACGGCTCCTTGCCGGTGATCATGTACAGGTGGTTCGCCGCGTGCGACAGGTCGTCGCGCGACTCGATCGGCTCCAGCCCCGCCCGCAGCCGGAACAGCGCGGCCAGCAGGCTGGGCGTGAGGGCGCAGAGTGCCATGGCCTGCGCCCGCCGTTCTGCCGCTGGGGTGTCGTACAACGGGCGGGCCCCGGCGGCGAGGCCGGCGACGGCCAGGGCGGCGCGCAGTCCGCCCATCGGGTCCGGCGACGTCGACGCCGCGGCGATGTCGGGCAGCGCGGCGGCGACGGCGGGCGGGATGTGGCGCAGCGGCGCGATCTCGCGGCGCAGCGCCGTGGGATCGGTGGGCAGGCAACCGTCGATGAGCAGCGCCCAGACGTCCTCCAACGTGCGCTGCTCGGCCAGGTCGATCGCTGAGTACTGCCGGTAGTGGTAGAAGCCCTCGGCGCCGCGGACGCGGCCGATGGTGGTGTCGGTGACCACGACGCCGGCGAGCCCGCGCGGAACGGTGATGGTGTCAGGCATGCGGGCAGCGTCACGCCCCCGGACGGGCGTAGTCAACGTTGATCCAGTCAATGTGAGACCATGCCCACATGTCCGGGGAACAGCTGTTGACGACTGCCGAGGTAGCGCTTCGCCTGCGCGTCAAGCCGGAGACGATCTACGCGTACGTCAGTCGCGGACTGCTTGCCCGGGTCAAGGTCCCCGGCGAGCGGATCAGCCGGTTCCGGCTGGCCGACGTCGAACGGCTGGCCTCCCGCACGCAGGCGACCCGGCCGGTCCGCGACGGCGCCCCGGCGATGCGGACGGCCACCACGTTGATCGCGTACGGGCGGCTGCACTACCGGGGGCTGGATGTCGGCAGGCTCGCGCCGGCGTCGGCGTTCGAGGAGATCGCGCACTGGCTGTGGACGGGGGAGCGGCGCGGGGAGACCTTCGCGGCGTCCGCCGAGACCCTCGACAGGGCCAGGCTGGCGAGCAGCCACCTCCCCGCCCGGGCACGGCTGTTCGACCGGTTGCCGGTGATCGTCGCCGTCGCGGCCGCGATGGACCCGCTGCGCTTCGACCTGGCGCCCGCGACCGTGACGGCCCTCGCGCCGGGGTTGCTGTCCACCATGGTCGACGCCCTGCCCCTCGCCGGACAGGCTCCCTCCGATGAGCGCCTCGCTGCCCGCCTGTGGCCGCGGCTGACGGGCACGCCACCGTCCGCAGCTGGTCTCCGGGCGCTCAACGCCGCCCTCGTCCTGCTCGCCGACCACGACCTGGCCGCGTCGACCATCGCGGTACGCGTTGCGGCCTCCACCCGGGCGAACCCCTACGCGGCGGTGCTGGCGGGCCTCGGGGCGCTGGACGGGCCAATGCACGGAGCCGTCGGCAGCGGCGTCCACCGCATGATCGAGGCCGCCCGGCGGGACGGGGCGTCGGCCGCGATCGCCGAGTGGCTGCGGGCCGGCAACCTGCCAGGGTTCGGGCATCCGCTGTATCCGGCGGGCGACCCGCGTGGCACGACCCTGCTCGATCTCGTCGCGGACCTGCCGTTCGAGGGTGATCTGCGGCGGGCGGTGGACGACCTGACGGCCACGGCGGCGCGGCGGGGGGCCCTGCCCAACGTCGACTTCGCGGTCGCCGTGCTGTCGCACGCGGCCGGCATGGGGCCGGGCGCCGCCGAGGTGATCTTCGCGGTCGCCCGGACGGCGGGTTGGATCGCGCACGTCAACGAGGAGTACGCCCAGCCCAGCAATCGGTTCCGCTGGACCAGCGGCTACACCGGGCCGCCTCCCGTCTCGCCGTGAACCCCGCCGCGGCCTCTCCTCGCGGTGGGTGGTCAGGTGGCGCGCCGGCAGTGGCCTTCGAGGGCGCGGATCGCGTCGGCGGGTTCCGGTGGGCAGGTGAGCCCGCTCGTCATCGCCGACGTGCGAATTTGCGAAGCCTGGAGATCAGGCGGTCACGGTGGCGATGAACGCGGCGACGTTCGCCATGGTCCGCTGGATCTTCTCCTCCAGGGTGAGTGACTCCTGCAGCCGTGCGCCGGCGCCCGGGTCCTTCTTGCCCCGCACGTACAGCGAGCAGGCGAGGTCGCTGCACATGTAGGTGCCGACCGTGTTGCCCTGCTGCCCGGCCTTGCCCGCCTTCGGCGCAACCATCAGGGAGATGCCGCCTGTGGGGGCGGTCAGACACATCGAGCACATGCCGTGCCGTGGCTGCGAGGGGGCGGGGTTGGGGCAGCGCAGCGCGAGGGCCCTCGGCCGGCCGTCCAGCTCCGTGACGAGGTAGGCGCGGTGGGGGGCCTGCGGATCTCGCCAGCCGAGGTAGTCCAGGTCGTCCCAGGGCCGGTCGGCCAGGTCGCGCGGGACGGACAGACGCTTCGCCTCGCCCTTGGTGCAGTTCACGAAGGCGGTGCGGATCTCTTGCTCGGTCAGCGGCTTCATACGCGGCAGGCTAATTTCCCTAAAGGTATTAGGCAAATGCATAATGGGTTATGCCGAGCGAGCGGAGGAGCATGGCACGCGCAGGACTGACCCCGGAACGCCTGACCCTGGCGGGAGCGGAACTGGCCGACGAGGTCGGCTTCGACCAGGTGACCGTCTCGGCGGTCGCCAGGCGGTTCGACGTCAAGGTCGCGAGCCTGTACTCGCACCTGAAGAACTCCCAGGACCTGAGGACCAGGATCGCCCTGCTCGCCCTGGAGGAACTCGCCGACCGGGCCGCCGACGCCCTGGCCGGGCGCGCCGGCAAGGACGCCCTGACCGCCCTCGCGAACGTCTACCGCGACTACGCCCGGGAACATCCCGGCCGCTACGCCGCAGCCCAGCTCAGGCTCGACCCGAAGACGGCGGCGGCGAGCGCCGGCGGCAGGCACGCGCAGATGACGCGGGCGCTGCTGCGCGGCTACGACCTGACGGAGTCGGACCAGACGCACGCGGTCCGGCTGCTGGGCAGCGTCTTCCACGGCTACGTCAGCCTGGAGATGGGCGGCGGGTTCAGCCACAGCGCCCCCGACACGCAGGAGACGTGGTCACGGGTCCTGGACGCCCTCGACGCCCTGCTGCACAACTGGCCCGCGCCCTGATCCCGGCGCGACGACCTAGAGTCGGTGCCTGACCCAGACGTTGGGCTCGACGTAGACGGCGTGGTCGTGCGCCACGTCGCAGTGCACCGGCACGAGGGCCCCCGGCACGTGGACCGGCCCGCTGGCGTCAAACGGCAGGCCCGTCCAGCGACGCCAGTCGGCGAGGGTCCCGGCGATCGTCATCGACCGGGTGGCGACGCGCTCGATGCGTCCGCCCGCGCGGACGTGCACCCGCAGCCAGGGGTCGACCGGCAGGCCGTCCTCGCGGACCTGCGCCGCGTACTGCGTCATCGGCAGCTCGGGCCGGGTGTGCTTGCCGCTCGGTCGGACCGGCGCGACGAGCGTGTCGTAGCCCAGCTTCGCGACGGCCTTCCGCATGGCGGCGAGCATCACGGCGGACAACCCGGTGCCGCGGCGGTCGGGCCGGATGCAGATCTCCAACGCCGAGACCATGTTCGTGTCGGCGCCGGTCAGGCGGTTGACGGTGGCCCGCTGGATCACCCGGTCCCAGCCGCCGTCGGGAAGCTCGGACTCCGTCCAGCGCCACGGCACCGCGTACGCCCGGGCGACCGCGCGGGCGGGGTCGGCGGGGTCGACCGCGGCGAACACGAACTCGGGATACAGGTCGTGGGCGACGCCGTAGTACACCGTGCCCATCGGGTCCCACAGCATGAACGGCGGCCACGCCCCGTCGAAGTCCTCGTCGAGCGAACGGCCGAGGTCGGGGCGGTCCGCCAGGCGCACGATGTCGAGGGTCACGGCGGAAACCTAGAGCGCCGGGTCGTCACGCGCACCTCGATTTCGGGGCCTGTGCGGCGGGCCACGGCCGCCCGGACCGACCCGGCAACCCCACGACGGGGCCCCGGGGCGCCGGGCGCTGGCCGGTACGCGGGCGTTCGGTCTATGGTGGCGCCGTGACCGCCCCCGGCCCCTCCCGGCAGCCCCGCACCGCGGCGTACCAGGAGTTTCCCGCCCCGTCGCGGACGACTGCGACCACCGGGCCGCAGGCCCACCTCGTCGCGGGTGCGATCACCCGTCGCCTCGTCGTGCCGTCGGTCGCCCGCGTTCGCCGGGGCACCGTCGCGCCGATCGTCGCGCCGCCGACCCGGCGGGCGCCTCGTCAGCGCCGCCCGCCGCCACCCGTCCGAGATCCACAGGACCGGCACCGGCGGGCGGAGCGCATCAGCGCTCCGCCCTTTCTTTTCGTTCCGAGCAGGGAGAAGGACCGATCGTGTACGTCGTGAACAGGCAGGCCGAGCTGGGGGTGCTCCGGATCGTCCTGGAGGAGCAGTACGAGCGGCACAGCATCCAGCTGGCGCTGCTGGACCGGCAGGCCCGACGGACGCGCTCCGACGGCGCCGATCTCGAGGCGGCCGCCGCGTTGACCGCCGCCACGCGACGGGCCCTGGGTGACATCGCCCGCGCACTGCACTACCTGGAACAGGGCCGCTACGGCACCTGCGGAGGGTGCGACCGCGACATCCCGATCGAGGAGCTGGCGCATCGCCCGTCGACCCGGCTCTGCGCCACCTGCGAGCCGGAGCCCCGTCGGCGTGCGGACAGCGGCCGCAACGGTTGCGACTGCCGCCGGTAGGGCCGGCACCTGTCGTCGGCGCTCCGTCGAAGGACACGGGCGGCGCGGCGGGTTCCGGCACCTCGGCGGACAGGACGGCGCCGGCCCCGCCGCGAGGGTGGGCCGGCGCCGTGGGACGTGCAGGTCAGCGGATGCGTCGGCGACCGTAGGCGCCGGCGGCGACGGCGACACCGATCGCGGCGAAGACGACCTGGAGGGCAAGCTCGATCCAGTCGATCCCCCTGGTGTCGTCGACGCCCAGGGCCCCGGCGACGAGAGTGCCGAGGATCGCCGCCACCACACCGATGAGCAGCGTGAGCCAGATCGGGATGTTCTGCTTGCCCGGGACGACCAGGCGGCCCAACGCCCCGATGATCAGGCCGATGATGATGGCAGTGAAGAAACCGGTGACTTCCACGTGGAGCCGTCCTTCCGGGAGAGTTGTCGTCGAGCTGCGGTGTTGCCCCCGCCGGAAGGGCGGCGAAACCACTCCCGGTCACTTCCACAGCTTCTTCACACAACTGTCATGGAGCTGGGTACGAAACGTCATCGGCGTCATCCGACGCACGCCGAGCCCGCCGCTCCTCGACCCCGGGCGGGCGCCCGTCAGCGCAGCGGGTCGAACGGGCGCAGCTCGACGGGCTGCCCACCGCCGGTGATCTGCTCGGCGAGCAGCTCGCCGGTGAGCGGGCCGAGGGTGATGCCCCACATGCCGTGACCGCCGGCGGCGAAGACGCGCGGTGACCTGGTCCGGCCGATCAGGGGAAGGCCGTCCGGGGTGCAGGGCCGCGAGCCGACCCACTCGTCGGTGCGGGTGTCCAGGTCGGCGCCCCGCAGCAGCGGGCGGGCGGCCTCGGCGATGGCCGAGACGCGGCGCCGGTCCAGCGGCGCCTCGGCGCTGCGGAACTCCATCATCCCGGCGACGCGCAGCCGGTCGCCCAGCGGCGTGCAGGCCACGCGCTGCGCGGGGAAGTAGACCGGGCCGGCCGGCAGGTGCTCGATGGCGACGCTGAAGCTGTAGCCGCGGCCGGCCTGCACGACGGTGCGGACGCCGAAGCGCCGGGCCAACTGGCCGAGCCAGGTGCCGGTCGCCAGCACCACCGCGTCGTAGCGCTCGTCGGTGCCGGCGGAGGTCACCACCCGGACACCGGCCGCCTCGTCGCGGACGTCCAGGACGTCCACGCCGGCCTCGACCACTCCGCCCCGCGCGCGGACCGAGTCGGCCAGGGCGTGCACGTACTGGCCCGGGTTGACGTAGCGCTGGTCGTGCAGGCGGATGGCGGCGCCGATCGTGTCCGACAGCGAGGGCTCCACCTCCCGTGCCTCGGCCCCGGTGAGGACGTCGAACTCGATCCCCTGGCCCGCGGAGTGGATGTGCGCCAGTTCGTCGAGCAGGACCGACCGCTCGGCCTCGGTCCGGTACGCGGCGAGGAACGACTTCGCCTCGTGCGTCGGCGCCGCGACCCCACCGGCGGTCAGCGCGTCGAACGCCTCCAGCGCCCGCCGGTTCATCGGGATGAGGGCCCGCATCGCGCTCTGCCACTTCGACGCCGTGCTGTGCCGCGCGAAGCCGGCCAGGAACCGCAGCAACCGGGCGTCCGCGCGCGGCGGCACGTAGACCGGCGAGGACGGGCTCAGCACGGCGCGCACCCCGTACCGCAGCACCGCCGGCTCCGGCAGGGGAGTGGTGATGCCGGGGGTGAGCCAGCCCGCGTTGCCCCACGACGCGCCCGCCGCGACCCCCGTACGGTCGAGCACGGTGACCCGGACCCCCCGCTCCTGCAGGAACCAGGCGGTGGCCAGCCCGACCATCCCCGCGCCGACGACGGCGACGTGCTGGGGGGCGGGCACTGACTCGACGGGGGACATGGCGTCTTCTCCTTCGGGCGCGACAGGGATCGCGGCCAATCCTGTCCCCACCGGGCCGGGAGGTCATTGTCCGTTCCGGCCAACGATCGCCCAGGTCATTGGCCCTGCCGGACAAGATCGGGGCACAATCGCGGCATGCTCACCGTGGCTGGCGTGGTGGACGCGGCCGGCGCCGCGTTGCTCAAGGTCGTCGTCCCCGCCGACGAGGCGGAGGTACGCGACGTCACCCTCGCCGACGACGCCACGACCGGCCAGAGCGGTGACCTCGTCCTCGGCGCGGGCGTCGCGACCCCGGCACAGGCCCTCGCCGTCGTCGCGCGCTGCCAGGAGACCGGGGCGGCCGGCCTGGTGCTCAAGCCTCCGCTGGCCGCGCACCCCGACGTGACGTCGGCCGCCGCCGACCGGCGCCTCACCCTGGTCGAGCTTCAACGTCACGGCTCCTGGGCCCAGCTCGTCTGGTTGCTCCGCGGGATGATCGACCGGGCCGTCGCGCCCGGCTCGCCGGAGACCGGGGAGCCCGGCGTCTACGACGAGCTGTTCGCCCTCGCCGACGCGACCGCCGCCGTCGTCGACGCGCCGGTGACGATCGAGGACGCCCAGTCCCGGGTGCTCGCCTACTCGTCGCGCCAGGACCGCACCGACCCGGCGCGCGTGTCGACGATCGTCGGCCGTCGCGCCCCCGGCAACGTGATCGCCCACTTCCGTTCCCGTGGCGTCTTCCGCAAGCTCGCGACGGGCAGCGAGCTGATCTTCGTACCGCAGGGCCCGGACGGGACGTTGCCCCGCCTCGTCGTCCCGATCCGCGCCGGCGGCGAGCTGCTCGGCTCGATCTGGGCCGTCGTCGAGGGCCCGGTGCCGGAGGGGCGGCTGCGTGACCTCCAGGGCACGGCGTCCGTACTGGCCCTGCACCTGCTCCGCCTGCGCGTGCAGGCCGACGTCGCGCGCCGGGTGTCGGCCGACCGCCTGCGGGCGGTCCTGCGGGCCCCCGGCGGGATGGGCCGGGAGGAGCTGGCCCTGCCCGAGGGACCGTGGCGGGTCGTCGCCCTCGGAGGGACGGGGGAGATGGTCGACAACCTCGCGCTGTGGGAGTCGATCACCCGCCGGCACGGCTGGCGCCAGCCGCTGCTCGCGGACGTCGGGGACGTCCTGTTCGCCGTCCTGGTGGACGAGGGCACCTCGCCCGGTTCGCGGCGGTGGATGGAGAAGCTGATCCACGACGTCGCCGTGCAGGACCCGGGTCTGTACGCCGCGTCCGGCGGCGTCGCCCGGAACATGGCGGATTTGCCGCGCTCGCGCGCCGAGGCGGCGGAGCTGCTCGCGTTGCGCGGCCCGGCCGGGCAGCGGAGCCCGGTGCTGCGGTTCGAGGACCACTGGGCGGAGCTGGTCGTGCACCGGGTGGTCGGCGCCGTGCCGAGCGTCGACCTGCTGCTGGGTGGCCCCCTGCCCGGTCTCGTGGCCCACGACCGGGAGCACGGCACCGACTACGTCGCCACCGTCGCCGCCTGGCTCGACCAGCAGGGCGACCCGCAGCGGGCCGCCCGGCAGCTGCACGTGCACCCCAACACGCTCCGGTACCGGTTGCGTCGCCTCACCGAGGTCGTCGCCGTGGATCTCGACTCGCCGCGCACGCGGCTGGCGTTGCAGATCCAGCTCGCGGCGCTGCGCCCCACACCGACCGCGCCCCGTCCGGTGGCGTAGGGCCCCCGGCGGGGACCGGCGGCCCGGGCCGGCGTGCGGCAGCAGCGAGGCGCTCAGGCGAGGCGGTGGTCGAGGGCGGTGTGGCGACGCCCGGCCCCGACGGTACGGACGGCGGCGGCGAGGGCACGGCGGGAACCGACCAGGACGACGAGCTTCTTGGCGCGGGTGACGGCGGTGTAGAGCAGGTTGCGTTGCAGCATCATCCAGGCGCTGGTGGTCAGCGGGATGACCACGGCGGGATATTCGGAGCCCTGCGAGCGGTGGATCGTCATGGCGTACGCGTGGGCCAGCTCGTCGAGTTCGTCGAAGTCGTAGTCGATGCTCTCGTCCTCGTCGGTGCGTACCGTCAGGGTCTGCTCGTCGGTGCTGAGAGCGGTGACGATGCCGACGGTGCCGTTGAAGACGCCGGCCTGGCCCTTGTCGTAGTTGTTGCGGATCTGGGTGACCTTGTCGCCGACGCGGAACACCCGTCCGCCCAGGCGGCGCTCAGGTTGCCCCTCGCGTGCCGGGGTGAGCCGCTGCTGGAGCAGCGTGTTCAGGGCCGCCGCGCCGGCCGGGCCGCGGTGCATGGGGGTGAGGACCTGGACGTCGCGGCGCGGGTCGAGGCCGAAGCGGGCGGGGACCCGGGCGCAGGCGACGTCGACGGTCAGGGCGGCGGTGGCGTCGGTGTCGTCGCTGGCGAACAGGAAGAAGTCGCTGAGGCCCTGGAGCAGCGGCGGCTTGCCGGCGTTGATGCGGTGGGCGTTGGTGACGACCCCGGACTCCGCGGCCTGGCGGAAGACCTGCGTCAGCCGGACCCGGGGGACGGCCGGGGCGGCGAGCAGGTCCCGCAGGACCTCGCCGGCGCCGACGGAGGGGAGCTGGTCGACGTCGCCGACGAGCAGCAGGTGCGCGCCGGGCGGGACGGCCTTGACGAGCTTGTTGGCCAGGATCAGGTCGAGCATGGAGGCCTCGTCGACGACGAGGAGGTCGACGTCGAGGGGATTGTCCCGGTCGTGACTGGCCTCCCCGCCGGGGCGCAGCTGCAACAGCCGGTGCACGGTGGCCGCCGGGTGCCCGGTCAGCTCCGACAGCCGCTTCGCGGCGCGGCCCGTCGGCGCGACGAGGGTGACCTTGGCCCGCTTCGCGGCGGCGAGTTCGACGATCGAGCGTACGGTGAAGCTCTTGCCGCAGCCGGGGCCACCGGTCAGCACGGCGACCCTGGAGGTGAGGGCGAGGCGGACGGCCTGTTCCTGCTCGGGGGCGAGGTCGGTGCCGGTGCGGGCCTTCAACCAGGCCAGCGCCCTGCCCCAGTCGACGTCGGCGAAGTGGGGCAGCCGGTCGACGCGGTCGCGCAGCAGCCGCAGCAGGGATCCGGCTAGGGCCTGCTCGGCACGGTGGAACGGCACCAGGTACACCGCCGCCGTCGGCTCGCCGTCCGGCCCGGGCAGCGTCTCGCGGACCACCCCCTCCTCGTCGACGAGCCCGTCCAGGCAGGTGGTGACGAGGTCGGCGGGCACGTTGAGGATCTTGGTGGCGTCGGCGACCAACTGACCGTCGGGCAGGTAGCAGTGCCCGTTGTCGGTGGCCTCGGAGAGCGTGTACTGGAGGCCGGCCTTGACCCGTTGGGGGCTGTCGTGCGGGATCCCGACGGCCTGGGCGATGGTGTCAGCGGTCTTGAAGCCGATGCCCCACACGTCGGCCGCCAGCCGGTACGGTTCGTTCCTGACCACCGTGATGGAGGCGTCGCCGTACTGCTTGAAGATCCGCACGGCCAGCGAGGTGGACACGCCGACGCCCTGGAGGAAGACCATCACCTCCTTGATGGCCTTCTGCTCCTCCCACGCCGCGGTGATCTTCGCGGTGCGCTTCGGCCCCAGGCCGGGCACCTCGACCAGCCGGGCGGGCTCCTCCTCGATCACGCGGAGGGTGTCGAGGCCGAAGTGGGCGACGATCCGCTCGGCGAACACCGGCCCGATGCCCTTGACCAGCCCGGAACCGAGGTAACGGCGGATGCCCTGGATCGTGGCCGGCAGGACGGTGGTGTACGAGTGCACCTCGAACTGCCGGCCGTACTGCGGGTGCGACGACCACCGACCGGACAGGCGCAGGCTTTCCCCCGGCTGGGCTCCCAGCAGCGCGCCGACCACCGTGAGCAGGTCGCTGCCGTGGTCGGTGGCCACCCGTGCGACGGTGTAGCCGGTCTCCTCGTTGACGTAGGTCAACCGTTCGAGCACCGCGTCCAGGACGGCCGACGGCGGGCGGGTGGGGGCAGTCACCCGCCCATCCTGCCTCCCGCCGACGCGACGGCGCCCTCGGCCCGGCCCCGCACACCGTGTCGGGTCAACGGATCCTGGTGCCGGAAACCTTACTGTCGGGTCTGCGGGCTGGCGCCGTGGCGGCACGATGGCATCGTGACCGAGCCCCAGAACGCCGCCGCCGATCTGGTCGTGGGCGCTGCCCACGCGGCGGTCCGCCGCATCGCCCCCGAGGAACTACCGGTCTTCGACGAGGTGGCCGCCGACTGGCGACGGCAGCTGTCGAAGGGCCGCGTGAGCTGGTCCGTCCCGCAGGGCGGGGTCGGCTTCGGCATCGACGTCACCCTGGTCACCGAACTCGCGCTCCAGGTGGTGGCCGCCGCCGTGGGCGAGGTGCTGGTGATAGGTGCCGCCACCGTCCGGGCCGGCCTGCTGCGTCGCCGCCGCGAGCTGCCCGCCCCGCCCGACGCCCCACCGGGGCTGGACCCCGAACAGGCGCGTCGACTGCGTGAGGCGTGCCACCGGCACGCGGTGGCGCTGGGCCTGGACGCCGGCCGGGCGGAACTGCTCGCCGACGCCGCGGTCGGCGCGATGGTCGATCCGCCGGACGCATGACGGGGCCCGGTGCCGGCGGGGCCGACCATGACGGTGGTACGGCTCCGGACGGCACGACCGGCGGCGACCGTGGCCCCGGAGCCGGCCCGCCCCTCCCGCCGGACCGGCTCGGCTGGCTCTACGCACTCGTGCTGGCGTCCCTGATCAGCGTCGGGATCAGCGCCGGCGGCCTCTACTTCCTCGCCGACCGCTCGCTCTCCCGACCCTGGGCGGCCACCGTCGACATCTGCACCCGGGCCCATCCGATGGAGGCCGCGGCACAGTCGGCGGCCCGCGACCGCTGCCTGGCCGGGCAGTTCGGCCGACGTGGACTGGTCATGCTCGCCGGGGCGGGGATGGCGCTGGGCGCGGCGGCGGCGCTCGTTGTGGTGCTGCCGCTGGCCGACCGGCGTCGGCTCCGCCGCCGGCTCACCGTGCCGGGCGCGCAGGAGCGCTTCGTCGACCTCTGCGACCGCAGCGGGCTGGCCGCGCGTCACCGGCCCAGGCTGGTCGTGGCCGCCCCGCCCGTACGGCAGGCGTACACCACCGGTGGTGTGGTCGGCCGGCCGACGGTGGTGCTCCCGGCGGCCGTCGCGGTGGCCCACGCCGACCCGGCGCGGTTCGACCCCGTGGTGGCGCACGAACTCGCGCACGTCCTCGCCCGGGACGTGGCCTGGGCGTCGGCCGTCCGTGGCCTGATCTGGCTGCCGGTGCCCGCGGTGCTCGCCGCCGGCCTGCTCGAGGTGGCCCTCTTCGGGCTGAACGCGACCTACCTGACGGCGCTCGGCCGGGCGACGGTCGTCGCGGTGTCGACCGCGCTGCTGGCGGCCGGGCTGTTGCGGCGGCGTGAGCGGGAAGCCGACCGGTACGCCGCCGGCGCCGGCCACGCCGGGCACCTGGCCGCGTTGCTCCGCGCCGGGGCCGTGGGCCCCACGCGGCGGCGCCGGCTGCTCGCCCGGCATCCGGATCCGGCGGCCCGGGCGGCGGCGCTGGCCCGGCCGGCGGACCCGCCGGGGGGCCTGACCCATGGGCTGGCGGTCGGCGCGGTCGCGATGCTGGCGATGGGCTCCGCCGACGCCCTCGTACGTGACCTCTTCCTGACCGCGCACGCGACCGTCGGCCCGCCCGTCGCGGTCTGTGTCGGCGCCGTCCTGCTGAACCTCGGGCTGCTGCCCGTGCTGGTCCGCCGGGCGGCCGCTGGGGCGGGCGGCTGGTGGCGGTCCGTCGTCGGCGTGGCCGTCGGGTTCGCGGCGACGGCGTTCGTCGCCACCGTGCTGCCGGTTCCGGGCAGTTCGGGCGTGCCGGTCCGGGCGGAGGTGCCGGTCGCGATGATCGTCGCCGCGCTGGCGGGGCTCCTGGCCGCGTCGGTGGCCGGGCTCTGCGTGCTGTTGGCGCGACTGGTCGTCGCCCGCCGGCCCGGGTCGGTCGGTTGGCGTTCGGCCACGTACCTGGTCGCGGCGGCCGCCGGTGTCGCGGTCCTCTGGCCGTTGCCGGCGGTGGCGTCCGTGACGACCGACGGCCACGTGGCCCGCGCCTGGCTGGTCTTCGCGCTGCCCCGTAGTGGTTGGCCGCTGCTCGCGCTGCTGGTCCCGGTGCTGGTCGGCCTGCTGCTGCGCGGGGCCGGGGAGGGGCACCCACGCCCGCCGCGCCGGTGGGACCGGGGGGTCGTGGCGGCGGTCCTGACCGCCGTGCTGATCGGTGCGGGAGCCGCCGTGTGGCGGACCGAGCTGTTCCCGCCGGGCACCCTGGCCGAGGCGGGCCGGCAGGCACAACAGCGCTGGCTGCTCTGCGCGCTCACCGGCTGGGCGGTCCTGGTGGTGCTCGCGGTGGGCCGTCGTGCCGGTGTCGGCCGGGCGCTGACCGCGGGTTGGGTGGCCGGCACGGCGGCGGCGCTGTTGCAGTACCTGCACGCCCTGGCGACCGGACGGGCGGACGGGTGGGACACCGTCGAGGCGCACCTGCTGGCTCCGCTGGTGTGGCTGGGCTACCTCGTCGCGTTCACCCTGCCGTTCCTGCTGTCCCGGCCGGCGGTGGTCGGACCGACCCCGTCCTGGCCGGCCCGTGCCAGGGCGCCCGTCGCGGCGGTCGCGGCGCTGGCGGCCCTGCTCGCGGTGGCGGTACTCGGTCCGGGGATCCCCGGGGCGTACGCCCCGCTTCCGGTGGCGGAGCCGTCCCGCGCCACGGCGACGTCGCCCCCTGCGGGCGTCCCGCCGGTGCCCGACGCCACCCCGGGGCCCACGCGGTCCGTCGCGGGGCGCGACCCCGGTCGGCCGCTCACCCGCGCGGAGGCCCGCCGGGCGGCGGGCGCGGTCCGGGCGGTGCTGCCGCGGGGCTGGCAGGTCCGGCCCGACCGGGCTGCGGGCGGCGGCTCCCGGATCGACCCGCCGGCCTGCCGGCCCCTGGCCGAGGACTCCTACCTGGACCGGCTCGGCGAGGTCGAACGGGTCCGGGAGCGGGCCCGCTACGCCACGGTGCGCGGGCCCACCGCCACCGCGTCGACCGAGCTGGTGATCGAGGTCAGGTCGCATGCCGATCCGGTGCCCGCCGCGGTGCTCGCCGAGGCGGAGTCGGCGCGCCGGGCCTGCCCCCGCTTCACCCTTGGGGGTGCGGGCGGCTCGGCGGTGCGGTTCGCGGTCGACGCGCAGCCGCCACCCGCGCTGGGCGAGCAGTCCTGGCGGGTGGACTACCGGCTCAGCGCGGGCAGCGGGCGGGCCCGGATCACCGGGCGGTCGGCCTTCGTGATCGTCCGGGCGGGGCACAACCTGGTGACCGTCTACGCCAGCGCCATCGCGGAACCCTTGGACGAGCGGCTGCTCGACACGGCGGTCGGGGCCGCGGTGGCGGGACTGAGCGGCTGACCGACCTGGGCGGCGGTGCGCCAGCTCGCGGTCCGGTCCTCACGGTGCCCAGGGCGCGGCGACGTTCCAGGTGCTGTCCGCGCTCCAGAGGGTGGGCGTGTCGTACGCCGGCGCCGCCGGCGCCGTTGCTGAGCCACACCTCCGAGTTGAAGTGGCGCAGGAACGAGCCCCGGAAGTTGTACGACTCCAGGGAGACCCCGCCGCCGGTCAGCCCGGTGCGGGCGCACCAGGTGGCGTCGGCGCGCATCAGCGCCGAGCCGTCGTTCGGCGAGTTGCGGACCCGGGACGCGGCGTGCCGGAGGTACTGCCCCGGGAAGTTGACCGACTCGAAGGAGTAGCAGTTGGCGTCGGCCAGCCCCGCCCGGATCGTGTAGGTGGCGTCGTTCTTGAGCAGCGCCGTGCTGCCCGGGTCGACGATCTCGGTGTAGGCGAGGCTGTCCTGGTGCCGCAGGTACCTCTGCGTGTGTCCGGGCGTGGTCACCTGCAACGACCGTCGCGTGTTCAGCGGCAGGGCGACCGGCTGGTTGTCGCCGAGCGACCTGGACGCGTCGATGAGCGCCTGGTTGGCCGCCCGGACCCGGGACTCGACCATCTTGACGATCCGGCGGTCGTAGGTGAGGAAGCCGTTCAGCTCGCCTTCGACGTCGGTGATCTCGGTGTAGACCGAGGCGCTGAGGCCCTTGCCGAGCATCAGGTTCCGGGTGCCCTGCACCAGCCCGACGTACCGGTCGGTGAGGGCGGTGGAGTTCGGCTGCCACTCGTAGGCGAAGAAACTGCCGTTGGGGCTGTACTCGTGCCCCGGCGTACGCAGGCCCAGGCCGCCGAACTCGCCGAGCACCGCGACCCGGGTGGCCGACGGGCTCGGCGAGGCGGGCCCGAGGTACATGTGCCAGTCGTCGATGTCCCCGTTACCCGGGTCGCCGAGGGACTGGCAGCAGTTGTGGCCGCTGTGCACGTTCACCAGCCGGGTCGGGTCCTGGTTCTTCACGTTCTGGCCGACCCGCCGGGTGTCGGCGAGCGCGCGTTCGCCCCACCCCTCGTTGTAGACCGTGTAGGCGACCACCGAGGGGGAGCTGCGGTGTTCGTCGACGATCTCCCTCGCCTCGGCCTCGAACTGTGCCTGCTGGGCGTTGTCGGCGTTGACGTCCTGCGCGGTGAGGGACGGGACGTCCTGCCACACCAGCAGGCCGAGGCGGTCGGCGTGGTAGAACCACCGCTGCGGTTCGACCTTGATGTGCTTGCGGACCATGTTGAACCCGAGGTCCTTGTGTTTTTGCAGGTCGAAGGCGAGTGCCGCGTCGGTGGGGGCGGTGTGGAGCCCGTCCGGCCAGTACCCCTGGTCGAGGGTGCCGGCCTGGAACACGAACTGGCCGTTGAGCTTCGGGCGCAGCACCCCGCCGACCATCCCGGTGGTGATCTCCCGCATGCCGAAGTAGTGCGTCGTCCGGTCCGCCTGGGCGCCGCCCGCGTTGCGCAGCGTCACCCGTAGGCCGTAGAGGAACGGATCGTCCGGGGACCACCGGCGGGCGTTCGGCACCGGCACGCTGAAGTCGGTGAAGCCACCGGTGGCCGAGCCGACCAGCGTGCTCCCGTTCAACGCCTCGGCCAGCACGCTGTGTCCGGTGACGTTGCCCCGGGTGGACACCCGCACCCGTAGCGTGTTGGTGGACAGGTTCGGATACACGTCGACGCCGCTGATCGACGCGGTCGGCACCGGCTCCAACCAGACGGTCTGCCAGATGCCGGAGCTGGGGGTGTAGAAGATCCCACCCGGGGTCCTGGTCTGCTTGCCGATCGGGGGGAGGCTGCCGTTCTGCCGGCTGTCCGTCGGATCCCACACCTTCACCACGATCTCGTTCGTGCCGCCGTTGAGATGCGGCGTGACGTCGAACGTGAAGGCGTCGTAGCCCCCGGTGTGCCCGCCGACCTGCGCGCCGTTGACCCACACGGTGCTCTGCCAGTCGACCGCCCCGAAGTGCAGCAGGGTCCGGCGGCCGGACCAGTCGGCCGGCACGGTGAAGGTGCGTCGGTAGAACAGGTAGTGGCGGTTGTCGTTCGCGGCGCGCCGCACGCCGGACAGGGCGCTCTCCACCGGGAACGGCACGTTCACCCGCTCGGGGAGGTCCGTGCCGAACTGCGGGGCGTCGTCGGTGGCGGACTGGCGCAGTTGCCACTCGCCGTTGAGGTTCAGCCAGTCGGGCCGGGTCATCTGCGGCCGGGGGTACTCCGGCAGGGGCGTGCCCGTGAGGGCCTGGCTGGTCCACGGCGTGGTCAGCGGGGGCGTCTTCGCGGGCGCCGCCCGGGCCGGGGACACCGGCGTGAGCAGGGCGGCCAGCAGGGTGAGGGCGGCCGCCAGCGGCAGGGTGCGGATGCGGGCGCGACGTGTCATGCCGTCTCCGATGTGGACGGGTCGGCGCGGGCGCGGGGCCCGTGCGACGGACGGGGATTCTTCAGGCCTGCGCGGGATGCGGGCCGGGGGCAGGGCGACCCGCGCGGTCGCCCCGCCCCGGGCGTACGGTCAGCTCGTCGGCTCGACCCAGATGTTGCGGTAGTGGACGTTGAGGCCCGGGTCGCCGTGGTCCTGCAGCCGGATCGGCCCCACCGAGGGTCCCTCCGGGGCGCCGTTGCCCGTGGGCCCGTTGATCACCGCGTTGTCGTGGACGGTGACGCCGTTCCACACGACCGTGACCCGGGCGTTCTCCGTCTTCACCCCGGCGCTGTCGAAGCGGGCCGCCCGGAAGGTGACGTCGTAGGTCTGCCACGTCTCCGGCGCGCTGGCCGCGTTGACCGATGGCGCGATCTTTCCGTAGATGGCGCCGCCCTCGTCGTTGGCCGGGGTGGTGTCGCCGAAGGAGTCCAGGACCTGGAGCTCGTAGCGGTCCTGGAGGTAGATCCCGCTGTTGGCGCGGGCCTGACCGGTGACGTCCGGCGGGAGGTTGGGCAGCCAGAACTCGACGTGCAGCCGGAAGTCACCGAACGCGCGCCGGCTGCGGATGTCGCCGCCGAGGACCTCCACGCCGCCCTTGGCCAGCGGCCACGTGGCCGGGGTGCCGTTGGTGCTCTCGAAGTTGTCGAGGTGGGACCCGTCGAGGAGCGTGACGCGGCCGGTGTCGCCTGCGGGGCCGTGGACCTCGAACTCGTAGATCCGGGCCGCGTTGTCGGAGGTGCTGGTGGCCTTGGTGACGTTGAGTCGGACGTATCTGGCCTGGGTGGGGGAGATGTCGTGGGTGGTGGTGTTGGCCGTGTTGGCGGTGATGTTCGTCGTGGTCGTCCAGGAGGTGCCGTTGGTGCTGGTCTGGATGGTGAAGTCGCGGGTGTTCCAGGCGGTGTTCTCGCCGCCGGCGCCGGCGTGGCGTACGACGAACCGGTTCACGCTGCGGGTGGTGCCCAGGTCGACCTGCAGCCATTTGGTGGTGCCCGTCGAACACCATTTGTCACTGTTCCCGCCGGACACGCTGCCGTTCACGGCCCTGGCCGGGCCCTCGGTGGCCGAGCAGGAACTGTCGGCCGTCGCCGCCCTGCCCAGCGCGAGGTTCCCGGTCGCGGTCTGCCCGCCGTAGGCCTCGAACTCGTAGATCCGGGCCGCGTTGTCGGAGGTGTTGGTGGCCTTGGTGACGTTGAGTCGGACGTATCTGGCCTGGGTGGGGGAGATGTCGTGGGTGGTGGTGTTGGCGGTGTTGGCGGTGATGTTCGTCGTGGTCGTCCAGGAGGTGCCGTTGGTGCTGGTCTGGATGGTGAAGTCGCGGGTGTTCCAGGCGGTGTTCTCGCCGCCGGCGCCCGCGTGCCGTACGACGAAGCGGTTCAGGCTCTGGTTGGCACCCAGGTCGACCTGCATCCACTTGGTCGCGCCCGTCGAACACCACTTGTCGAGGTTGCCGCTGGTGGTCGTCCCGTTGACGGCCCTGGCCGGGCCCTCGGTGGGCGAGCACGAGCTGTCGGCGGTCGCCGCCCTGCCGAGCGCGAGGTTGACGGGCGGCTGCTGACCCGGGATGGCGTTGAGCGTGTACCACACCTCGGTGCTCCAGAGCGACTGGCCGTTGCTCGCCGAGAAGGGCCGGGGCGAGCGGACGTGCACCACCCGGCCGGCCTTTAGGCCGTTGATCGCCAACGTGACGGTCTTCCCGTCGGCCGACAGGGTGGCCGAGGAGACCGACAGCGTCTCCTCGTCGATCTTCGGCCCGCCGTACGCGGCCGTCGCCACGTAGCGCCACTGCTTGACCCGGTACTTGCTGGCCAGCGCGGCGGCGGTCGTCGCCGACAGGGGCTGGGTGTACTCGATCTCGAAGCCGTTGGGCAGGGCCCGCATCGCCCGCATGTCGAAGTTGTTGCCGCCGTTGGGGCTGATCTTCTGCAGGCCGTAGCTGAGCTTGCCCTCCTGCCCCCAGTTGCCGCCGCCGTGCAGGCCGCCGGTGTAGATGGCGCCGTCGGGCCCGACGGACACCTCGGACACCCCCGCCTCCAGGCCCTGGGTCATCCGGAACAGCGCGCCCTGGTACTCGCCGTTGACCTTCTCCAGGTACGCGCGCTGGAGCCCGCCGTAGGTGACGTCGCCGATGAGCATCTGCCCGGCGAACGGGCCCTGGTTGAGCATGACGGGGGTGCTCGGCGAGTTGCCGATCTCGTTCTGCGGCAGCCAGAGGACCGGCGGGGTGACCGGGTTGTTGTCGAACGGGCCGGCCGGGTTCATGTAGTGGTTGAAGAAGCGGCCCTGCTTGACGTGCACGAGCTTCGACGACGGCAGCCAGCCGCCCTGGTTGTCGGTGACGAAGATGTCGCCCTCCGGGCCCCAGCCGATGCCGTGCGGGGTGCGCAGGCCGCCGGCCACGTAGTCGATCGCGCCGGTGCTCCGGTTCACCCTGATGGTCGTGCCCCGGTTCGGGGCCGGCTGCGGGTCGGTCGTGGCGCCGCCGTAGTTGATGGAGACCGAGAGGTTCAGGTAGAAGTAGCCGTCCCGGTACAGCAGGCCGAACCCGAACTCGTGGAAGTTGCTGCCGAACGGCCAGGTGGCCACGGTGCGGTACTGGTCGGTCACCCCGTCGCCGTTGGTGTCGTTGAGTTCGGTGAGCTTCGCCTTCTCCGAGACGTAGATCTTCCCGTCGACGATCTTGAGCCCCATCGGCTCCTGGAGCCCTGTGGCCACCCGTTGCCGGGTCACCTGGCCGGGGCTGGTGCTGCCGGTGACGTTGCCGAGGATCCAGACCTCGCCCACGGTGGTTAGGGAACCGCCCCAGGTGGCCACGGCCAGCCGGCCGTCGGGGAACCAGTCGAACCCGGTGACCTGCGGCTGGAAACCACTCGGGCGCAGGTCGGTCAGGGTGTAGTTCGGGTGCACCGACGTGAGCGGCAGCCCGTCGCCGGGGGAGTCGCCACTGGCCTCGCACTCCTTGCGGCCGGGCGCGGTCACCCGGACGACGCCGGCGTCGGTGCTCAGTGCCGAGTTGGGGACGGTCACGAACGTGCTGGAGCCTGGCGTACGCCACTGCAACGTGAGCTGCTGGCCGCCCGTACGCTCGAAGTGCTCGATGCGCAGGGAGTGGTATCCGGTGGTCAGGTCGACGGCGCCGTCCTTCGGTTCCGGGCCGTGCGCGCCGTCGTGGTCGACGATCAGCGTGTCGTCGATCAGCAGGCGGGAGCCGTCGTCGCTGATGAGCCGGAAGGTGTAGCTGCCGGCCTGGGTGATGTTGACGTTGCCGAGGACGTGGACCAGGAAGTGGTCCTCGATGCCGAAGTCGGCCGCGCTCGTCCAGTCGACCGTCGGCATGAGCTTGTCGACGTTCGGTGTCTGGCCGGCCTTCAGGGTGCAGAGGTTGTTGAGCGGCACCTGCAGGTCGAAGACGCGCAGGGTGACACCGGGTTCCTGCGGCGGCGGAGCCGCACCCGCGCTCGGCGGGGACAGCCACAGGCCGGCGAGGGCGACGACAACGGTGAAGGCGCTTGCGAGGGGTACGCGTGCTCGTCGGGACGATCCGAGCATTCTTCTCCTCCAGGGGAGCGGGACAACGACGTACGTCGTCGCGCGGCGCTCGGGCTCAGCGGCGGGCCCGGACATCGAACGGACATCGTTGTCATGTCCTGATGGTTGGCCTGGCACGCCGCTGCCTGGTGAGGGCAACACTATGATTCTTAAATCTAAATGTCTAGATGTTTGTGCGAGATCGTCTGAACTTTCGTCCGGACGGTCAAAAGTCGGCAACGCCGTGCGACGCCACCGGGGCCCGGCCCCGGTGGCGTCGCACGGGTGGACCCGCCCGCTTCCGCCTGGCTACCGGCGGGCGGCCTCGACGCCGTGCGGGGCGACGAAGACCTTGTCGGCCTGTCCGACGGCCTGGGCCTCGAGCGCCTGCGAGACCTTCTCCAACGGGAAGAACGCCGGCCGCAGCCGGTCCAGACCGAGCGTCGGAAGCATGCCCACGGCGCGGTGGTGGGTGTACGGGTTGATGACCGCCCCCACGATGGTCAGCTCACGCGCGAAGACCTCGTTGGGGCGTACCCGGGCCTCCTCGTCCGGCCGGGCGACACCGAAGACCAGGATCCGGCCGCCGCGGCTGGCCATGCCGATCGCGGACTCCAGCAGGCGCGCCGAGCCGACGGCGTCGACGACGTACGGGAAGCCCAGGCCGTCGGTCAGGGCCCGGGCCGCCGCCTCGCTGGCCGGGTCGGTCGGATCGAGGGCGGCGTCGGCTCCCATGCGCAGCGCGAGGTCGCGGCGGTCCGGGCGGGGATCCATGACGACGACGGGGGCGAGCCCCCGGGAGCGGGCCAGCGCCACCATCATCGCCCCCGCCGGGCCCGCGCCGTAGACGAGCACGGGCAGGCCGGAGCGGGGCGCGAGCTGGTCCATGCCGTGGATGCAGCACGCGAGCGGCTCGGTGAGGGCGCCGATCCACGGTGGGGTGTCCGGGGGCAGCCGGTAGGCGATCCGTGCCGGCACGACCATGCGTTCGGTCATCCCGCCGTCGAGCCGTACGCCGTAGCCCCGCTTGGCGTCGCAGAGGTGTTCCTGCCCCAGCCGGCAGTACGCGCAGGCGGTGCAGTAGTCGTGGGGCTCGACGGTCACGAGGTCGCCGGGCGCGAGCCGGTCGACCCCGGGGCCGACCTCCCGCACCCGTCCGCAGACCTCGTGGCCCAGCACGACCGGGCGGGCCGCCGGGAAGCTGCCGCCGACGATGTGGCCGTCCGTGCCGCAGACCCCGACGGCCAGGGGCTCGATGGCCACCTCGCCGGGGCCCGGGGCGCGCTCGGGCAGCTGCTCGACGCGTACGTCGCCCGGACCGTGGCACCGGACGGCGGCGATCGTGCGGGCTTCAGTAAGCGGCACGAAGCAGCTCCTTGAGTCGGCGGATGTGCGCCCGGGCGGCCTCACCCGCGGCGTCGGGGTCACCCGAGCAGAGCGCCTCGAAGATGGCCTGGTGGTCGGCGACGGCCTGGGCCATGCCGCCGGTGAGGCTGGTCGAGCGCATCGCGATCAGGACCCGACTCTGGACGCCGTCGAGCATCCGGGTCAGCACCGGGCTCTGCGCGGCCTGCCGGATCTCCCGGTGGAACGCGGCGTCGAGCTCGATGTGGCGGGCGAAGTCGCCGTCCGCCGCGACCTGCCGGTGCTCGGTGATCAGGGCGAGCAGGCGGCGGCGCAGCGCCGGGCTGTACCGCTGCGCCGCCAGCCGGGCCACCGCCCACTCCAGAGCCTCGCGGGCCTCGTAGAGGCTGACCAGCTCCTCGCCCTCAATGCGGGCGACGACCGCGCCGCGGTTGAGGGTCTCGCGCGCCAGTTCGTCCTGCACCAGGCGGATCACCGCGTCGCGCACGGGGCTGCGGCTCACCCGGAACTCCTCGGCCAACGCCGGGACGCTCAGCCGGGTGCCGGGCCGCAGCTCGCCGGAGATGATCCGGTCGCGCAGCGTCCGGTAGAGCAGCTCGCCGACCCGCTCACCGGTGTGCGGGTCCGCCTCCTGCGCGGGCGCGGTGGCGGGCGCCGGCAGCGTCGCGGCGGGGGGCCGGGGCGGGGAAGGTGGCGTCACTGGTGTCCTCACTCGTGCGGCTCGGGCCCGACCGGCACCGCGGCGAGGAACGCGGCGGCGAATCCGCGATAGTTCGCGGCGACCGCCGCCACCGCCTGAGGGCGGGCCAGGTCCCCGGCGAGCAGCCCGCGCAGCGCGTCCCACCAGATGCTACGCCCGATAGCGAAGCCGGTGAATCCGGCGGCGGCGGCGTCGGCGAGCCACCCCTCGACCCGCGCCGCCGGCGCGTTGGCGCCGAGCAGGATGCACTCGCCGCCGGCCTCGGCCGCGATCCGGGCCGCGGTGCGGTAGTGCTCCTGCCGGTCGAGGTGCTCCAGCTTCCAGACGTCCACCGGCACCTCCTCGAGCAGCTCGGTCATCGCGCGGTGCACCAGCGCGGGACGCAGTTCCCGCTCGAACCGTCCCGGGTCGCCGCCGACGGCGTCGAGCTGCGCGGGCGTGGGCGGCACGAGCAGCTCGAACAGGAAACGGCCACCGGTGTCGCGGACCGTCGTGGACACCTCGGCCAGCCGGGCACGTTGGACGCGGTTGCCGTCGACGTCGCCCTCGACGTTGTAGCGGACCAGGACCTTGGGCAGCTCCGGTCCGTGGTGCTCCAGGTGGGACCTGAGGTCGGCCGGCTCGGTCTCGTAGATCTCGCAACCACCGCGTTCGAGCGGCATGCTCACGGTCACCCCGTTGGCGTGGGCCCGCTCGGCCACACCGGGGCCGAGCGTCGCGTCGACGAGGATGCCGGCGTGCGCGGCGAGCCTCGGCTCGTCCGCGAGCGCCGCGAGGAGACCCTCCACCACCATGTGCTTGCCGTCGGCGATCGCCGCGCGTTGGCCGCGCGTGGCGGTGCCGGTGTGGCCGTAGAGCGCCTGGGTGAGCCAGGGACGCTGGTCGACCGCGAGGATGAGCAGGTGCTGCGGCTGGTTCATGAGGCGTCCTCCGACACGATGCAGGGTTTGAAGTAGTCGCCGGCGACGAAGCGGGCGAAGGCGTCCGGCAGCTCGGCGAGGGTCACCGGCACCGTCAGCCGGTCCCGCAGCGCGGCGCCGTGGCCGCGCAGCAGGTCCCAGTTCGCCTCGACCTCGCTGGTGGGGAAGTAGAAGGAACGCACCGTGTAGCAGTCGGTGCGCCGCCAGCGGGGCGTCGCGGGCATCGTGTAGGGCTCGTCGGACTCGCCGAGGGCGATCACCGCGCCGCCGGGCGCGACCACCCGCTGCGCGGTCTCCCGGGCCGCCGCGGCGCCGCTGACCTCGACCACGAGGTCGTACTGGTTCTCCGCCGCCAGGTCGCCGGCGGCCCGGGCGCCCAGCTCGACGGCCGTGGCGAGGCGACCCTCGTGCGGGTCGAAGGCGTCCACCTCGCCGACGCCGAAGGCGCCCGCCACGGCGACGACCCCGAGGCCCAACGGGCCGGCGCCGATGACCAGCGCCCGGTCGACGCCGTCGGGCTGGGTGCGCTGCCACAGGCGCAGGGCGTGCGCGGCGGTGCCCACGGTGTCCAGACCCAGCACCGCCGTGTCCAGCGGCACGTCGTCGGGCACCGGCAGCAGGCAGCGGGCCGGCACGTCGACGTGCTCGGCGAACCCGCCGTCGCGCTGCCAGCCGATCAGCTCCCGCAGGTGCAGGCACTGGTTGGTGCGGCCGGCGGCGCAGCGCCGGCACGTACCGCAGAAGACCGGGATGTAGACGATGCCGCGGGTCCCGACGGGCACGGTGACGTCCGCGCCGACGTCGACCACGGTGCCGGCGATCTCGTGCCCCGGCACCACGGGTGAGCCCGACCGCAGCAGCCGCTTGTCCGAGCCGCAGAGGGCGCAGACGTCGACGCGTACGCGTACCTGCCCGTTCGCGACCGGGCCGAGCGTGGCCCGCTCGAAGTCGATCCGTCCGTCGCCCAGGAAGCGGGCACGGACACTGGTGGTCGTCACTTGACGGCACCTCCGGTGATTCCACGCACCAGCCACCGCTGCGCGAAGATCGTCAGCAGTAGGGCCGGCGCTGAGATGAGCGTGCTGGCGGCCATCAGACCGCCGAAGTCGTTCGATCCCTGGCCGATGAAGTTGAAGGCGATGACCGTCAGCGGCAGCGTCTGGTCGTTGGCGAGCGCCAGGGCGAACAGGAAGTAGTTCCAGGAGAAGACGAAGCTGAGCGTGAGTGCCACCGAGACGCCGGGCATGGCGAGCGGCAGCACCACCATGCGGAACCGCTGCCAGGTGGAGGCGCCGTCGATGAGCGTCGACTCCTCGATGCTGATCGGGATCTCCTCGAAGAACGGGATCAGCAGCCAGATGCACAGCGGCAGCGTGACGATCAAATGCGCCACGATGAGCAGGGCGTAGTTGAGCCCCGTGTTCGACGGGGCGTCGATCCGGATGGAGAGCACGAACAGCGGCAGCACGAACAGCACGCCGGGTGCCATCCGGGCGAGCAACGTCACGAAGCCCAACGTGTTCAGTTGCCGCCGGACGATCACGTACGCGGCCGGTGCGCCAAGCACCAGGCCGAGCAGGGTGGAGCCGCCGGCCACGATGAAGCTGTTGACGATGTAGCGGCCGAACTCGAACCGCTCGAACAGGTTGGTGAAGTTCTCCAGCGTCAGTGGCGAGGCCACGTCGAACAGGGAGCCGGTGATGTCGACGTTGCGCCGCAGCGACGACCAGAGCATGAACAGCACCGGGCCGAAGAAGACCACGGCGAACAGGAAGTACGCGGTGTAGACGCCGACCAGCCGCTTGCCCGCGCTCATTTCGCGGCCCTCCTTCGGACCAGGGTGAAGACGGTGGCGATCAGTACGACGAGCACCAGCAGGGCGATCTGCAGGGCGGCGGCGTAGCTGGGCGCCTGGTTGATGAACGCCTCGTTGTAGCCGTACACGTTGAGGGTGTTCGTCGAGTCGACCGGCCCGCCCTGGGTCATGATGTAGATGGTGTCGAAGAAGCGGACCAGGTCGACGGTGCGCAGCAGCATCGCGACGATCAGCACCGGCCGCAGCAGGGGCAGACCGATGTTCCACGCGGTACGCCAGCCGCTCGCCCCGTCGATGGCCGCCGCCTCGAACGGCTCCTCCGGCAACGACCGGATGCCGGCGGAGATGATCAGCGCCATGAACGGCGTCCACTGCCAGATGTCCACGAGCGCGATGGACCAGGGCGCGATGGACGGGTCACCGAGCCAGACCACGGGGTCGATCCCGATGACGGCCAGCAGTTCGTTGGCCGCCCCCAGCGACGGATCCATGATCAGCAGCCAGAGCAGGCCGACCGCCACCGACGCGGTGATCGCCGGGATGAGCATCATGCCCTGGAAGACGCGCCGGCCGGGCACGTCCAGGCTCATCACGTAGCCGAGCGCGAGTCCCAGCACGGTCTCCACGGCGAGGCACACCACGAAGAGGAAGAGCGTGACCTTCAGGGAGTTGTAGAACGCCGGGTTGGCGAACATCTGGGCGTAGTTGTCGAACCCGAGGAAGCCCGTGTTCGTGCCGTCGGACTGCCGGTCGGTCACCGACAACCAGACGGTGTACGCGATCGGCAGCAGGACCAGCAGGGCGGTGACCACGGCGGCCGGCACCACGAAGGGCCAGATCCCCCGGGCGGTCGGATGCACCGTCCTTCTCGGCCGGCGCCCCGCCCCCCGCCCCGCCGTGCTGGCGGGGCGGGGGCCGGTCGGGCGTTTCGTCGTCGTGTCGGTGCTCATGAGGCTCCTACTCGCTGTTCTTCGCCAGCAGCGGGGTGAGGCCGTCCTGGATCTGCTTGGCCGCGTCCGCGGCGCTCGCCCGGCCGAGGATCACGGTGCCCACCGCGTCGCCGATGACCTTGCGCATCTCGGGGGCCGCGACACCCACCGGCCCGACCTCGGTGTCACCGTCGGTCTGCGCCTTCGTCAGCGCCGCGTTCCACTGCTTGAGCGTCTCGGTGTTGAGCGTGGCGGTGTAGGCGGGGTCCTGGCTGACCGAGGTGCGCGGCGGGGCGATGCCGGACTTGGTGAGCTCCAGCTGCGTCTTCGCGCTGGTGGCCCACTGCACGAACTTCCACGCCGCGTCCTTGTTCTTCGAGAACGAGGAGACCGACAGGCCCCAGGACAGCACGGTGGTCTTGGAACCGGCGGCGCCGGCCGGGAAGTCGAGGACGCCGATCTTGTCCGCGATCTTGGAGGTCTTGGGGTCGACGATGCTGCTGACCTCGTTGCTCGACTCCAGCTCCATGGCGGCGTTGCCGGCGGCGAACAGGGCCGAGGACTGGGTGAAGGTGTTGTTCACGACGCCGGGCGGGCCGTACTCGCGGGCCAGGGTGGCGTAGCGGTCGATCGCCTCGATCGCCTTGGGGTCGTCGAAGTTGGGCGTGCCGTCGGGCTTGGTCCAGCTCACGCCCTGCGAGTGCAGGAACGGGCCGAAGGTGAACGGCAGCGCCGCGGACTGCCCGCGCAACGCGATCGGGGTGACGCTGCCGCCGGACTTCTGCTTGATCGTCTCGGCGGCGGTGGTCAGCTCGTCGAGCGTCTTCGGCGGCGTGACGCCGTACTTGTCGAACAGGTCGGTGCGGTAGTACAGCACCACGCCCTCGACGTTGATCGGCGCGGCGATCAGCTTGTCGTCCACGGTCATGCCGGCCCGTACGGCGGCCGGGAAGTCGTCGACGTCGTAGTCCGCCCCCGCCTTGCCGACGTGGTCGTCCAGCGGCTCGTAGTAGTTGGACTTGGCGAACTGGGGGCCCTCACGGGAGGGCAGCGTCATGAACACGTCCATCGAGGCACTGCGCGACTGGAGGTTGAGCTGCACCTTGTCGCGCATCTGCTGCTCGGCGAACGTCTGGACCTTCACCGTGACGCCCGACTCCTTCTCGAAGTCGTCGATCAACGGCTCGATCGCCCGCTGCCAGGGGTGGTTCGACATGATCAGGTTGATCTCGTTGGCGGAGCCGGCGGAGTCCGAGCCGCAGCCGGCGGTGAGTCCGCCGACCAGGGCCAGGGCGAGCGCCGCGCTCAGGTACCTGTGCCGCATGTGCCTGCCTTTCGATGGAGGGGTCACTCAGGCGATGAGAGGGGTGAGCCAGTCGTGGAAGTCGCCGAGGTCGGCGGGGTCGGTCGTGCGCCACGGCGCGGGTACCGGTCGGGTGTGGCCGGCCACCTGGGCCAGTGGCACCGGGTCGTACCCGGCGGCGTAGGGGTCGGTGCCGACGCGGTGCAGGCCGACCATGAGTCCGCTGCGCCCGTCCGCGAGCAGCCGCGCGGCGTGCCGTCCGGCCTCGGTCGCCTCCCGGCGGTCGACGTCGCCGGCCAGGGCGCCGGCCGAGCGCTGCACCATGCCGAGGACCTCGCCGCGGGCGGCGACCCCGAGTTCGGCGGTGACCAGCGCGGCGAGCCGGCGGGACACCCCGCCCAGCAGGATCCTGGTGTGGTTGGCCGCCTCGAAGGGCTCGTCGGTCAGCTCGCGGGCGGCGCCCTCGCTGGTCACCACGAACGCGCGGCCGTGCGCGTGCAGGGCGTCGTCGACCTGGCGCAGGAAGTCCGCCCGGTCGAACGGCACCTCCGGCAGCAGGACGAGGTGCGGTGCGTGTGCCGGGTCCTCCCGGTGCCACGTCGCGGCCAGCGCCAGCCAGCCCACCGACCGGCCCAGGGTCTCCACGATGCGTACCGGCTCGATCGCCCGCATGGCCGCGTGGTCGCGGGCGAGGTCGGGCACGACCCGGGTCAGGTAGCGCGCGGCGGAGCCGAATCCCGGGCAGTGGTCGACGCCGACCAGGTCGTTGTCGACGGTCTTGGGGATGCCCGCGGTGCACAGGGGCAACCCGGCCTGCTCGGCGCGTTCGGTGAGGGCCCGCAGCAGCGCCATCGTGCCGTTGCCGCCGATCAGCGCGACCCCCTCGACGCGGTGCTCGGCGAGCGTCGCGACCGCCGCGTCGAGGTCGTCGCCGGTGACCGCCCGGCGACCGGCGCCGAGCCAGGACCCGCCGCGGTGGGTCCAGGCTGGCGGGACGTCGGCGAGGGTGACCGGGGTGAGCCGGCCGTCGACGAGACCGTCGGGGCCCCCGCGCAGGGCGAGGACCTCGTGTCCCTCGGCGCCCTCCAGGAAGCCGCGCAGGCTCGCGTTGACGACGGCGGTCGGCGCGCCGGTCTGGCCGATGAGCAGGCGCATGACGCTCAGGCCCCCACCGGGCGGGAGGCGACACTGAGGTGGGTCTGGAACGCCTCCAGGCCCGGCCGGCCGCCCTCGTAGCCGACGCCCGAGTCACCGAGCCCGCCGAACGGCACCCACGGCGTGTTCGGCGTGCCCGTGTTGATCCCGACGATGCCGGCGCGCAGCCGGTCGGCGACCGCCCGCGCGGCGTCCAGGTCGGTGCCGCACACGTAGCCGGCGAGCCCGTAGCCCGTGGCGTGGTGCACCGCCAACGCCGCGTCGAGGTCGTCGTAGACGTGCACCGGCGCGACCGGTCCGAAGATCTCACCGGTCATGGCGCGGCTGTCCACGGGCGCGTCGAGCAGCACCGTCGGGGCGGCGTAGTGCCCGGCGGACGGCGCCGCGCCGTGCGGCGCGACGGCACGGGCGCCCCGGGCGACGGCCTCGTCGACCAGAGCGGCCATGCGCGCCGGGTCGCCCGCCGGGGCGAGCGGGCCGATGTCGGTGCCGGGGTCCCGGGGATCGCCGACGCGCAGGGCGCGGGTGGCCTCGACGAACGCCTCGACGAACTCCCCGGCCACCTCCCGGGCGACCAGGATCTGGTTGGCCGCGATGCAGGACTGGCCGTTGTTGCGGTACTTGGCGACCATCAGGGTCTGCGCCGCGGCCTGCGGGTCGGCGTCCGGGAGGACGACGAACGGCGCGCAGCCGCCCAACTCCATCACCGTACGCAGGAACCGCGGCGCCGCCTCGGTGGCCACCAGGCGACCGACCCGGGTCGAACCGGTGAACGAGACCGCCCGCACCGCCGGCGCCGCGAGCCACGGGGAGACGACGTCGGCCGGGGTGCCGAGGACGGTGCCGAGCGCCCCGTCGGGCAGGTGCCGCTCGCACACCGCGGCGAGCACCATCGACGACAGCGGAGCCAGCTCCGAGGGCTTGAACAGCACCGGGCAGCCCGCGGCGAGTGCCGGTGCGATCTTCCGGGCGGGGATGGAGACCGGGAAGTTCCACGGGGTGAGTACGGCCGCGACCCCGACCGGCCGGGCGGCGACCCGGTGCTCGTGCTGCGGCACCACCGTCAGCCGTTGCTCCTCCTGCCGCTCGACGAGGTCGGCCATGACCCGGAAGTAGGTCACGGTCAGCCCCAGCTCGGCGGTGGACTCGGCGAGCCGCTTGCCGGTCTCCCGGGTGATCAGCCCGGCCCAGTCCGGGCGGGTCGCCAGGGCCTCGATGTCGTCGGCGATGGCCCGCAGGGCCGCGGCGCGCTCCGCCACCGGGGTGGCCGCCCAGGCCGGCAGCGCGGCGGTGGCGGCGGCGAGCGCGCGGGCGGCGTCGGCCGAGCCGCCGGTGCTGACCTCGGCGAAGGCCGTCCCGGTGGACGGGTCGACGACGGGCAGGGTGGGCGCCCCCGTGACGGCGCCCGGGAGCGCCCGGCCGCCGATGCGCACCGCGCTCCGGGTTGCCAGGACCTCGTCGACGATCGGGGAATCGGTCACGACAGCTGCTCCTCGTACGGCTCGAGCTGGTCCGGATCGAGGTCGATACCGAGACCGGGGCGGTTGGGCACGGTGACCGTGCCGTGGGCGGTCAGGAACTCGTCGGCGGCCCGGCGCAGCGGGTTGGACCGGACGTCCCACTCGACGAGGGACGTCGCCGGGCTGCTGGCGGCCACCTGCACGGTCGCGGCGGTCGCGATCGCGCCGTTGTACAGATGCGGGTTGACGGTCTTGCCGGCGGCCTCGGCGGCCCGGAGCACCGTCAGGTACTCGCTGATCCCACCGACCTTGGTGAGGTCCGGTTGCACGATGGTGACCCCGCTGCCCCGCAGGTACGGGGTGAAGGCCGCGGCGCCGTAGAGGTTCTCGCCGGTGGCCAGGGGCATGCCGGTGCGGGTGCCGAGTTCGTCGAGTTCCTCCGGCCGGTCGCCGGCGAGCGGCTCCTCGACCCAGGCGACACCCAGGTCGGCCAGCGCCGGCAGCATCCGCAGCGCCTCGGGCAACGACCACGCCTGGTTGGCGTCGGCGAAGATCTGCGCCCCGTCGCCGAGGACGCGCCGCGTGGTGCGGACGTTGTCCAGGTCCCGGTCCCGGCCGAAGCCGACCTTGACCTTCACGGCGGTCAGCCCGAGCGCCCCGCAGTGCGCCGCGGTCTCGGCGACCCCGGCGGGGCCGAGGCTGGAGCCGTAGACGGGCAGTTCGGTGCGGGGGTGCGTGGTGAGCAGCGACGCCAGGCTCCGCCCCGCGTGCCGGGCGGCCAGGTCCCACAGCGCGATGTCGACCGCGCTCACCGCCTGGTGGATCGGGCCGGGCGCACCCCACTGGCGGCCCAGCGGACCCAGCTTCGCCATCAGCGCCCGCTGCGCGTCGGCGGGGTCGGCCGGCCGCGTGCCGAGCAGCAGTGGCGTCACGCCCTCCCTGATCGTGGCGATGCGCTCGCGCCAGGCCCAGGACGGGTAGTTGGCCCAGCTCTCGCCGACGCCGATCGAACCGTCGGCCAGCTCGACCTCGACCAGCACCATCACCCGGTGGGTCAGGGGGGCGAAGGACATCGCGATCTGCTCGGCGGGCCGGGCGCGGAACACCCGGCACCGCACGTCGGCGACGGGGACGTCGGGCAGCCGCACGGCGCCCACCGAGGGGCCGGCCTTTCCGGCCGCGGGGGCGGCCTGGTCGACCACGTCCGGGGCGTGCTGCAGATCTCCGCTGAGTCCCATGAGGCCTCTCTCACACTTGTGAAGAACTGCATGCAGTTCTAGCCGGCGTTCATCCGCCCGTCAAGGGCTGGAAACAAACTGGGTCGTCCCGGTGACCGGCGGTGGCGGGCGAAAAAGGACGACGCGCCCCGCAACGGGACGTGTCGCCGCGGTGGTGCTGGTGGGCTACCCGGACCGCCGGGCCCGCCGCAGGGCTACGCGGACGGCAGGGCCCGCCGCTGGGCTAGCTGGACGGCCGGGCATGCCGCTGGGCTACCGGGACGGCAGGGCCCGCCGCAGGGCGTCGTGACACCCGGTGCCGCCCGCCGGACCGGCGGCCGGTGGCGGAGTGGGCCGGAAAAGTCAGGCGGTGATGACGCGGATGCCGTTGCGCCGCACCGTCGTCGCGACCGGCTCGGGCAGGGGCGCGTCGACGACCACGCTGTCGATCCGGTCGAGCCCGCAGACCTGCACCGGGGCGGTGGCGGTCAGCTTGCTCGCGTCGACCACCAGGACGATCTCGTCGGCGATCTCCATCAGGGCGTGCTTGGCGCTGAGCTCGATCTCCGAGCGCACGTAGACCCCGCGCTCGTCGACGGCGCCGGCGCCGAGGAAGAGCATCCGGATCCGCAGGCGGCGGGTCAGGTCCAGGGCCGCGAAGCCGACCAGCGCCTGGTTGTCGTGCAGCAGCTCGCCGCCGATCCCGATGACGCGGGCGCGCGGACGCGACAGCATGTGCCCCAGCACCGGCACCGAGTGGGTGACCACGCATCCCTCGAACTCGGCGGGCAGGGCGTGGGCCACCTCGGCGGCCGTGGTCCCGCTGTCGATGCCGATGGTGTCGCCGGGCTGCACCAGGGCGGCGGCGGCCGCCCCGATCGCGAGTTTGGCCTGCGTGTGGGTCTGCGCCCGGGAGGCGAAGCCGGGGCCGGCCACACCGCCGGGCGGCAGGCTGACACCGCCGTGCACGAGGGTCACCTCGTGGGACTCGGCGAGCTGGCGCAGGTCGCGGCGGACGGTCATCTGCGAGACGCCGAGCTGGGCGCTGAGCTCCGCCACGGAGAGGAAGCCCGCCCGCCGCAGCGCGGCCATGATCTGCGTGCGGCGCCGGGGGGCGCTCTCGTAACGGGACGTCTGCACGCTCACGCCGGGCCCTCCTGCCGGATGTCACCCCACGGGGCTCGGTGGAGAGTTTAGAGCAACCGAGGGATGTTATTTTTCTACCATCCGATGGTACGTTGCCAACGTCCTTTGGTAATCCCGGGAGGTACCCCATGACCGTCGCCACCGTGTCGCCCACCGTTCTGGCCCGCCCCTCCGGCGGCTACGCCATGCTCGCCGTCGACCAGCGGGAGGCCCTGCGGGCGATGTTCGCCGCCCACCAGAGCCAGCCGGTGACCGACGAGCAGATCACCGCCTTCAAGGTCGCGGCGGCCCGCGCGCTGAGCCCCCACGCCTCGGCGATCCTCGTCGACAAGCAGTTCGGCTGGGACGCCGTCATCGCCGAGGAGGCCGTCGCCGCCGAGTGCGCCCTGATCGCCGCCGCCGACCGCTTCACCGCCAGCGCCACCGAGTTCGTCGCCGACGTCGCCATCGACGACGACGTCGACCCCGCCGCCGTACGCGCCCAGGGCGCCAAGGCGCTCAAGCTGCTCGTGCTCTGGCGCCCCGACGAGGACCCCGCCCCCCGGATCGCCCTGGTGACGGACTTCGTGCGGCGGTGCCGCGACAACGGACTCGTCAGCATCATCGAGCCGGTGTCCCGCGCCCCCCGCCAGGGCGGCGCCTTCGACCACGACGCCGGCATCCTCGCCGCCGCCAGGGAACTCGGCTCGCTCGGCGCCGACCTCTACAAGGCCGAGGTCCCCACCGCCGGGCAGGGCACCCCGGCGGAGATCGTCGCCGGCTGCTCCCGGCTGAGCGAGTCCATCGCCGGGCCCTGGGTGGTGCTGTCGTCGGGTGTACCCGCCGAACTCTTCCCCGACGCCGTCCGCCTCGCCTGCCAGGCCGGGGCGTCGGGCTTCCTGGCGGGCCGGGCGATCTGGGCGTCGGTCGTCGGCAGCCCGACGATGGCCGACGACCTGCGGACCATCTCCGTGGATCGGCTGCGCCGCCTCTGCGACGTGGTTGACGACGCCGTGTCCCGCTGACGGTGGCCCTCCTCGGCGCCGCCCTCGCGGTGGTGGCGGTCGCCCTCGGGGCGGCCATGCAGCGGGTCACCGGGCTCGGCTTCGCGCTGGTCGCGGCGCCGTTCCTGGTCATCATCCTCGGCCCGTTCACCGGTGTCGTGCTGGCGAACCTGCTCTCCGCCGCGATCAACCTCGTCGTCCTGGCCTCGACCTTCCGGGCGCTGCACCGCAGGTTGGCCGTGGAGATGATCGTCGGCGTCGTGGTCGCCGTCCCCCTCGGCGCCTGGGTGGTGGCGTCCCTGCCCGGTCCGCTGCTGCTCATCGGCGTCGGCTCGATCACGGCGATCTCCGTCGCCTGGGTGGCCCGGGGCAACCCGCTGCGCTTCCTCCGCGGCCGGGCCGGGCCGGTGTTGTCGGGCTTCACGTCGGGGTTCTTCAACACCACCGCGGGCACCGGCGGGCCGCCCCTGGCCGTCTACGCGGTGAGCACCGACTGGGGCCAGCGCAGCTTCGTGCCGACCGTGCAGGTCGTCGGCCTGGTCACCAACGTGCTGTCGCTGGCAGCCAAGGGCACGCCGGCGCTGTCCTGGCCCCTGCTGCTGGCCTGCGGCGTGGCGATGACCGTCGGCATCGCCGGAGGTCAGGTGCTGTCCCGCTGGCTGCCGGAGGAGCGGGCCCGAGGATCGGTCATCGGGCTGGCCTTGGTCGGCAGCGTCATCGCCGTCGGAAAGGGAGTGACCGCCCTGTGGTAGTCGAAACGGACGACGAGACCTCCTCGCGGACGCCGGGGCGACGCCGGTGGCCCGGCCGGGTCTTCGACCGGGGCGTCGATCCCGACCCCCGGTTCAGCCTCGCCAACGAGCGCACCTTCCTGGCCTGGATCCGTACGTCGCTGGCGCTCTTCGCGGCCGGGATCGCCCTGGAGGCGCTGGCCCTGCCCATCGCGCCCGGGCTGCGCCGCGCCGCGGCCGTCGTGCTGATCGTGCTCGGCGCCGCGGCCCCGGTGCAGGCGTGGATCGGCTGGCTGCGTACGGAGGCGGCGCTGCGCCTCGGTCGGAGCCTGCCGCCACCCGCGCTGGCGATGCCGCTCGGCCTGGGCCTGGTCCTGGCGGCCGGACTGATCCTGGTCGGCCTCGTCCGGTGAGCCGTGCCGCCGCACCCCGCGACGGGGACCGCCCGGCGTCGGCGGGTCCACCCGGGACACCCCCTCGCCTGGACGGCGACCCCGGCCTGCAACTGGAGCGGACCATGCTGGCCTGGCGGCGCACGGCGGCGGCGTTCCTGGTGGCCGGTGCCGTCGGCGCGCGACTGCTCACCCCGCTGCTCGGCGGCTGGGCCTATCCGGCCGTGGCGGCACCGGCGCTGTGCGTGGGCGCGCTCGCCCTCGCCAGGTGCGTCCCACCGCGCCGCCCTACTGGGCGGCGACCGGCCACGACGGCGCGCGGGAAGTCGATGCCACCGGGTCCGACGGTCGTCACCCCGGGGGCGGGCCGGATGGCCGGCGTCGCGGCCCTGACCTGCCTCCTCGGCCTCGCCGCGGCGGCGACCGTGCTGACCGCCACGACGCCGCCGTCGACCCCCTGACCGTGCGAACTGCGGCGACCGCGTCGAGGTGGCCGTACCAGAACTGGGGGAGGCGCGTCGTCCGGGCAACACCTAGTCTCGGGCGTATGGCGAGGTACTACGACGTGCACCCGGACAACCCGCAGCCCCGGGTCCTCCGGCAGGTCGTCGACCTGATCCGCAGCGGCGGCTTGATCGCCTACCCGACGGACTCGTGCTTCGCGTTCGGTTGTCAGCCGGGCAACCGGTCCGGTCTGGATCGGATCCGGGAGATCCGTCGGCTGGACGAACGGCATCACTTCACTTTGGTGTGCCGTGACTTCGCCCAACTCGGCCAGTTCGTGCAGGTCAGCAACTCGGTTTTCCGGATGGTGAAGGCGTGCACCCCGGGCAGCTACACCTTTATCCTGCCGGCGACCCGCGAGGTGCCGCGCCGGCTGCTGCACCCCAGGAAGCGCACCGTGGGCGTACGGGTCCCCAGGCACACGGTCGTCCAGGCGCTGCTGGCCGAGCTCGGCGAGCCGTTGGTGTCGAGCACCCTGATGCTGCCTGGCGAGGACGAGCCGATGACCCAGGGGTGGGAGATCAAGGAACGGCTGGACCATCTCCTCGACGCGGTGATCGACGCTGGCGACTGTGGAAAGGAACCGACCACCGTGGTCGACCTGTCGCAACCTGAGCCCGAGATCCTGCGCTACGGGGCCGGAGACCCGGGCTGCTTCGAGTAGCCGCATCGTTGGGGCGACGGTCGTTCGGGACGCGGGCGCGGGTTGCCCACGGTCACCTACCGCTTGCGGTTAGTCACCGGACATCTCTCGACGGAATTTAGGAACGACTGTTCTTGACTGGTCGTTCCTAAACCCGCTACCGTGGTTGACATGGGAAGACCACGCGGGTTCGACGAGGAACAGGCTGTTCAGGCGGCTGTGGAGGTGTTTGCCGACCAGGGCTACGACGGCACGTCCGTCGATGACCTGGTGGCCAAACTCGGCGTCCATCGCAACAGCCTGTACAAGACTTTCGGCAGCAAGCGTGGGCTCTACACAAGGGCGCTGCGCTGGCACGTGGAGCACCAGGTGCGACCACTCGTCCTGGCCGTCTCGGCGGCCCACGACATCACCGAGGCCCTGCATCGCGCACTTGCCGCCGACGCGGCGCAACCCGGCTTCGACCTGCTCCTGAGGGCCGCGGTTGAACGCGCGCCCATCGACGCCGAGGTCGCCGAAATTGTCGCCAGTTGCTTGCAGGAGTTCGACGAGGCCCTCGGCCGGGTTCTGATCGCCACGTATCAGGGCGCTGACGAGACCGCTCGCGTCGCGGCGCCGGCCACCGAGCTGACCGCCGCTGTGCTGGGTCTGCGCCTGCGAGCCAGGGCCGGCGCGTCCGGAACGCACACCACCGAAGCCGGCGGCGCTGTGGCCGACCAGCTCAGCCGGCACGAGATCTGAGGAGAGAGACATGGCACGTGTGCACATCGACGGCGAGGCCCTCGTCGTGGAGATCGAAGGCCTCGACAAGCTCTGGGCATTGAAGAGCCGACTCACGATTCCGCTGGTCAACGTCAGGGGCGCGACCGCCGACCCGGGAATCGTCAAGGAGTCGAAGGGGCTGCGAGCGCCGGGAGCGCACCTTCCCGGGGTCATCGTCGCGGGCACCTTCCACCTCGACGGCGAGCGGGTGTTCTGGGACGTTCGCGACCCGGCCCAGGCCGTCGTCATCGAACTGACCGACGAACGCTACAACCGCCTCGTCATCCAGGTCAGCGACCCCCGCGCGACGGTCCGGCTCATCGAAGAGGCCACCCGGAAGTCCTGACCGGTTCGTCCGTCCTTCCCCGGCCGGTGGCCACACCGGCCCCTGCCGACCCACCACGAATGGCGATGCCTCATGCCCGCGATCCGGAAACTGATTCCCGATGACCACGACGAGCCGCTCACCGGCATCACGAAGACGTCCGACGGCGTAAGGGTGCAGGTGCGCAACCTCACCAAGCGGTTCGGTGCCGTCCCGGCCGTCACCGACCTGAGCTTCACCGTGGAGCCTGGGCGGGTGACTGGTTTCCTCGGACCGAACGGCGCCGGGAAGTCGACCACCCTGCGGATGATCCTGGGATTGATCCGGCCCACCTCTGGCGACGCCCTCATCGGTGGCCGACACTACGTCGATCTGCCGCAGCCGGCTCGTACCGTCGGCGCGGCTCTGGACGCATCGAGCTGTCACCCAGGAATCAGCGCCCGGGACCACCTGCGGATCTACTGCGACATGGCCGGGCTGCCGGTACGGCGCGCGGACGAGGTCATCGAGGCCCTGGGCATGTCCGGATTCGCGGGCCGGAGGACCGGCGAGTTCTCCACGGGTATGCGCCAGCGGCTCGCCCTCGCCACGGCCCTGCTCGGCGATGCTCCCGTGCTACTCCTGGACGAGCCGACCAACGGGCTCGATCCCGGGGGGATCGCCTGGCTACGCCGGTTCCTGCGCCAGTTCGCCAACGAGGGGCGCACCGTCCTGGTCTCCAGTCATGTGCTCAGCGAGGTGGAGCAGATGGTGGATCGCGTGGTTGTGCTCGACAGTGGGCGCCTGATGGCCGAAGGCACCCTCGACGAACTCGCTGCGGTAACCGTTCCCGCCGTCGTGGTCCAGTCTCCGGACGCTGACCTCCTCGCCGTGCTATTGGGCGACGTCGGGACGACCGACGGTCGCCCGCCCCAGATCGAGAACACCGGTCCGGGCACCCTCCGAGTCCATGGCCTCAACGCCGAACGGGTGGCTGACACCGCGGCGGGCGCGGGCCTGCGGGTGTACGGACTGACTCCGTACCGCACCGACCTGGAACAGGCATTTCTGCAGTTGACCGGGGAAAAGAGGACCACCAGATGAGCCACCTCGTCCGAGCCGAGTTCCGTCGGCTGGTCGCCACCCGCCTCTGGATTTGGGCGGTGGTCGCCGCGGTCGTCTTCGGAGGCGGCCTGGTCGGGCTGCTCACCGTAATCGGCCCGGAGAACGTCAACCCGCCACTGCCCGGGATGGACACTGAGGCCGGCATCCGGGCGGTACTCGGCCTCGCCGGGCTCGGAGTGATCGTCCCTGCGCTGTTCGGCGCAACGGCGGTCACCTCCGAGTACCGGCACCGCACCATATCGACCGCGTTCCTGTTCGCACCTCGACGCTGGAGCGTGCTGGCCGCGAAACTCCTCGTCTACCTCGTCGCCGGAGTGGCCTATGGGCTGATCACCACGACCACGGCCGGCATCGCGCTCTACGCCGGGATGGCTGTCCGGGACATCCCCGCCGGCGCAACACTCGATGTCGTCGTCGGTTTGCTGCTGCGCCTGGTCGTGGCGATGGCCGCCTACACGGTACTGGGCGTGGGCATCGGCGCACTGGTCCGCAACCAGGTGATCGCGTTGGCCGGCCTGGGCGCGTACCTCTACATGGGGGAAAACCTGCTGCTCTTCATTCCCGAGGTGAACACGGCTTACCCGTTCCTGCCTGGCGGCGCCACCGCCGCGCTGACCAATTTCACCGCGCTCACCCAGGCGGCCCAGGGCGCGGCCGGGGCCGCACCGCAGCTCCTCTCCCCGCCGGCCGGGGCCGGGCTGCTGATCGCCTACGCGCTTGCCGCCGCGCTACTGGCCATCGTCCTGCCCCAACGTAGGGACGTTGCCTGACCGGGGCGGACCACGGGGTCCTCCGAAGAGGGCACATGAGCGGGGGCCACCGTGCCGCCGTGTCCGGCGGGGAGCCCCGGCGGCCCGGGCTGCTCCGGGACCGTGACGGTGGCCGCAGGAAAGCTGCCGTAGGCCGTTTTTCCCGGGTAGATATAACTGGGACGACCCGCGCGCGTTGGACGCGTTGCGGCGTGCCGCACACGATGAGGACCTATCTGATGTGGCGGGAGACGAGATCGGCCGATCGTTGGCAGCATTCGTGGATCGTGGCCTCGCAAGGGATCTACTCGCCGAGGACTTGCACGTCATGGTGCGGTACGGCGTCAACGAAGCATCGGGCCGTTGACCCGCATTGCTACGGTGCTGGCGCAGGATGGGTACGGCCCGAAGTGGAGGGAACCCGTCGCCGCGGTGCTGCTGTGGCGGGCGGACCGGACCGAGTTCTCCCAGTCAGTTGACCGGCGGACGGTCGAGGACCTCGACGAACATGCTCCTGGAGCACTCGGAGACTGTCGACCTGGTCGACCAGGTCGCCCTCGTCCGCCTCGTGAAGCGCGGTCGCAAGCTCCGCCGCCAAGCGTGGCCATTTGTTGGCCAGAAGTGGTGGTTGCTCAAGCGTCATCGTTGACGACGGTAGTCGACGACGGAGGTTCGCAATTGTACGTGCTCACCGGGCGCGGCGTGGAGCCCGGGGGACGGCCGAGCGAGCGTCACCGTCGCCAGTGGCCTGCGACCGGAACATCCGGGTGCGCATCTCCGGCGCGAGCAGCACGCCGCGCTCGATCGAGTCCACTGTCGATGCCACTGCCTCGGGTGACTGCCGATGTCATCCTGCCCGGTCCCACTGTCTAACCGTCATCTACTTGACGGGTGGGTCGGGATGTGACGTAGTGGATCGAGCGATTCGGGTCGATGTCGGCCGGACGCGACGGTCCGTGACGTCCAGGAGGCTTGTCCGTGTCTTTGTCTCGCCGCCAGTTCCTGTCCCGCTCGGCCGGAGTCGGTCTCGCCGTGGCCGTGGCCGGTTCGGCCGACGCCCTGTTCACCGCGGCACCCGCGCTGGGGGTGTCCGGCCCGGAGGCCGGGTACGGTCCGCTCGTGCCTGACCCGGCCGGCATGCTCGACCTGCCGGTGGGCTTTCGCTACACGGTGCTGTCGCGCGAAGGCACCGTCCGGCCCGACGGTGGCATCGTGCCGAGCCGGTTCGACGGTATGGGTTCCTTCGCCGACAAGGCGCGCGGCACCCGCCTGGTCCGTAACCATGAGTGCTCCCCGACCGCGAGGATCACGGTTGTGGCTCCGCCGGAACGCACGTACGACCCGGCCGCCGGGGGCGGGACCAGCACCCTCGCCGTCGACGCGTCGAACCGCGCCGTCGCCGAGCACGTCAGCCTTGGCGGCACGGCCATCAACTGTTCCGGCGGCCGGACGCCGTGGCGCACGTGGCTGACCTGTGAGGAGACCGAAGACAAGGCGGGTGCCCGCGGGTACGCGAAGGACCACGGGTTCATCTTCGAGGTTGACCCGTACGACGATGCTCGCAACATCGATCCGACACCGCTGACCGCGATGGGTCGGTTCCAGCACGAGGCGGTCGCGGTCGACCCGCAGACCGGCATCGTCTACGAGACCGAGGACGCGTTCGTGGCGCCGCTGGGCAGCTTCTACCGTTTCCTGCCGAACCGGCCGCTCGGCGGTCACGGGAGCCTGCGGGCAGGCGGCGTGCTGCAGGCCCTGCACGTCCCGGATCTGCCGGACCTGTCGGTGGTGACGACGGCGGGCACGTCCTTCTCCGGCGTCGAGTGGCTTGACGTGCCTGACCCGCTGGCGACGACGGAGTCGGTCCGTGCCCAGGACTACGGCAAGCCGATCACCGGTGGGTACAAGATCGAGGGCGCCTGGTGGGGGGAGAACGACGGCTGCGCCTACTTCGTCTCGTCGTTCGCCCGGCGCGCGCAGGGCTCGGCCCGCGACCACGACGGTCAGGTCTGGCGGTACGACCCGCGAGCCAACACGTTGCGCCTGGAGACCATCTTCACCCGCTCCACCCCGGCACCGGAGAACCCGGAGTTCGACGCCCCGGACAACATCTGTATGTCGCCGTACGGGGGCCTCATGATGTGCGAGGACGGGATCGGGGACCAGCACATCCTTGGTACGACTGCCGCCGGGGAGGTGTTCGTCTTCGCACGTAACCGGGTCGACGTCGGCACCGCCGGTGACCCGGAGTTCGGCGAGTTGGCCGGCGCGACGTTCTCCGCCGACGGCCGGACCATGTTCTTCAACGTCTACAACCCGGGCATCACGTACGCCGTCACCGGCCCCTGGAACCGCCGCCAGCGCTGACCCCGCGGCCACCGTGCGGTGCTTGCGTGGTCCCCGTGTGGTCGGGGTGCCCACGACCGTGCGGCTGATTCACGGGTGGCTGCGCCGACCTCCCCTGCTCCTGACCCGGTCTTTCGCCCTTGCGGTGGAGGCGTTTCAGACCAGGCCGGCGACGGCGCCTATCGCGGTGATGGCGACTGCGACCTGCTCGGTAAGGGCGCCGTCGACCGGCCACGAGCCGTCCGGGCGCTGGGTGGCGGTGAGCCGCCGGACCACGACGCGGAACACTGGATGCTCCGGAGGCAGCAACGTCGCCCGTAGCGCGCATCCGGCGCGGGCGATGTCGGCCGGCGGGGCGTCGAGCAGCCGTCGCGCCAGGATGTCCAGCCCTCGGTCTGCCTCCTCGCGCAGCCCCGCCGCCCACAGCAGGGCGGCGGCGAGCCAGGTGGTGGTGAGGCACGACGGCCAGACCCCTGAGGCCTCGACGGCGTCGCGCACCGCCCGGGCGGCCGGTCTGGCCGCCTCGGGCCGGTCCAGGACCGCCAGGCACCAGCCGACCTTGGCGGTCAGGTAGAGCGGGTCCCGCGACGGCAGGTGCCCGGTGTCCACGGCGGAGCGCACCGCGCCGTCCGGCGCGACCAGCGCGGCGAGCCAGTCGGCGCAACGATCCACCCGTGAGCTGTACCGCAGGTCCAACTCGATGATCCGGTCAAGCCGTTCGCACGTCGCCGCCACCGAGGGGGCGCCGGGTGACCAGGGCGCCGGGAAACCACCCTCGGGAGACTGGTCGGCGAACAGGGCGTCCGCCACATCCAGCGGCGCCGGCCACACCCCTGTCAGCACCGTCGCCAGTCGGTGCCTGTCGGGCTCGTCGCCGTGCGCGATCACCCACTCGACCGCCGCAGCAGTGTCGATCATGTGCGGAACCTAGCAAGCGCGAAGCGACGAGCAGAGGCGCACCTTCGGAGATCCTCGCCGGTGGCCAGCGGAACGAGCGCACCGGCCCTGCGGAGCGCGGCCTGCATCTGACCGTGGTGCCGGCCAGGCCGGCCGGCCACGCGGCGACCAGCGGTACCAGCACGGTGTCCGGGTTCGGCTCGACGAGGGTCGTCGCGGTCCACAACTGCGGGAAGCTGTGACGGCCGTGTCCGCCGCGACGTCGGGCCAGCGGGCCAGCGGCCTGGTCGGTCTTGATCGGGATGCCACGCCGGCGTAGTTCCGCCCGCGAACAGACCGAAACGAAGATCCACGACCTGTGGATCTGCCGCCTGAGGTACGGATGGCGATGCTGGCCGCCGCGCCGACATCGCGGTACGGCCCAGGCGACGACGGTGCGGGCGGCCTCGTGCTGGGCCTGCCGCACCCGCCGCCGGTGCCGACCGTCCACCACCCGCGTCCGGGCCCGGTATCGGCCCACGATCGAACATCCCAAGCCCGAGTCCGACGGTCCCACTACCAGCGCAGACTCAGTCACCAAGCCAGCCGAAAGATCAAGTGACGTTGGTGTACTACATGAACTGGTCGAGGCACGACAGCAGAGCGGCCACCATCATGTCCTCATTTTCGGCCGTGGTGAATCCAGCGTCTGAGTGGTGGCTGCGAACAGGTCCAGGTTAGCGATTGGCACGCCGAGCAGGGCGCAGATCCTACGGGTGGAAGTGGCGCAGCGCCAAGCTGCGCCTGCTCGGCAGCCGTTCTACCGAGGTGCGTCATCAGAACAGTACTATCGCCCTTGGCATCGACGTCCATCGCGGCTACGGGCAGTCGTAGAATAGTATCGTCTCGTCAATGACGCCTCCACGGTTGATGGAAGGGTCATGGCGCTGGAAGGGGCGAGCAAAATAGGCCTCCATCAACTGCATGTCTTGGCTGCTCAAATATTTCGCATAGAAGTTCTCTGGAGTGCCGAGCCATTCTGGCCGAAGGGCGCGATTGACGATGATGTCTTGGCAAAGGACCATGAAGTGATATGCGCGCTCGGCTGGCGACGCGGAGGGGGGCGACTGAAGATCCCCTTCCTCCAGTATCACCACAGTTCCTTCGGGGGCGACACGTCTCAGGAAAGCGCCTATCTCGGACCACCGATATTCAGGAAAGACGTGGTGCAGTGTCCAGAAGGCTAGAATTACATCGAATTTCGTGCCGCCCATCCCTTCCAACTCGGTTGATTGCAGATCATTGATGTCGGGATGCTGGAGGCTGCTGAAAGGATTGTAGCGAAAAATGGTGGCCTCCTTGCAGATCCCCCGCCTGATGAGTCTCTCGGCGATCCGGCGTTCATCCGCACACGAGTCAGCTCCATAGCCGAGAATATTGATCGAATCTCGAGGGGGCAGAGCTGAGAGGTGTCGCATCATAGTGGCGTTGAGGGCGCGGTCGCGGGCGGCCGTTATCTCAAAAAAGGTCTTGGCCGACACTTGTGACGGATAGTTGAGATAGTTTCGAATGAGTACGTGGATCACCTCCTCCTCGACGGCTTCGCCAGAGAGGAGTCGCGTCATCAACTCGCCATGCGCGGCGACAAACTCCCTTGCCATGACGCAGTATTCATCGCCAATGACCGGATATGATCGGAAGATTCCAAGCTTGCGACACCTGCTTGCCATGTCCGGCGACGAGAGCATTTCGATAACCTGGCGAGACGTGATGCTGTTAGAGCCAAAAATCAGTTCCGAATTGCTCGTTGTTCTGCGCACAACTCTGACCACCTGCTCCTTGTCATCCTCTAGGTGTTGGCGTAACAGGAACTGCGCCCTCCTGGACCCTTGCCGGGGTCGACCAGGAGCGCGCATTGCCTGTCCTGTTCATGAACAGTCGCAAACTACCGACACCTGATCGGTTCGCGATTCCGCAATTGGCAGCTGTGTGCACCTCCTACTCAAGCTTCGCTAACTGCATGGGCTCACAGCGGTGATCAGTGCCTAGGCAAATACTTTCCCTGGCCTCGCCCACGGGTGTCAATCCCCTGGAATCGTGGAGTGCGTCGTTATGCGGCCCAGGCCTCCGGTGCGCGGGTCTCTGACCGTTCTCAGTCGATGGGTGATCGCCGGTCGCAGACGGAGTGCCGGCGGCGCCGGTTGTAGAAGTCGGTGATTCAGGTCGCGATCTTGCGGCATGGAGTACGCCGACTGGAAGTCGTTGCCCACCGACGTCGGCTTCGAGATCGCCCCCCCGCGAGCGGAACGTCCCGCAACGACTGGATCGTCACCAACCGTCTCGTCCCGGTGGCCGCCCTCAGCACCCCGGCCGGCGAGCCGTTGGACTGGCTGGTCACCCACGTGCGCCTGGTCGCCCGCGTCCGGTCAACACCTGACGCCCGGTAGCCCGGTCGGGGGAGGACCGCGGTGTCGGCGGTCGGCCCAGTGCCGACCCACCTTCGCGTGCCGTCGGCTCGCGGAGATCGTCAGCCGCTTCGCCGAGACTCACAGGTGGGTTCCGCCGGTGGCGTCGATGGTCTGGCCCGTGATGCATCTGCCGGCGTCGCTTGCGAGGAAGCGGACCGCGTCGGCCAGGGCGGCGGCGACATCATCGCGTACGACCCGCCCCGGCGCCCGGCGACCCGAGGTCCACTGGGCCCGGGCGGTGGTGGACGGCACGTCCCCGCGAACAGCACGTGCGGTGTGGGGCGATGAGCGTGCCGCTGCCTCTCGGCCCGGTGGCTTCGTGCATCGATGAGACATCATGATCGCCGTGGACAGATCGTTGGGGCGACGGTCGGCGCGCTTCTCGCGGCGGTATGGGCGACCGGCGCCGCCTTCCTGCTCTGGACCGTGGCGATGTTGTACCTGGTCGCCGCGACCGGCTTGGGCCCCGCCGCCAGGGACACGCTTCGACTCGGCGGACTCCTGCACGAATACGCAAGACGCCATCTGACCAGCGCGGACGAGGTTTTCGGCACCCGCAGGGCCCCGGGGCGCCCGCTGCGTGCGGGGTCCGCCACCCAGCGGACCCGCGGATCCAGGCTGATTCAAGATCATGGCTGCTTGGCTGACCGCATCCATTGACGAGGCCATCTGGTCTAGCCCAGTATCTCCTTGAGTCGCTAGGTGCCATCGGCTCCAGTCATGATTCTCAAGTGCCCAGGAGTACGCCCATGCGAAGCAGCTACCGTCAGGGACGCTGGCGCTTTTCAAACCCAGTGGCCGCCTACGCGTTCGCCTCGCTCCTCGTTGCGGTCACGCTGATCGGCTCACCGCCCACGGCCAGTGGCGCTGCAGCCACCCCATCTCTCAGTCCCAAGCCACGGGAATTGTCCGTTACCGGAACCGCACTTGACCTGCCGGCCGCTTTGACAGTTGTTCGTGGCACGGCTGCGGACCAGCCGGCCGTTGACGCCGTGGTGGCTGCTTTCACCGCGCACAACACGAGCGTCACCATCACCGGCACCGATCCGGGCGCCGGAACAACCGTCTACGTCGGGGGAGAGCAGGAGACGCCCGCCAGCGCGGCGGCCCTGAATGCAATCGGTGTCACAGCGCCGAGCACCTTGCCGGATCAGGGCTATCTGCTGGCCACCGGTACGGACTCTGCCGGCAGGCAGCGAATCGTGCTCTCCGGCGGCCAGAAGGTGGGCACCTTCTACGCCGCACAGACCCTGAAACAGCTCCTGACGTCGGACTCTTCTGGCGCGGAGATCGCGCGGGTCACGATCAAGGACTGGCCAGCCTTCACATTCCGCGGTGGGATGGACTCGGCCAACCCCCCACCCGCAGGGGTGGCCCGGTGGACGAAGGCTGACCGGCTGGAACAGGTGGAGGTCCTCGCTCGGAACAAGATGAACCGCTTCTTCTACGGGCCCGCGGCTGACCCGCGCACGGGGGGTAGCGGAAGCAACAACTGGCGCACCCCGTACACGAACGCGGAACTTGGCGACCTGCGAGAAGTCGTCACCAAGGCCAACAGCCTGCATGTCGCGTTCGTCTACCGGATCTCACCCGAGATGCCGCTGGACCAGGCTAGCGGCATCTGCCACTCCTCCGCCACGGAGCGCAACACCCTCCTCTCCCGGCTCGACCAGATGTACCAGATCGGGGTCAGGCACTTCGTCATCGCCTGGGACGACGTCTTCCCGACGCGGCCGTTCTCCTGCGTCAGCGACGGCCAGACGTACGGAACCGGGGAAACGGCGTGGGCCCGGGCACAGGCCGACGTCACGAATTTCGTCCAGACGAAGTTCGTCCGAGCCCACGCCGACATGGGCCAGCTGTACACGGTCAGCAGCGAGTACGCCGGGATGGCGGTGAGCAGCTACCGGACCGAGTTCGACACTCGGCTCGACACCGCCGTGGGCGTGTACTGGACCGGTCCCGAGGTGCTGTCGCCGAGTATCACCCGGAAGAACCTCGACGACGCACAGTTGGCGTTCCCCAGGCACCGCCTCGCCATCTGGGACAACTTCCCGGTCAACGACCAGGTCTGGGACCGACTCCAGATGGGCCCGCTGGTCGGGCGCGAGGCTGCGCTTTCCGCTGCTCCGGGAATCCTGTTCAACGAGATGACCCAGCAGGGCCCCTCCCAGCTGCCCCTGCTCACTGCCGCCGACTTCGCCTGGAATCCGGGCCACTACCGGCCAGAGGACTCCTGGTCCCGCGCCATCAACACCCTGGGTGGATCGATGGCCAGCCAGCTGCGAACCTTCGCCGAGATCAACCGTTCGTCCGTCATCGACCACACCGACTCGGTGGCGCTGGCCGATGCCATCAGGAACTTCCGCAACGCCCTCCGTACCGGAAGCGGGGTGGACAACGCCGCCGCCGCACTCAAACAGAGGCTCTCTGGCCTCAAGACGGCCAGTACGGCCCTGCAGACCATGAACACCAGCCTGACGACCGAGGCGGGACCATGGTTGCAGCAGACGGTGCGCCTCGTGGACGTGGCGACTCGCGCCGTGGATCTCCTGACCGCCGAGCGCGCCGGACAGACCACCGTGGCGAACAACCTTCGCCAGGAGATTCGTAACCTCCTTCCCGCCATCGCCGCCCATCCCGAGTCGGTGGCGCACGGCGTGCTCCACCCGCTGGTGACCTTTGCGTTGCGCCGGGGCGTCGACAGCGTGGATCTGAGCGGAGACGGGCGCTCCGATGTGCTGGCAGTCAGGGCAAACGGCACGCTGAACGCGTACGAGAACCTGCGTACCACAATGAACTGGCCGGAGCTGGGCGCTACCCAGACGGTCGGGCAGGGTTGGTCGGCCACGCAGCTGCCTATCGTCGGTGATCTCGACGGTGACCGGCTCGCGGACCTGCTGACAGTGACCAGCACCGGGGCCCTCGTGCAGTTCAGAAACACCGGGTCCTTCACGGGTGGCATGTTCGCGGCAGGTGTCCAGGTCGGCAGCGGCTGGCAGGGGATGCTGGCGGTGCACCTGACTGACCTCGATGACGACGGGCGCGCTGACCTGCTGGGAGTGTTCCCGGACGGCACGCTCAAGGCGTTCCGTAACACCGGCATGAACAACGGTGCTGTCACCTGGGGTCTGGCCGTCCAGGTCGGCCAGGGGTGGAGCACCGCCGAGCGTCCCATCGTCGGTGATCTCACGGGTGATGGAAGAGCCGACCTGGTGTCCATCAAGTCCGATGGATCGCTGTGGCACCACCTGAACACCGGTAGCTTCACCGGCGGAATGTTCGCCACCGGTCAACGGATCGGTGAGGGCTGGGCCGGTTACCTGGCCGTGCACGTCGTCGACCTCGACGGCGACGGACCTGCGGATGTGCTCGGTGTACTGGTGGACGGGACGCTTGCCGCCTTCCGCAATCAGGGCATGACGAACGGACGTGCCAGCCTGGGACCCCGAGTTTCTGTGGGTCAGGGTTGGAACGCCAACATGCTGCCCAACCCGACCGACCTGAGCGGGGACGGTCGCGCCGACCTGGTCTCGATCAACGGTGAGGGCAGGCTCATCACGAACATCAATGCAGGCCGCTTCGCTAGCGGATTGATGTTCCCGACGACGGCAGCACACGGCCCAGGATGGCAAGGAACCCTCTTTCTCCGCTGACGGGGCTCTGAGCCGGCCGCCGGCCGGCAATGCCGACGGGTTCCATGCGTGGCGGCGCGGCACCGCCTGACCGGGGTGGCGGGGTGCAGGTCGATCGAACTGCACCCCGCGGCCAACCTGAGAACCGCAGGTGTGGGTGTGCTCGATGCGGTGAGCAATAGTGTCGAACCCCAGCCACCAGGCATGCCTCAGCTCCGGCAGACGGACCAGCGAAGTGAACGGCGAGCTGCTGCATCTTGCGCGGGTACATCGGGGCGACCGTCAGGTGGACCTGCGGGCTCCCGCCGGCTCCCTGGTAGCCCTTGTCGACGAAGGTCATCACGTCGGCGCTGCTCAGCGCGTCGATGATGCAGTGAACGCGGGCGGCGCTGAGGTCGTGGGTGGCCCCGCAGCGCATCCGACGCCCAAATGAGCCGGGGTCGTCGAATGCACATCGGCTGGATCATGCACCACCGACGCCTGGCCCGCGACTACGAAGCCCTACCCGACAACTCCGCCAGCATGAGCCGCATCGCCATGATCGACAACTTCACCAAACGCGTCACCGACGAAACCATCCCAGCCGGGCGAGACGATTGAAGGCAGCATCACTCACGAAATTCGCAATTCAGACGCCTCTAAGTTGTTCAGGTCAAGTTGACGGATTGTCAGCGTGCTGGCCGCCGAACCGGGTCTCGTCGGGAAGCCGCGTCGCCCGGGCAGGCGCGGCCGGCGGGCTCGGCCGGGACAGACGCACGACCCGCATTGCGATGCCGCCCGCTATGGTGCCGGCCAACGCGAGCACGACCACCAGCACGTCGAACAGGAACACCGGCCGCCAACTCAGCGCTTGCGCCACCACGCCGCTCGCGACAGGTCCGAACAGGAGTGCAGCACCGAGCGCGACGCCGAGCACCAGTCGCGCCCGGGAACGCCAACGGCCCAGCTGACCGGACAGGGCGAGGGCGACACCAACTACGGTTCCGGCACCCAGCCCGACAATCACCCGCCCAACCGTCATCAGCGCCGCCCCCGACGCGAGCGCACTCACCATGCACCCAACGACCAGGAGCACAAGCGCCGGCACCCCGGCTGCAGTGGGCCACCGCCGCCCGAGCAGATATCCGGGCACGACCAAGGCCGCCGTCGCCACCACGCCCGGCGCAACCACAGTCGCTGCCATGGCTGCGGTGGAAAGCCCAAGATCACGCCCGATCGCGCCACCCAGCGGGCCGATCGGCGCGGTGAGCAGTCCGGCGGCGACCATTGCACCAAACGCCGGACCGGCAAGCGACCAGAGCGGGCGGACCACCGGCGGTCGGGCCGGGGCGGGGTATCCAGGTGAGCTCATCCGCCGAGTGTATGCACCGGGCGAAGCAGCCTGGAACGGATCGGGTTGGGGCTTAGGCGGTGTCTTCAGGGGTCTTGCGGTGCACTCGCTCTCGTCGGCACCCGATCCCGCCACCGCCTCCTGTCGTGGGCCTGGCGGGGGCGCCGGAGCTTGCGCTGGGCCCGCTCTGCCGGTGCGGCAGGATGCTGGTGTGAGCGCGGAGGAAGACGACGAGTTCGAGGAAGTCGCCGATGTCCTTCGAGGGCGGGCGACCGTTGACGCGGAACTTCGCCCGGCACTTGAGGCGCTTGAGGCTCGGCTCGGTCAGCCCCTCATTGCCCTTACCTGCGGGTCCATGAACTTTGTGGCCGGCCACGGAGTCCCGGGTGTGGAGGTTCCGACCATCACCGCCTGGGTACGCGGCGCGGCACCCGACCATGATCGCCGCCTGCCGGCGGACGCGGTCCTCGATCAGATCGTCGCCGACCTCGGTCCGTGGCGGTGGCGGCAGTTCACGGCACGGGCGTTGCGGATCGGGAAGCTTCCAAGTTCGCGGGCCCGGCGTATCGCAGCACTTGCCGGCGTCGAGTTCGTAACTGGTCCGGTCATGGGCGGGCTGGGGTACTTCGATGAGGAGGCCACGGCACGCGTCATGGCAGCGATACCGCAGGAGCGGTGGGACCAGTCCCGCGACGACTGGGGAGACAGCGTCTGGACCGTCGCGGTGAACGCGGATCTTCACCGCGTCTCCGTGTTCGTCCACACTGCGGCTCAGATCGCGCAACTGCAGCAGACACCGCGATGGCATGAGTGGGAACGACAACTTCGCGCTCTCATCGCCGAAGAGGACGAGTTCGGGTCGACCAGCATCATCCCGGTAGATATTGCTCTCGAGAGCCGGGAATCATTCGAGTCCGACTGCCAGGGAAACTGGAGCTACTACTGGTACTGAAGTTCGTGCCAAGCTCGGGTTGCGCCGAGCACAACACCGACGGCCCGCCATCGCAACAGGCCGGCGTTGACCACCGGCTGCGCCCGGTCTCGGGATCGGGCGAGGGTCGCAACTGCTCCTGGGCGAAGGTGGGGGAGTGGATCGGCGGCGGTGTTGCTGCCAGCCAACGTGGTGTCGGCAGGGCTGTCTCGTTGCCCTCATCTGGCCGGCCTGCGGTCGTAGCGCCAGTTGACGAACAGCCGGTGAGAGTGCGTCGCTCGACCGGCAGCCTCGCGATCAAAGCAACTCGCCGGCGCAGCATTCATGCTCGCCGCAGCCGTAGCAGGTGTATCGCATGCAGCCGGTGCAGATCCCGAGGTTCTCCAGTCGGTACCGGTCATGGCAGGTGGAACAGATCTCGCGGCTGTTGAGCATGGCGTTCCAGCCGACGGACCCGCCATTGAGTTCGTACGAGGCGGCGACGAACTCGGCCAGTTCGGCATCGTGGGCCGGAGCCGTCGAGTCGCCGATCTTGTAGTTCAAGCTCCAGCAGTAGACCGCGAAGAACGCCGTGCCGGTGACCAGGAAGGCGCGACCTCGTCCGTCCCGGGCCCAGGCGTCGTGGAGGTGCTGGACGCGTTCCCGGATAGGCCGCGAGCCGTCCAACATGACGCGTTCGCCAGTCATCATGGCATTATGCGGGCAGAGCCAAGTGGTGGTGCAACGGCGCTGGTGCGCCGTGGGCTCGTCCCACACCGTCGGTGTCACCTGTTCGATCCGCTCCCGGACGCGTGTCGGGCATCACCGAGTAGCTCACGCATCGCGGCCTCGGCGCCTCGGGCGTCGCCGGCCGCAACGCAGTTCGCGACCCGGTCGTGCAGGTCGAGCGCCACCGGCTGGGAACATTTCGGCATCAGGCCATGCTCGGTCCGTCCGGCGAGCACCTCGGCGATCACGCCGGTCAGCGCGGTGAACATCTCGTTGAGGCACGCGCGGCGGGCTGTCCGCCGAGGGCGCCTGCGCTATCACGCTCCTCTACGACAACGCCGACCTGGTCGGCTACCACGTCGTCTGGGGCGCGGCCGGCGGTGCGGTGACGCCGACGCAGGAGCAGATCAACCGGATGAAGACCGTGACCGGTGGCATCCACGTCGGCACCGGACTCCAGGACTGGCTGATCGGCATCGCCCCGAACTCGCTCGCTCGAACCGAGAACTGGCGTCCGGCCGGCGTCGACGTCACCGAGCACAACATCAACGGTGTCCATGTCTGGGATGTCTGGCGGCAGATGCTCGACGACTATCTCCGCGCCGTGGCGTTCCGTACCACCACCAGCCTGGAGGTCGACACCACCTCGGCTGGCAACCCGCACCGCACCCACGTCACCGCGACCGCCGAGGTGGACCCGGTGACCATCAGCAACCGCGCACCGTCCGGCACGGTCGACTTCTACGCGGGCGCCAAGTACCTCGGCTCCGGGCCGGTCGGCGGTGGACGCCGGCTGACCCCGACGCCCAGACACGGCAACACCTGCGCCGGCTCAGCGTAGACGGTCTCCGCGAACCTGCCGCGTCCCCATCTCTGCGGTCAGCTCGATCTCTGCGGTCAGCTCGGCGCAGATCATGACCGCCGGTCCCGGTTCGGCGCGATGGGCGATTGCCCCGGTCGCACCTCACCGTCTGCAAAGGGCGTGAAAGCGGTAGGCTGTCGAAGGCGGGTATGTGGCGGCCGATGACGCGCCCCAACCACCCGCCTTCTTCCCGGCTTGCAGCTGCCAGCTGATCTGTTGTGCGCTGCCCTGTGACATCTTGGAGTCCGTTTTGGCAGATATGACGCCGCCCGTCCTGAATCCCTTCGCTTCAGGGAGCGACCGGGACACCGACCGCGAACACGGGCAGGCGGTGGACGTGAGCGCGGACGCGATGACCCGCATGCGCACCCCGTTCGTCTCCCGGGACACCGACCGCAGCACCGCTGACAAAACCGACCGACAGTAGCCACAGGTGTCCCGCGTCCCGTGACGCCTGAAGATCACCGGGTCGGTCACGGCAGATCCGCTCTGGTGGCCGCTCTCCGGGGAGCGCTCCCGCTGCCGGACGCGTCGCAGTCCTCCGGGTCGGCGGCCAGCCTTATCCGACCGTTAAGTAGCGGTCGGCCTGGTGCGCCCGGAGGTTCGACTGTGCAGACTGAAGCGATGCGCGCCGCCGACTCGCCCGCCCGCCGCCGTCGTACCCAGGCATTCGTCGCGGTGGTCGCCGCGCTCGCCGTGGCGGTCGCCCTCGGCGCCTGGTCGCTGCGGGACGGGGTCGCCGGTGGACCCGGCCTGTCGGAGCGGGGCGCCGTGACCCCCTTCGGGGCCGCCCCGGCGGATCGCACCCCCGCCTGCGCCGGTCGACCGGCCGAGGCGCCCCGCGAGCTGCGGGGCATGTGGATCACGACGGTCAACAACATCGACTGGCCGAGCCGGCGGGGGCTGTCGCCCGAGGCGGCGCGGGCCGAGTTCCGGGGCTGGCTGGACCTGGCGGTGCGGCACCACCACAACGCGGTCTTCGTGCACGTGCGGCCGAGCGGGGACGCACTCTGGCCGTCGGCGTACGCGCCGTGGTCGGAGTGGCTGACCGGGCGCCGCGACGGCCGCGACCCGGGCTGGGACCCGATGGAGTTCATGGTCGCCGAGGCGCACGCCCGCAACCTGGAGTTCCACGCCTGGTTCAACCCGTACCGGGGCGGGCAGCCGGCCACGGTGGGCGGGCCCGGCCCGAGGCTGGACCGGCTCGCGCCGACGCACCCGCTGCGGCGGCACCGCGACTGGGTGGTGACCTACCCCAGCGCCGACCGGCCCGGCAGCCGCCTCTACTTCAACCCCGGCATCCCCGAGGCGCGAACGTTCGTCGAGGACTCGATGCTGGAGGCGGTCCAGCGGTACGACGTCGACGGGGTGCACTTCGACGACTTCTTCTACCCGTACCCGGAGGCCGGGCAGGACTTCCCGGACGACGCGACGTTCGCCCGTTACGGCCGGGGGTTCGCCGACAAGCACGCCTGGCGCCGGGACAACGTGAACACGCTGGTCCGCGAGATGAGCGAGCGGATCAAGGCGATCAAGCCCTGGGTCAAGTTCGGTATCAGCCCGTTCGGCATCTGGCGCAACGAGCGCACCGACCCGGCCGGCTCGGCGACCGCGGGGTTGCAGAGCTACGACGACATCTACGCCGACACCCGACTCTGGGTACGGCGGCAGTGGCTGGACTACGTCGTGCCGCAGCTGTACTGGCACATCGGTTTCGACAAGGCCGACTACGCCAAGCTGCTGCCGTGGTGGGCGGCCACGGTGCGGGGCACCCGGGTGCAGCTCTACATCGGCCAGGCCGACTACCGGGTGGGCGAGCGCGGCGCCTGGCGCGATCCGGCCGAGTTGGACCGTCAACTCGCCCTCAACCGCCGGCACGGCGCGAGCGGAAGCGTGCACTTCAGCGCCAGGCAGGTACGCGCCGACAAGCTCGGCGCGGTCAGCCGGTACCGCGCGGCCCACTACGCCGGGCCGGCGCTGGTGCCCGTGATGGCACAGCTACCGGCGACGCCGCCGGCCGCCCCCACGGTCACCGGGGCGCGGCGTGCGGGCGTTGGCGGGGTGACGCTGACCTGGCGCGGGGACGGCGCCGCGAGCTTCGCCGTCTACCGCGTCGACGGCGACACGGCCCGGCTCGTCGGCATCGCCCGGGGCACCGGCTGGATCGACCGCACCGCCCCGGCCGACCGTCCGCTGTCCTACTGCGTCTCCGGCCTGGACCGCAGCGGCAACGAGGGCCGCCTCAGCGCACCGGTGGCCGTCGCGGCGCGGTAGGAGGGGTTTCCAGGCTCGCCCGCGGCGCCCGGCCCGGACGGACCGCGACGGGGTGGCCGGCAGTAATCGTGTTGACCGGACGGGGCGTCTCTGGCGGACTTTGCCGGTGGACACTGCCGATCTCGCCGCGCGCCTGGCCTGCGTCCGGCGAACCTGGACCCCGCAGCAGCGGCTGCACGTCGGCAACGTCGCCTGGTCCCACGCCCACGGGGACGGCAGCGCGGCCCCTGACCGCACCCTCGCCTGGTGCCGCCCCCTGCTGGGTTTCGCCGACATCTGGCTACCGGCGTCGGCCGAGGAGCCGGCGAACGCGTCGCTCCACCTGTCGCCGCGAACCATGACCCCCCGCCAACTGGTGGACGCGCTCGACGAGCTACGACAGGTCGCTCCCCGCGTCAGCCTGGAGGTGCCCCTACAGCAGACCGAGCTCATCGACGCGCTGTCGGCGCGGGGTTTCGTCGAGTCCGGTGGGCCGTGGTTCGCGCAGCTGTGGCGCAGTCTCGCGGACCTGTCCGACCTCGAGGCGCACACCGTCCCCGACGGCTACTCGATTCGCGCCGTCCGTCCCGACGAGCTGGCGGCTCGGGTCGAGGTGCACCGTCGCTGCTGGGACCCGGCACGCATCAGGCGCATGCTCGGCCTTCCGGTGACCGGCGATGAGGGCAGCTCGAGCTACTCGATCGACAGACACCTGGCGGTGACGGCCACTCCGGTCTACCGCGGGGAGCTGGACATGGTCGCCGTGGCAGCTGACGGATCGCTGGCCGCCTTCGGTCTGGGATGGCTCGACGCGGAGTCGGGGTCGGTCTTGTTCGAGCCGGTCGGGACCGGGCCGCACCACGCCGGGCGTGGACTGGGGCGCGCCGTGTGCGCCGAGATCCTGCGGGCGGCACGTGACCTCGGCGCCACCCAGGCGGTGGTCGGCCCGCGCGGCGACGGCGGATACCCGGTGCCACGCCGGCTCTACGAAGGGCTGCGGATGCGGGAGGTCGCCCAGGTCGTCCGCTTCGCCACCGCATGAGGACGGACGACCCGGCTCGGCCGACGAGCGTACGGTCAACCGACGAGGTGGACACGCTCCCCGGGTCGCAGGCGGCGGATGTCGGCGCCCAGGCGGTCGGCCTCGCTCCGCAGAACGCCGTCGAGCACCCGCAGGCCCCAGTCGTTGAGGAGGCCGTCGTGGATGGCGTAGGCGCGCCGGGGTGCCGTCCGGCGTAGGTGCTCGATCAGGTCGGGGACGGTCATCCACGGCGCCTGGCCGGGCACGAGCAGCGTGGGCACGTCCACGACGGTCAGCGCGTCACCGGGATGGAAGACCTCCTCGTCGATCAGGAAGCCGACGTTGTCCACGGGCGGGACGTCGGGGTGGCTGCGGTGGTGTTTCTCCCCGACCACCCGTACCCGGAAGCCCGCCACGTGCAGCACGTCGCCCTCGCGGACCACGTGGACCCGATCCTCCAGGCCCGTCAGGTGCCGGGCGACACCCGGACAGGTGTAGACGGCCAGAGCGGGATCGACCGCGACGGCCGCGTGCAGCCGGTCGGGCTCGAAGTGATCGAAGTGTTCGTGGGTGATGAGCACCGCCTCCACGTCCGCCAACGCCTCGGGCTCGGGCGTCATCGCGCCGGGGTCGATGACGAGCGCACGCCCCGCCTTCTCCAGTCGGACGCAGGCGTGGCCGTACTTGGTCAGCTCCATCGCTCCCTTGTAGCACCACCCGCGCCGGAAGGGCTGCCCACGGGTCTGCCTCGGTGGCCGGATCTGCCGCAGGCAGAACCCGGTAGGCGACGGAGGGGTCGCCCCGGTTGCGGGAACGCCCCGCCGCGCCGGTTACCCTGCGGCGGTGGCGGTCGGCGAGGACGGGGAGCGGCTGGCGGCGTCGCTGGCCGAGCGGCTCGACGCGGTCACCTTCACCGACCTGACCACGGACCAGGTCACCGCCCGGCTGATCGACGCGGTGGTCGGCTGGGCGGGGGAGCAGGGCTGGCGGGTCTACCGGCGGGCGTCCAGCGTGTTGCCGCTGCCGCCGCCGATGTCCGCGCAGCAGTCGGTGCTCGACGTGGCCTGTGCCCGCCCGCACGGACCGCCGGTCGTCGTCGAGGTCGATCACGGTACGCGCCGCCGCACCTGGGAGAAGTTGCTCGCCGAGGCCGACGCGGGGCGGATCCCGCTCTGGGTGCGCTGGGGTGCCGGCCGGTTCACCGCCCCGCCCGCGCCGATCCTGATGGTGGCCTGCGAGGTGAGCGGGCGGCCGGATCCGACCGGCCGGGGCCGGGTGCACAGTCGTTCGCCGCGAGCCGACAAGCTGCCGCCGGCGCATTCGGCCGTGCGGGTCGCGACGGTGGACGCCGTCGAGCTGCCGCTGCCGCCGCCCGGCACCGGGGCCTGAGCCGGACGGCAACGGCCGCCGTACGCCTCGCGGGGACCGCCTCGGCGCGTGGGTGCCAGCGGGCGGTCGACGGTGCGACGCTCGGCAGGGGCACCACAGAGTGGCCGAGCCGTGCCAGACTGTGATCATGGACGAGACGCCGAGCTTCCTTCGCCCCTTCGTGCTGACGCCGACGGCACGCCAGCCCGAGCGGGAGGCGAATCTCGACTGGTACGTGCCGGAGGGCGGCGGTCCGCACCCCGCCGTGGTCCTCGTCCACGGTGGACCGCTGCCACCCGGCCCGCACCAGGGTCCCCGCGACTGGCCGGTCTTCCGCGGCTACGGCTGCCTTCTCGCCGACCTCGGTCTCCTGGCCGTCACCGTCGAGCACCGGATGCGCGTCGTCGTCGGTCCGCAGGGCCCCGTCACCGACTGCCCGACCGCCGCCCTCGACGTCGCCTCGGCCGTGGAGCGGGTCCGCGCCGACCCGCGCGTCGACGGCGGGCGGATCGCCCTGTGGTTCTTCTCCGGCGGGGGACTGCTGAGCACGGACTGGCTGCGGGACCGGCCTTCCTGGCTGCGAGCGGTGGCACTGACGTACCCCGTCCTCGCGCCGCTGCCGGGTTGGGGCGTCGACCCGCGCTTCGCGCCGGGCGCGGCGATCGGCGCGGCGGGTGGGCCCGTACCTCCGCTGCTGATCACCCGGGTCGGCCGGGAAGGGGAGGAGATGGCCGAGACGGTCGCGGCGTTCCTCGACGCGGCGGGCGACGCCGGCGTACGGGTGGAGGTGATCGACGTACCGGGCGGGCAGCACGGGTTCGACATGCTGGACCACACCGACGAGTCCCGGCGGGCGGTCGAGCAGGCGGCCGACTGGATCTCGCAGCGACTGGCCCGGTGACCGGTTCTCTTTCCCGTCCCTGACCGGCGACGCTCAGCGGCGCGACGGCGGGCCGCGCGACCGGGAGGAGCCCGCGAGTGCACGTCAGCATGGCGACCAGCGCCGGTAGGGCCGGCAGGCCGAACGAGGACTTCGTCGGCGCGGTCCCCGGCGCCGCCGTGCTGCTGGACGGCGCCGGCATCCCGGGCACGGAGTCGATCTGCTCCCACGGTGTCGCCTGGTACACGCACCGCCTCGGCGGCGCGCTGCTCGGCCGGCTGTCGCGCGACGACGGGCGGCACCTCGCGGCGATCCTCGCCAGCGCGATCGACGAGACAGCCGCCGAGCACCGCGACACCTGCGACCTCACGAACCCCGGCAGCCCGCAGGCGACCGTGGTGATCGTCCGCGCGCACCGGGGTCGCCTGGACCACCTCCTGCTCGCGGACTCCTTCCTCGTCCTCGACCAGGTCCGCGGCGGCCCGCAGGTCCGCACCGACGAGCGCGAGGTCACCGCCAGGCGGGTCTGCTCGGCGCCCCTGGACGGCGTCCCCAGGGGAACCCGGGAGTACGACCGCATCCGGGACTCCTGCGTGGAGGCGCTGCGGGCGCGTCGGAACCAGCCGGGCGGCTACTGGATCGCCAAGGACGATCCGCGCGCGGCGGAGGAGGCGGTGACCGGCAGCCGGCCCCTCGACGACCTCAACGGCGTCGCGCTGCTCAGCAACGGCGCGAGCCGCATCGTCAGCCCGTACGGCCTGACCGACTGGTCCGGCGTGGCGGACCTGCTCGGCGCGCACGGCCCGGCCGAGATCATCCGCCGCGTCCGGCAGGCCGAGGACCGCGCCCGCGGTGGCCCCGATGCGCCGGTCCCGGACGACGCCACGGTCGCCCACTGCACCCACCTCGGGTAGGGGCCGGCACCCGGATCGAGCTGGGTGCGGGTACTCAGCGCCGACCGGTGCGACAGCTCAGGCATCCTCGGTCGGCGGCGCCGAGGATTCTGACATGGCCGAGACGCTGCATCGATACGCTGATCCGTCCTTTCTCACGGCACCACGTCTGACGGCCGGCGAGCGCTGGCGCCGGGTACGTCTGACGATCTCCGGTCGGTTGATCGGGGCGGCGGTGCGGCTCGCCGGCAGCCATCCCGCCTCGTGGCGGTGGTCGGCCCGGCGGCACCACCGGGCGCTGGACGTGCTCGCGGCGGCGAACGCGCGCGCCGGTTGTGCGCTCGCCGCGCTGGACGTCCCGGCGTACCGCGCCTTCCTGCGCGCCCGGCCGGCCGGGGCCCGCCGCCGGCTGCGGGACTTCCCGGAGACCGACAAGGTGAGCTACGTCGTCCCCTTCGACGCGGCCCGGCGCTGCCGGGGCGGACGACTGCCGGAGCGGGGCGTGGTGGTCGACGAGTCGGCCGGCTCGTCGGGCCGGCCCTTCAACTGGCCCCGGGGCGAGCGCGAGCTGCGCGCGGTGCACCGCGACATCGTCGGCTACACCAGCCTGGTCTTCCCGATGCGTCGTCCGTTCGTCATCAACGCCTACTCGATGGGCGCGTGGGCGACCGGGACGACGACCGGCGCCGCGATGGCCCGGATCGCGGTGGTCAAGAACACCGGCCCGGACCTCGGCAAGATCGTCGACACGCTTCGCGAGTTCGGCCCGGACTTCGACTACCTGGTGACCGCGTACCCGCCGTTCCTCAAGCACCTGCGCGACCGGCTCGACGCCGAGGGCTTCGACTGGTCGCGCCACCGCATCTTCGCCAGCTGCGGGGGAGAGGCGATGACGGAGGCGTTGCGCGCCTACCTGGAGGAACGGTTCCTGCGGGTCCGGTCGGCGTACGGCGCTTCGGACCTGACCATCGGCATCGGCGCGGAGACCCGGTTCACCGTGTGGCTGCGGCGGCGCCTGCGTGACGACCCCGAGCTGCGGGCGGCACTGCTCGGCGCCGACGAGCAGCGGTTGCCGATGGCGTTCCAGTACAACCCGCTGGCCACCTACCTGGAGACCAACGAGCGCCGGGAACTGCTCTGCACGATCACCGGACCCGACGTCCTGCAACCACGGCTGCGGTACAACGTCGGCGACGAGGCGCTGCTCGTCGGGTACCGACGGATCCTCGACCTGGTCCGCGGCGACCCGCGGCGCTGGGCCGAGTGCCGCGCGGCGCTGGCCAGCGAGCGGATGACCCTGCCGGTGCTGCTGCTGTTCGGCCGGCGCGACTCGACGGTGTCGTACCTGGGCGCCAACCTCTACCCCCAGGACGTGGAGTACGGCCTCTACGCCGACAACCCGTACGCCGCCGAGATCAGCCGGTTCTGCCTGTCGCTGGCCGAGGACGCCGCGCTGGAGACCCGGCCCGTGGTCCACCTGGAACTGCGCCGCCCACTGTCCGGGTCGGACCGCGAGGCTCTCGCCGCCGCCTGCCGCAGCGGGGTACGCGGACACCTGGCGGCCGTCTCCCGCGACTTCGCGCAGTCGCTGACCGAGGACCCGACGGCCGGTGATCTCCGCATCGAGCTGCACGAACCGGACGCCGGCCCGTTCGCCGGACAGCAGAAGATCAAGAACGTCTACCTGAAGGGCTGAGCGATGCGTACCCGTGACTTCTCCCGCGCCCCCGCGCGGGCCCAGGCCGGCGCCATGTTCTTCGGCGCCACCCGCTACCGCGGGCCGCTGGCGATCCTGCGGCTCTTTCCGGCCTGGCGCCGGATGGTCCGCGACATGCGCCGCATGTCCGGATACCGCTGGCACCGGGTGTACTGGGAGTTCCCGTTCACCCTCGGCACCGTCGCGTTCTTCACCGACCGCGAGGCACTGATGCGCTTCGCCCGCTCCCGCCACCACCGCAAGCTGATGGTCTGGCTCACCGACGGCGACCGCAACGCCACCGCGGGCTTCATCCGGCTCTTCACCGCCGAACCCGACGGCTACTCCAACGGCCTGTGGCGGGCCGAGTCCACCGAGTTGGGGCACATCGAGACGTTCACTCCGCTGGGCTCGGAGACGGTGGGGCCGGCGGTGCGGCGATGACCGCCCCGCGCGGCCTGGAGCGGGTCGTCGACCGGCGCGGCCTGCGCGAGTTCCTGGCGCTCACCGACCGGGTGTACGCCGGTGAGCCGCGCTTCGTGCCGCCCTCGCGCCAGCAGGTACGGCGGTGGTGGCGCGACGGCGTGCCGATGTACGTGCTGCGCGACGGCGGAACCGGTGCGGTCGTCGGGCGCACCACCCTGCACACCGACGCCGCCCTCGACGCCAAGCTCGGCCGGCGGTGTCAGCTCTTCGGGCTCACCGAGTTCACCGAGGCGGCGGCGCGACCGCTGTTCGAGGCGATCGTCGCGGCCGCCCGCGCCGCCGGCGACCGGGACGCGCTCTTCGGGCCGGTGGCGTTGCTGCCCAACCAGGCGGGCGGCGTCATCACCTCCGGGTACGCCGACCGGGGCTTCATCGACAGCGCCTGGAACCCGCCCCGGTACGTGACCGCCTACGAGTCGTACGGGTTCCGGCGGCGGTTCGAGTCGGACACCTGGATCTGCCCGGTCCCCGCCGGCGACGACGAGCCCGGCGCCGACGAACCTGGCACCGACCAGCCCGGCACCGACCCCGACGGCGCGGAGCTGCGGGTGCACCGGGGCGACGTCCGGCGCCTCGCCGAGCAGCTCGAACTGCTGCGCGGGATGCTCAACGCGTCCTTCGCCCAGCTCGGCTACTACACCGAGATCTCCGCCGCGCAGCTGCGCCGGCAGACCGACGGGCTCGCGTACCTGCTGGACGAGTCGCTGCTGCTCTACCTGACCAGGGCCGGGCGGCCCGTGGCGTTCGTGCTCTGCGCGCCGGACATCAGCGAGTTCGTCGTCCGGGTCCGGGGCGACCTCAACCTGCTCCACCAGCTCCGGCTGCTGGCGGTCCGCCGCCGGTACCGGCGGGAGGCGGTGCTGATCGTCAAGGGCGTGCTGCCCGAGTACCAGGGGCGCGGATACCAGCGGCTGCTCTCCGCCGCGCTGCGCCGCAACCTGCACGCCGGCGGGTACACCACGCTGCGCAGCACCTACGTCGGCCGCGACAACCCGGCCTCGGCCGCGCAGTACCGGGCGTCGGGCGGCCGGCCGCTGCACGGGTACACCTTCTACGAGAAGGCGCTGTAGACATGGACCTCGCGGCGTTCCGCGCCCTGGCGCCGCTCTGCTGGCGGGCGCCGAGCGCGCACAACACCCAGCCGTGGCGCCTCGACCACCAGCCCGATGCGGTCCGGGTCGGCTGGGAACCGGCGCACACCCTGCCGGCGGCCGATCCGTCCGGCCGGGACCTGCGGCTGTCCCTGGGCGCCTTCGTCGAGACCTGTCTGGTCGTCGCGGCCGACGCCGGGCTCCGGCTGCGCTTCGTCGCCGACCACTGTGCCGCCGACCGTCGGGCAGGCTGGCTGCGGGCGTCCCCGCACCGCTACGACACCCCGTTCGACGCGGCGCAGGTGCTCACCCGCCGCACCCACCGGGGCCGGTTCTCGGCCGGCCCGGACGCCGAGGTGCTGGCCGCCGCCGACGCCGTCGCGCGGGCGTCGGGCGGGACGGTCCGGGCCGTACCGGACGCCGGCCGGCTGGCCCGCCTGCTGAGGACCGCCGACCGGCAGACGTACGCGGAACCCGCGGTGGTCGCCGAGCTGCGGTCGTGGCTGCGGCTCACGCCGGCGCACCCGGACTACCACGCCGACGGGCTCACCGACCGGTGCCTGGGTCTGTCCGGGCGCGAGGCGACCGCGTTGCGGGCGGCGCTGGCGGCGTACCCGTTCCTGCGCCCGCTGGGCCTGCCCCGGCTCCTCGCGGCGGCGTCCGGCAACCCGCTCGCACGCGGTGGCGCCGTGATCGTCCTGATCGGACCGCCCGGGACGGACGACGCGACACATGTCGAATTCGGTCGGGTGCTCGCGCGCGTGTGGCTGACCCTGCACGCGGCCGGGCTGGCGGCGCACCCGCTGAGCCAGCTGATCGACACCGCCGCGACCCGCGACGCCCTCGGCTCGCTGCTGGGCGTGGCGCCGGAGCGCCTGCTGCACGTGGCCCGCGTCGGCCGGCCGGTGGGCCCGGCGGCACCCTCGGCGCGCCGGCTCGGCGGCTCCGGGCAGGGCTACCGTTGACCCCCGGCGAGGGTGGCGGCACGGCTGCGTCGGTGCCGCGCGGAAGGCCGGCGTGCGGGTGGTACGTCCCGAGGTCACGACGCCTGGCTGGTCGCGGGCCGCGGGGTCGCCGACGGGCGGGCCATCGGCTCCGAGCCGGCGCGGCGGATCGGGGTGAACAGCCCGCCGACCGCGACCAGGAGGCACCCCGCTCCCGCGACGACGGTGACCGCGGTGACGCCGTAGCGGCCCGCCGCCCAGGTCAGCACGGCGGCGCCGGCCGGGCCGAGCGCGTAGTGCGTGCTCCAGAACGCCGAGGTGACCCGCCCGAGCAGGTGGTCCGGCGTGATCTCCTGGCGCAGCGACATCGAGCAGATCCCGCCCACGCTGACGCCGCACAGGTAGACCGCGGTCAGCACGGTGACACCCCGTACGCTCCCCACGACGCCGATGCCCACGATGGCGAGGCCGCACACCGCGTGCGCGCCGATCCAGGTGATGCCGAAGCCACGCCTGCGGCGCAGCGGCGCCACCAGCAGCGCCCCGACGACCGTGCCCAGGGCCGCCAACCCCAGCACCGTGCCGACCGTGCCGTCGGAGCCGCCGAGGTCGTGCTTGACGTGGTAGACGAGGACGTCGGTGAAGCCGTACGTCAGGAAGATGAAGACCGACAGCAGGATGGTCAGCGAGCGGAGCACGGGCTGCCGCCAGAGGAACCGCGCACCGGCGAGGAACTCGGCCAGCCGGCCCTCGCGCCCCGCCGCGCCGCCGGCCGTCGCACCCTCGTCGGACCGCCGCAGCCGCACCAGCCAGAGGCCGAAGGCCGACAGGGCGAAGCTGGCCGCGTTGATGGCGATGGCCGCCGTGGCGCCGAAGCGGGCCGACACCACGCCGGCGAGCAGCGGCCCGAGCACGGCCGCCGCCGCGTACGTCGCCTGAAGGCGACCGTTGGCCTCGGTGATCCTGGGCCGGTCGACGAGGTTGCGCACCGCCGTCACCGCGGCGACCTGGAACACCATGCCCGCGGCCTCGCAGATCGGCAGCACGACGAAGAGCAGCCAGACCTGCGGGCCACCGAGCCAGGCCAGGGGGATGAGGCCGTAGAGCACCAGCCGGACCAGGTCGGCGGTGATCATCAGTTTGCGCCTGTCGTACCGGTCGACCAGGACGCCGCCGAAGATCCCCGCGCCGACGGCCGCGGCACCGGCCGCGGCCGTGAGCAGGCCCATCTGGGCGACCGACCCGGTCGCGTGGAGCACGAGCAGCGGCACCGCGATGTAGGCGAACGAGTCGCCGGCGGCGGAGAGCGACTGCGCAGCCCAGTAGGCGCCGAAGTTGCGATCGCGCCACAGGGGACGCCGAACCGGATCGGTGCGTCGGCTCATACCGGCGAGGGTAATCCGAACCGTCCTGCGAGCGTTGTCCCTGGCGAGCCAGCCGGGCGTGTGCCGGCCGGGAATCAGGGTGAGGTCGGCCGTGGCCGCGCCGTATGATCCTCCCCGCGGTGGGCGGCTCCCCGCGGTGCTTCCTTCTCACCCTGTCCTGGCAACTAGCGTCGCGACTCTCCGCCCACCGCTTCGCACGGGGAGGCGCGAGCATGGATCCGCTGGCTGGGGTGCTGCTGCGACGCGCCGGCCGGGTCGCGGGGGTGGGCACGGGCGCCGCCCCTGCGGACGGTGTCGCCTGGGTGGCCGCGCTCGAGGCCGATCTGGCCGGTCGTGGCTGGCTGCTCCGGGACGACCTGCGCACGGCGGCGACCCGGCTGCCGGCGGCGGTGCGGGTCCGGTGGGCCGACTGGCTGCTGGCGACCATCGACGAGATGGTCGGCGCGGACCGCCCGATGCTGCCGCTCCACCGTTCGTTCCCCGACACCCCGCGCGACGTCGAGGCGGTCTACGTACGGCGGCTGCTGACCCATCTGTTCGCCATGCCTGGCGCGCCCTGCGTGCTGTGCGGCCGCGAGGACGGTGGCGCGCCGCTGGACCCGTGCGGCCATCCCGTCTGCCCGGCGTGCTTCCCGCCGGAGCAGGTCACCGCGTGCCCGATCTGCGGCCGCCGGCTGGCGGCGGGCGACACCTACCTCCCCATCGTCGCGCCGTCTGCCCCGGTGCGCCGCCCGCCGCGACGAGCCGGTGCGTCGGCCGGGGACGCCGGCGAGCACCCCGTCCCGGCCGCGCCGCCGCTGCCGATGCGCCTCGCCGGGCTCGAGACCGACCCGGTCGGCGCCGCGGTCCGGCTCCGGGACGAGCTGGTCGCCCGGCCCGCCGCGCTGAGCGAGTCCGACCGGGCCGACCTCGGGGTGCTGGTGGACGCCACCGCGTCGGGCCGCCTCGACTGGTTGCCCGAGGTGGTGCCCGCGCGGGAGACCCTCGCGCTGGTCGTCGCCCGGGCGCTGCACGCCGCGACGGGCACCCCCGGCTACCGCGACGTGGTCGCCGCGGCCCGGCGGCGGTGGTCGACCGCGACGGACGTGGCGCGAACCCTGTGGGCGTACTCGGGTGGGGACCCGGGGCTGGTCCTGCCGCGGCGCGACGACGAGTCCGCGGCTCCGGGCGTGGCCTGGCGTCCGGTCCACGAGCCCGCCGTCGTCGTGCCGGTCACCCGGGTGCGGGCCCTGCCCCGGCCGCTGCGGCGTGCGGCTCTCGCTCATCTCGACGCCTGCGGCGCCGGGGGCGCGGCGGAGGATCTGCGGCGGCATCCGGCCGTCTGGAAGCGCCTGGGCGAGCGGCTGCACCCGTACGAGAACGTGGCCGCGCACCCGGCGGCGGCCGTCGCCTTCGCCGCGTTGCGCGGCACCCGCGCGGCCCGCGCCGGTGTCCTCGGCGCGGCCATCGTGGCGGCCTGCGCCCGCGACCCCCGGCGGCTCGTGCCGACCGGGCACCCCGACGGCACGGTCACGGTCCGCGTCAAGACCCACGCGTCCCTGGTGGAGGAGACCCTGACCGGCGACGACGCGGCGGAGGCCGCCCGCCTGCTCACCGAACGTCCGGGCGAGCTGTGGCGCCGGCTCGACCACCTGCTGCGGGTCGCCGGCGACGATCCGACGGCGTACGCGGCCGTCGAGGCAGCCATGCGCCGGACCGTGGCCCGGGTGGCACCCGGCGTGCTCGCCGCGGCGGCGGCTCAACTGACCGGCCGCGACAAGACGGTACGGGCGACGGCCGTCGAGCTGGCGGCGACCGCGCGGGCGCGGTCCCGCCGCTCCGAGCAGGCGGGTGCCGCCCCGGTGCTCACCGTCGGCCTGGGCGACGTCCTGCGCGCCGTCGCGCGGGGCGTGCGCGGTGCCGGCCCCGCCTTCCTGCGGGGGGCGCTCCGGCCGGGCGGCGAGGCATCCCCTCCCGCCGAGGCGCCGCCCGGAGGCGGCACCGTCGAGGAGCCCGACACCGTCGAGGAGTCCGGGATCGTCGGTGGCCGTCCCGGTCCCGGTATGCCCCGGCGGGTGTTCCATCCCCGCGGCAGCGTCGTGACCACCTGGACCGAGCCCGAGCGCCGCCCGCCGGTGCCGGTGCCGGCGATCACCGCGGTACGCGAACTGGTCGACGCCGAGTTGACCGCCCGCGCCGCCCGGCTCGGCCGGTTCGACGTGGCCGTCCTCGACGCCGCCCTGGCCGAGGTGCCCGCGCCGACGCGGGAGCGGGCCGCCTCGGCGCAGCTGGCGGGGTGGCCCCGGGGCAGTGTGCGGGCCCTGCCCGGCGCGCAGGTGTTGCGGTTCTTCCTGCACTGGGAGGACCCGGGCGCCACGCGGGTCGACCTCGACCTGTCCTGCGTGTTCTTCGACCGGGACTGGCAGCGGGTGGGCCACTGCGACTTCACCCGGTTGCGTTTCGCTGGCGACGGCGCGATCCACTCCGGCGACCTCACCTCCGCCCCGGCTCCGCTCGGGGCCACCGAGTTCCTCGACCTCCACCTGGCCCGTCTCGCCGAGCGCGGCGTGCAGTACGCGGTGCCGACCGTCCTCAGTTACAACGCCGTGCCGTTCGAGGCCCTCACGGAGGCGCTCGCCGGCGTCATGCTGCCCCTCAACAGGGGCGAGCAGTTCGACGGGGCCCGCGTCGCGCAGCGGTTCGACCTGCGCGGCAACGCCCGGATGCTGCTGCCGATGGTCGTGGACCTGCGTTCCCGGCGGTTGCTCTGGACCGACCTGACCCTGACCGGCCGTGGCTACGGCCACAGCGTCGACCGCCACGGTGACCAGCTCGCCCGGGCGGCCGCCGACCAGTGGGAGCACTTCCTGGGCGGCCACCACACCACGGTCCTCGACCTGCTGGCGTGGCACGCGGTCGGGCGCGCCGACCGGATCCTGGTCGGCCACGCGGACCGCACCTACACCGAGGTGCCGGCCGACGTGTCCGCCGTCCGCGCGGCGGCGTTGATGGACACCGGCGGGATCCGCGTACCGCCCGACCTGGCCGGCCGCACGGTCCTAGCCGGCGCCGCCGACCCCGACGCCCTCGACCGCCTGGTTCCCGCGCCCGCCCCGGTCGCGCCGGGCTCGACGGTGGTGACGGTGACCGGCACGCCCGGTCGCCCGTGGACGGTGCTGCGCGCCGGCGACGTGCTCGCCGGGCTGGGCACCGGCTGAGTCGACCGATCCGCGCGGCGCGTGGGGCGGGTAGGTAGGCTCGCATCGATCTTCGCGGGAGGCCAGTCAGTGATCGAACTTAACGTCGAGCCGGAGTTGCTGGAGAAGGCGTCGCGGGTGTGCGACGACCTGCGGGACGACCTGCGGCGCGGTGTGTCCGACGTCGGAGACGAGACGCGGGCCGCGGTCGCCGGGCTGCCCGGCTGGCAGACCCGGGCGGCGCTGGAGCAGCTGCGCTGGTCGTGGTCGGACGACCTGGCCGGGTTGGACCGCTACCTGTCCCAGGTCGGCGACGCTCTGCAGGGCTGCGCGATGGACTACCGCTACAGCGACGAGGCCAGCGCCGCCCGTTTCGACATCCCCGAGCGGTGACCGCACGGTGGTGACGTACGCGGACCTGCGCGAGGCGCGCGTCGCCCCGCTGCGGGACGTCGCGCAGGCCTGGACGGACCTGTCGCGGGCCTGCGCGGAGCTGGAGGCGCGGTGTGGGGCCGAGCTGACCGGGCCGCTGCGCTCCTCGGGCTGGCAGGGACCGGCCGCCAGCGCCGCGATGGGCCGGCTCAGCGAGCTCGACGACGAGTTCGAGGTCGCGAGCCTGCAGACGCGGACCGCCGCGAGCGTGTTGCGGGAAGCGGCGGAGGAGTTCGGCGACCTGCAGCGGCGGTTGGAGTCGGCCGTCGGCGCCGCCCGATCCCTCGGACTGACCGTGGACGAGGCCGGGCGGGTGTCCGCGCCGGCGATGGCGGCAGGGGACAGGCACGACCCGGACGCGGAGACGATCCACCGTCGGCATGTCCAGAACGCCGCGATCCACACCGAGCTCATCACGCGCATCGTCACCGAGGCCACCGAGGCCGACAGCCGGATCGCCCGCGCCCTGACCCAGCTGAAGGCCGGCGCGCCGGGGCAGTTCGCCTGGGAGTACAACCGGGCCAACGACGGCGCCCTCGCCGCCGCCGTGGCGCTTCAGCTCAGCGAGGAGAGCATCCCGGCGCCGGGCAGCAGCCCCGCCGACGTGCACGCCTGGTGGAGCGGCCTGTCCGACGACGAGCGGCAGGTCTACCTCACCGCCTACCCGGAGCGGATCGGCGCACTCGACGGGCTGCCCGCCACGGACCGCGACGCGGCGAACCAACTGGCGCTGCGTACGTTCGTCGGTGACGACGTGGGCCAGCACCGCGACCGGGACGACCCGCGGCACGCCGCCGCGCTCATGCTGCTGGACAAGCTGGAAGGCGCGGAGAACGCGGCTCCGCACGAACGGCTCTACCTGCTCTCGTTCGATCCGGCGGGCGACGGGAAGGCGGCGGTCGCGATCGGCAACCCGGACACCGCCGCCCACACCGCGGTCCTCGTACCCGGCGTCGGCACCGAACTCGACGACATCCGTGGCCTGATCGGGCGGGCCGACGACCTGCGGGAGGCCTCGGTCGAGCTTGCCCCCGCCGGCGCCGACGTCTCCGTCGTGGCCTGGCTCGGCTACGACACCCCGTCGGTGAACCTCGACATCGTCAGCGCCGTGTTCGGGGCCAAGTCCGAGGCCGGGGCCCGCGCGCTCGACGGCTTCGTCGACGGACTGCGCGCCTCCCACGACGACAGTCCCTCCCACCTCACCGCCATCGGTCACAGCTACGGGTCGACCGTCCTCGGCGAGGCGGCCAGCACCGGCGACGGCCTCGCCGCGGACGACCTGATCGCCGTCGGCAGTCCCGGCATGCGCGTCGAGAACGCCGGCGAGTTCAACATCGACCCGAGACACGTGTGGGCCGGTGCCGCCGCCGACGACACCGTCGTCGCGCGACCGGAGGAGACGATCGGCTGGCTCGACGGCGTACCCGTCGTCGGGGAATGGTTGGTCGACGGTCTCGTCGGCATCCACGGCCCCGCCCCGCACGACCCGGAGTTCGGCGGCAACGTCCTGCACGTCGACACCTCCGGCCACAGCGGATACTGGGCGCAGAACAGTCAGATGCTGCGCTCCCAGGCGGCCGTCATCGTGGGCGACTACGAGGCAGCCGCCCTCGACCACGGCAAGGCCCCATGACCTCGCGTCACCGCCCGCCCCGGTGGCGCGCCGTGGCGGTGGCGGCCGTGCTGGTGCCCGCCACCGCCTGCGCGGGCGGGGAACCCGGCTCGTCGTCAGGAAAGGACGATTCGTTGCAGACCAAGGCCGCCGCCGAGGTGAGCACCCTGGCCGAGGCTCGCGCCCGGGCCGTCGCCACCACCGCCGGCGTCGCGCTCGACGCCTGGCGGACCAACACCTCGCCCTGCCAGGGCCAGCGGGGCGAGATCGCCGACGACGGACGGTGGACGTTGAGCGGCTTCGCCGGACTCCCGGTCCCGCCCGCCGACCAGATCGCCACGCTGGGGCGCATCCGCGACATGTGGCGGCAGCAGGGCTACGAGATCACCGAGGACCGCACCTTCGCCGACGGCACCCGGGGCGCCGTGTCGATGCGTGACCCCGACACCGGAATCACGATCAGCCTCACCACCACCGCGAGCCGGGACCGCGTCGCCCTGATCCTGGCGAGCGACTGCTACCGGCCTGCGGCCGGCGAGGACCCCGCCAACGCCTAGGTCACCGGCTTGTCAGCCGTGCCGAACCGGGCGTTGAAGCCCGGGCCGCGCCTGCGCATGATGGTGATCATCAGAACGGCGCCGTCCGCCCACCCGGCACGGGCGGTACGCCGTCGTCCACCGCCTGAGCTTCCCGAACAGAAGGAAACAACCGTGCGCAAGCTCGTGTACTACATCGCCGTCACCCTGGACGGCTTCATCGCCGGCCCCGACGGCGCGGACCCCACCGGCCCCGGCGGATTCTGGCCGATCCCGGACGACTACCTGCAACACCTCGTCGCCGAGTATCCGGAGACGCTGCCGGGCCCGGCCCGGGAGGCGTTCGGCATCACCGGCGAGGGCGCCCGGTTCGACACCGTCCTGGAGGGGCGTCACTCCTACGAGCTGGGGCTGAAGGCCGGCCTCACCGACGCCTACCCGCACCTGCGCCACCTGGTGTTCTCTCGCACGATGGGGCAGAGCCCGGACCCGGCCGTCGAGGTCCTGTCCGCGGACCCGGTCGCCACCGTACGCGAGCTCAAGCGGCACGACGGCCGGGATGTCTGGGTGATCGGCGGCGGCGCCCTGGCCGGCGCCCTCTATCCCGAGATCGACCGCCTCGTGGTCAAGCTGGCCCCGTTGACCATCGGCGCCGGCATCCCGCTGTTCGGCCGCGGCGCCGTCTTCGAGCCGCGCACCTGGGAGCTGACGGACCATGTCGTCCTCGGCAGCGGCGCGCTCTTCCTGACCTACGACCGCACCGGTCGGGCGGACGCGTGACCGCCCCCGGTACGGCCACCGAGGGCACCCGCATCCCGGCCGACGAGGCCGTCCCGCGCCTCCGTGCGGCCACCGACCTGGGCGACCTGCCCATGGCGGACGCCTTCGTCAGGGCCGGCTACGTCAACGTCGAGCGCGCCATGGACATGTTCTGGAACTGATCCCCTGGGCGGTCGGCGCACGCGGCCCGGCGTCGTGCGCGCTGGCCGTCGGGGTGGCGGGAGACTGACCGCATGCCCTCGACGATGTTGGTGGTCGGCCCGAAGCTCGGCGCCGCGTTGGTGGTGTTGACCCTCGTGGCGGCGGCCGTCGTGACCGTGGGGAAGTTGGGCCACGGTCGGCAGGTGATGGTCGCCGCCGTCCGTGCCGCGGTCCAGTTGGGTGCGGTGTCGTTGCTGATCGCGGCCATCGTGGCGTCGCTCTGGGCCACGGCCGCGTTCGTGGCCCTGATGTGCGCCGTGGCGGCGGCCACCTCCGGCCGGCGCGTCACGGGCGGCAGGCGGGGGTGGTGGGCCGGCGCTCCGATCGTCGCGGGAAGCATGCTGGTGGTGCTGGGGCTGCTGCTGTCGGGCCTGGTGCCGCTGCGGGGCATCGCGATCGTTCCGGTGGCGGGGATCCTGATCGGCGGGGCGATGACCGCCACCTCGCTGGCCGGCCGTCGGGCACTGGACGAGCTGACCGGCCGGCGCGGCGAGGTGGAGGCCGCCCTGGCCCTGGGCCTGCTGCCACGCGAGGCGGTGTTGCTGGTGTGCCGCCCGGCGGCCGGGCAGGCGCTGGTCCCCGCACTGGACCAGACCCGGACGGTGGGCCTGGTGACCCTGCCGGGCGCGTTCGTCGGGGTGCTGCTCGGTGGAGCGAGCCCCCTGGCCGCCGGGGTGACGCAGCTGGTCGTGCTCGTCGGGCTCCTCGCGGTCGAGGCCGTCGCCGTCGTCCTCACCGTCGAACTGGTCGCCCGCGGCCTGCTGCGACCCGCGCGGCGCGAGCACCACCGCACCGACGCGTCAACCCGGTCGCGGCCAGCGGACCCCGGCCCGCCCTGACCGTGGGGCGGGCCCCGGGCGCGTACGCAGGAGGCTGCCCCGCGCGCGGCGGCTCCGGGTGCCCCGGCGGGCACACCGGCCGGCGGGCGCTCAGTGCGGGGCGAGCTTCCAGTAGCCGCCGAAGTAGACGCGCTCCTTGGCGATGCCGCGTTCGGTGCACAGGTGCCGACGGACGGTCGTGACCATGGCGGACTCGCCCGCGACGAAGGCGTACGGCGTGCCGGCCGGGAACGCCAGGTCCCGCAGCGTGCGGATCACCACGTCGCTGCCGCCCGCCGGTGTGCCGCCCCGGTGCAGCCAGGTCAGCGTGACCCCGGCCGGCGTGCGCACCCCGATCTCGTGTTCCGCGGAACCCACCTCGATCAGCGCGATCGCCCGCGCGTCCGGCGGCAGCGCCTCGACAGCCGCGGTGATCGCCGGCATGGCCGTCTCGTCGCCGACGAGCAGCTGCCAGTCGGTGTCGGCGGGCGGGGCGTACGCGGCGCCGTCACTGAGCACGCCGATCCGGTCGCCGGGCGCGGCTCTGCGCGCCCAGGCGGAGGCCGGCCCGCCGTCGCCGTGCAGCACGAAGTCGATGTCCAGCTCGCGCCGCCCGGCGTCCAGGCGCCGGACGGTGTAGTTGCGGACCACCGGTCGCTGCTCCGCCGGCATGGCCTGCAGGGCGGGCCACCACTGCGGCGAGCCCGGCAGGTGCAGTTCGGCGCCGGGTGCGGGGGCGAGGAAGATCCGTGCCAGCTGGTCGGGCCCGTCGTAGCCGAAGCGATCGAGCTCGGCGCCGGTCAGGGTGATGCGCCGCAGGTGAGGTGTGAGCGGCCGGTTGGCGACGACCTCGGCGAGCATCGGGCGCCTGATCACCCCGGCTTCGACCGCAATGGTGCCGACGGTCATGACGTCGCTCCTTCGTGGATCGCGAGCCATCTCCTGACTCTGAAGTTAGGTTAGCCTGTCCTGGGTTGGCCGAAATCCCGCCCCCGGTCGGTCGCGCGGCGCGGCGCGGCGCGGACTGTGCCGCCTCCGTAACCGCAGGTGGAACGGCATGCGGGGGCCCTTCATGGCGACCCCGCCGTAGATCAGGACAGCCTTGGAGCGTGTGTTAGGTTAGCCTCCCCTTACCAGCATTGAGGTGTACTTTCATGCGCTCAAACCGCCTCCTCACCGGGGTCGTCGCCCTGGCCGCCACGTTGGCGCTCACCGCGTGCGGCGGTTCGTCGAAGGCCGACGACGCCTCGACCGACGGCAGCTCCGCGGCGTTCCCCGTCACGATCACGCACGCGCTCGGCACGACGACGATCAAGGAGAAGCCGACGCGGGTCGCGACAGTGGCCTGGGCGAACCACGAGGTTCCGCTGGCCCTCGGCATCGTTCCCGTGGGAATGGCGAAGGCCAACTTCGGCGACGACGACAACGACGGCGTCCTGCCGTGGGTCGCCGAAAAGCTCAAGTCGCTGGGCGGGACAGCCCCGGTGCTCTTCGACGAGAACGACGGCATCAACTTCGAGGCGGTCGCGGACACCAAGCCCGACGTCATCCTCGCCGCGTACTCGGGTCTGACCCAGCAGGACTACGACACCCTGAGCAAGATCGCCCCGGTGGTCGCGTACCCGAAGGCGCCCTGGGCCACGGCGTGGCGCGACACGATCAAGCTGGAGAGCCAGGCCCTCGGCCTGACCAAGGAGGGCGACGCGCTGATCGCCGACATCGAGAAGCAGATGGCCGACGCCGCCGGGAAGCACCCGCAACTGGCAGGGAAGTCGGCGATGTTCATGACGCACGTCGACCCGACCGACCTCAGCAAGATCGGCTTCTACACGACGCACGACACCCGGGCCCAGTTCTTCGCGGACCTCGGGATGAAGGCGCCGGCAAGCATCGCCGGGCTCTCCGCCGGCACCGACAAGTTCACGCTCGACCAGAGTGCCGAGCAGATCCAGGTCTTCGACGACGTGGACGTCATCGTCGCCTACGGAGACGAGAAGCTGCTCGCCGCCGCGCAGGCCGACCCGCTGCTGTCGAAGATCCCCGCCATCAAGCGCGGCTCGGTCGTGATGCTCTCCGGCAGCACGCCGCTGGGCACCGCGGCGAACCCGACCCCGCTGGCCATCCCGTTCGTGCTGAACGACTACGTCGCGATGCTCGCCAAGGCCGCCGACAAGGTGTCATGACCACGCTCGACTCGCGCGCCCTGCCGGACGTCGCCGTGGTGCGGCGTCCGGCCCGGGTACGGCTGCTGTGGTTCCTCGTCGCGGCCGCGGTGCTGCTGGCGGTCATGGTGGCGTCGGTCGCGCTGGGCTCCCGCACCGTCGGATGGTCCGACATCCTCGCCGCGTTGCAGGGCGCGGACGGCACCATGGAGCAGGCCGCCGTCACCAAGCGGATCCCGCGGACCCTGCTCGCCGTGGTCGTCGGCGCGGCCCTCGGCCTGTCCGGGGCGGTCATGCAGGGCGTGACCCGCAACCCGCTGGCCGACCCCGGCATCCTGGGCGTGAACATGGGGGCGTCGCTCGCCGTGGTCACCGCGATGGTCACCTTCGGCCTCTCCTCGGCGACCGGCTACCTCTGGGCGGCGATCCTCGGCGCCGGCCTCGCGGCCGTCTTCGTGTACGCCGTCGGCTCCCTGGGGCGCGGTGGCCCGACGCCACTCAAGCTCGCCCTCGCCGGTGCCGCCACGTCCGCCGCGCTCGCGTCGCTGATCAGCGCCTTCGTGCTGCCCCGCAACGACGTGGCCGGCGGCTTCCGTTCGTGGCAGATCGGCGGGGTCGGCGGTGCGACCTACGACAGCATCCGGCAGGCACTGCCGTTCCTCGCCGTGGGTTTCGCGATCTGCCTCCTGTCGGCCCGGGCCCTGAACTCGCTCGCGCTCGGCGACGAACTCGCGGCGGGACTCGGCGAACGGGTGGCCGTCGTGCGGGCCGTCGCGGCGATCGGTGCCGTGCTGCTCTGCGGCGCCGCCACGGCGGTCGCCGGACCCATCGGGTTCGTCGGCCTGGTCGTCCCGCACGTGTGCCGCCTGCTGGTCGGGCTCGACCACCGGTGGCTGCTGCCGTACTCCGCGCTCCTCGGCGCGTCGTTGCTGACCGCCGCGGACGTCGTCGGCCGGGTGGTGGCGCGCCCGGCGGAGATCGACGTGGGCATCGTGACGGCGCTGATCGGCGCCCCCTTCTTCATCTACATCGTCCGCCGGCAGAAAGTGCGCGAGCTGTGAGCACCACGACTCTCGAGGCGGTCACCCACGGCCGGGTTCGCCGTACGCTCCGGCGACGCGGCGTGCTCGTCGTGCTGGCTGCCCTCGTCGTCGCCGCGTTCGCCGTCTCGCTGATGGTGGGGCGCACCTTCTACCCGCCAGCGGACGTGCTGGCGGTGATCGCCGGCGAGGACGTCCCCGGGGCCTCCTTCACGGTGGGCACGCTCCGCCTGCCCCGGGCGGTCCTCGCGATCCTGGCCGGGGCCTGCTTCGGGCTCGGCGGCGTCACCTTCCAGACGATGCTGCGCAACCCGCTGGCCAGCCCCGACATCATCGGCATCAGTTCCGGAGCGAGCGCCGCGGCCGCCTTCGCGATCGTGACGCTGCACCTCGGGGAGGCGGGGGTGTCCGCCTTCGCGATCGTCGTCGGCTTGGCGGTGGCGCTGGTCGTCTACACGCTGTCGTTCAGGGACGGCGTCGCGGGAACCCGCCTCGTCCTGATCGGCATCGGCATCGCCGCGATGCTCGACAGCATCACCGCGTACGTCCTGACCCAGGCCGCCGAATGGGACCTGCAGGAGGCGATGCGCTGGCTGACCGGCAGCCTCAACGGCGCCACCTGGGCGGAGACCGTCCCGGTGGCGGTCGCTGTGGCCGTCCTGGCACCGGTGCTGCTGGGTCAGGCCCGCAACCTCTCCATGATGCAGTTGGGCGACGACACCGCGGCGGCGCTCGGCGTACGCCTGGAGCGCACCCGGATCCTGGTCATCGTCGCGGCCGTCGGTCTCATCGCCTTCGCCACGGCGGCGACCGGGCCGATCGCATTCGTCGCCTTCCTCTCCGGGCCGATCGCCGCCCGGATCGTCGGCGCGGCCGGCTCGCTGCTGCTGCCCTCCGCCCTCGTCGGCGCCCTGCTGGTGCTCGTCGCGGACTTCGCCGGTCAGTTCGCCTTCGACACACGCTTCCCCGTGGGCGTCGTCACCGGCGTGCTCGGCGCCCCCTACCTCATCTACCTGCTCATCCGTACGAACCGCGCGGGAGGCACGCTGTGACCACCACCCACACGCTCGCGGTCGAGAGCCTGACGCTCGGCTACGCCGACCGCGTCGTCATCGACTCGCTCGACCTCCTCGTGCCGCCCGGGAAGATCACGGCGATCGTCGGCGCGAACGCGTGCGGCAAGTCGACCCTGCTGCGGTCGATGTCGCGCCTGCTGGCGCCCCGCGCCGGCCACGTCCTGCTCGACGGTGAGCAGGTGCACCGGCTGCCGGCCAGGCAACTGGCCCGTACCCTCGGCCTGCTTCCCCAGTCGCCGACGGCGCCCGAGGGGATCACCGTGGCCGACCTCGTCGGTCGTGGCCGCAACCCGCACCAGCGCGTGTTCTCGCGCTGGAGCCGGGAGGACGACGCCGCCGTGGCGGCGGCCCTGGACGCGACGCAGACGGCGGACCTCGCCGACCGCCCGGTCGACGAGCTCTCCGGCGGCCAGCGGCAACGGGTCTGGATCGCGATGGCCCTGGCCCAGCAGACGGACCTGTTGCTGCTCGACGAGCCGACGACGTTCCTCGACGTAAGCCATCAGGTCGAGGTACTCGACCTGCTCACGGACCTCAACCTGACGCGCGGCACGACCATCGTCATGGTGCTGCACGACCTCAACCTCGCCGCCCGGTACGCGGACCACCTCATCGCGCTGGCCGCCGGCAGGCTGCACGCCGCGGGGGAGCCGGCGCGGGTCCTGACGCAGGAGTGCGTCCGCGCGGTGTTCGGCCTCGAAAGCCAGGTGATCGTCGATCCGACGTCGCAGAAGCCGCTGATGCTGCCGATCGGCCGCCACCACGTGACGACCAGCCCGGGCCCCGGCGCGCGCGTGGGCGGCTGACGGGTCGCCGAGCCCCCGTTCATCGGAGCCATTAGGTGAGGCTAACCTGGCCCTCGATCGCTGGGAGGGCGCAGCTCGTGCACACATCGTCGTTTCTCCGGGTCGCGTGCGACCCCGGGGTGCGGACCCCGAAGCCCACCTGGGCCGACGTCACCACCTGGGCCGACGTCACCGTGCCAGCCGGCTGCGGCGCCCCGTCCGCCGGCCGGCCGGGCGTCCCCGTCGCGCCCGTCAGGGCCTGACGCACATGGCAGCCGAGAAGATCAGCGGCGGGACGGTCCTGCGCCGCGCCCTGCGCCGCCAGCGCGGCCGCGTGGTGGCCGGCACCGCACTGCTCTGCACCCACCAGGCCACCGAGGCCCTCGTCCCGGTCGCGATCGGCGTGATCATCGACCGGGCGGTCGCCACCGGGGACGTACGGGCGCTGCTGCTCTCCCTCGCCGGTCTCGCCGTCCTGTTCACCGTCCTCGCCTTCGCCTACCGCACCGGCGCCCGCCTCGGCTACGCCGCCCTGGAGCAGGAGGCCCACCTCCTGCGCGTCGAGATCGCCCGCAGCGCCCTCGACCCGCGCGGCAACCGCTCCGGCATGCGCGACGGCGAGCTGCTGTCCGTCACCGCCTCCGACGCCGAGTTGACCGCGCTCGTCGTACGGGTCGCGGGGCTCTGCGCCGCCGCGCTCACCGCCATCGCGGTCTCCGCCGTCGCGCTGCTCGTCGTCGACGTCCCCCTCGGGCTGGGCGTGCTCGTCGGCGTGCCGCTGGTGGTCGTCGCCCTGCAACGGATGGCGCCGCTGCTCAGCCGGCGCAGCGCCGCACAGCAGGAGGCCCTCGCCGCCACGACCTCGCTCGCCGTCGACCTCGTCACCGGCCTGCGCGTGCTGCGCGGCATCGGCGCGCAGGACCACGCCGCCCGCCGCTACGCGGCCGCCAGCCGCCACGCCCTCGACGTCACCCTGCGCGCCGCCACCACCAAGGGCCTGCACCTCGGGCTCACCACCACCGTCAACGGCCTCTTCCTCGCGGCGGTCGCCGGGGTCGCCGGCTGGCTCGCGATCCAGGGCCGGCTCACCGTCGGCGAACTCGTCGCCGTCGTCGGGCTGGCCCAGTTCGTCGCCGAACCCGTGCAGACGCTGGGCTGGTCCGTGCAGCTGTTCGCCATGGCCCGCGCCAGCGCCGGGCGGGTCGCCCGGGTGCTCGGCGCCGAGCCGCTCACCCGGCCGGGTACCGCCGGGCCACCCGCCCCGGACCCGGCGCGGCTCACCCTCGACGCGGTCGGGTACGCCGGACTCGACGGGCTGTGCCTGCGGGTCGGCGCCGGTGAGGTCCTGGGTGTGCTCGCCCACGAGCCGAGCGAGGCCGAGGCGCTGGTGACGCTGCTGTCCGGCCGGGTGCCCCGGGAAGACTACCGGGGCACGCTGTACGTCGACGGCGTGCCCGCCGAGGACCTGCACGTCGACGCCGTACGCGTCATCCTCCTGGTCGAGCAGCACGACGTGGCGTTGTTCGAGGGGACGCTGCGCGCCAACCTCGCCGCCGGCACCGACGCCGACGAGGCGGTCCTGCGCGCCGCCGTACGCGCCGCGGCGGCCGAGGACGTGCTCGCCGCCCACCCGCACGGCCTCGACCGGCTGCTCACCGAGCGGGGCGCCAACCTCTCCGGCGGGCAACGGCAGCGGATCGGGCTGGCCAGGGCGCTCGTCGCCGACCCGCCGGTGCTGGTGCTGCACAACCCCACCACGGCGGTCGACGCGGTGACCGAGGCGCTGCTCGCCGAGGGGCTGACCTCGGCCCGCGCGGCGGCGGCCCGCGGCACGCTGCTGATCACCAACAGCCCGGTCCTGCTGCGCAGCACGCACCGGGTCGTCGTGCTCGACCGCGGGCGGGTCGTCGCCGAGGGCCCGCACGAGCACCTGCTCGCCAGCGACGCCCGCTACCGGGAGGAGGTCCTGCGATGACCGACGAGTCGAGCACGCCCGGCCTGCGGACCAGGCGGCTGCTGCCCACGGCCACCGCGCGGCAGACCTGGGCCGCCCTCCGGGTCGAGTTCGCCCGGCTGCCCGGGCTCAGCGCCGCCGCCGGCACGTTGCTGGTCGCCGCGGCGGCGACCGGGCTGGTCGCGCCCTGGGTACTCGGCCGCCTCGTCGACGACGTCATCGCCGGTGCCGACACGCCCCGCATCGTGGCCTGGGCGGGGGTGATCGCGGGCGCCGCGGTGCTCGCCGGCCTCCTCACCGCGATCGGCGCCGCGCTCACCGCACGCCTCGGCGAGACCGTGCTGGCGCGGCTGCGGGAACGGGTCCTCGACCGCGCCCTGCACCTGCCGTCGGCCACGCTGGAGCGCGCCGGCACCGGGGACCTGGTGGCCCGCGCCGGCGACGACGTGGCCGTGGTGACGAACGTGATCGCCACCAGCGGACCCGCCTTCCTCGGCGCGCTGCTGTCCATCGTGCTGACCGCGGCGGGGCTCTTCGCCCTCGACTGGCGGCTCGGCCTCGCCGGGCTGGCCGCCGCCCCCGCCTACGCGTTGGCGCTGTACTGGTACCTGAAGCGGTCCGTCCCGTACTACGCGCGCGAGCGGGTGGCGACCGGCGAGCGGGCACAGGCCATGGCGGGGGCGCTGCGCGGCGCGGCGACCGTGCGCGCGTACCGGATGGAGGACGCACACGTCGGTCGGATCGCCGATCGCTCCGCCACGGCCCGCGACCTGTCGTTGGAGATCTTCGGCCTGCACACCCGGTTCGGGCTGCGGATCAACCGGTCCGAGTTCGTGGGGCTCGCCGCCGTACTGCTCGCCGGTTTCCTGCTGGTCCGCGACGACCTGGCGACCGTGGGGGCGGCGACCACCGCCGCCCTCTACTTCCACCGCCTCTTCAACCCGATCGGCCTGCTGCTGCTCCAGTCCGACTCCGTGCTCCAGGCCGGGGCGAGCCTCGCCCGGCTCGTCGGCGTCACCACACTGCCCGACACCGCCGCGCCCGACGGCTCCGGGCCCGCCCGTGCGGAACGGCCCGGGACGGGCGCGCTCGAACCCGCGGCGCTGGAGGTGGTCGTCGACCGGCACTGCTACGACGACGGACCCGTCGTGCTGCGGGACGTCGCCCTCCGTCTCGCACCGGGGGAACGCGTCGCCCTCGTCGGCGCGAGTGGCGCGGGCAAGAGCACGCTCGCCGGTGTCGCCGCCGGAATCATCGCGCCCACCAGCGGCTCGGTCCGCTTGCGCGGCGTGCCGCTGACCCACCTGGACGAGCACCGCGTCCGACGCGAGATCGCGCTGATCAGCCAGGAGGTGCACGTCTTCGCCGGGACACTCGGCGACGACCTGCGCCTCGCCGACCCGGACGCCACCGACGCCGAGATCACCGCCGCGCTCGACCTCGTGGGCGTCGCCGACTGGCTCCGTACCCTGCCCGACGGTCTCGACACGTGCGTGGGGGAGGGCGGTCGGCACGTCACCGCCGCCCAGGCCCAGCAGCTCGCCCTCGCTCGCCTCGTCCTCGCCGACCCCGCCGTCGCGGTCCTCGACGAGGCCACCGCGGAGGCCGGCAGCGCGGGCGCGCGCGACCTCGACCGCGCCGCCACGGCGGCCACCGAGGGCCGTACCACGCTGATCGTCGCCCACCGCCTCAGCCAGGCGGCCACCGCGGACCGCGTCGTCGTCCTGGAGCACGGGCGCGTCGTCGAGCACGGCACGCACGAGCAGTTGCTGGCGGCCGGGGGCGGGTACAGCCGTCTGTGGCGGTCCTGGAGCACGCCCGATCCGGTCCTCCCCAGGGGGCGCGAGGGCGAGGAGGCCGCCGCTCGTCGTTGACCGGCCGCGCGCCGGCGCGCGTCGCCGGCGACGCCCAAGGCGGCAGACCGGACGCTGCCGGGGTGACGTCGCCCGCCCCGGCGGGGCAGGATGGGGTACGTGCACATCGAGCCGGTCGACGCCGCGCCCGAGCAGGCGTTCCGGCGCGGGATCCTGCGGCAGCGCTGGGAAGACCTGACGTTCCTGCACTGGGCGGTCGCGCCGGAACTCGTCGCGCCGCTGCTGCCCGAGGGAACCCGCCCCGACACCCTCGACGGGGTCAGCCACGTCGGTCTGATCGGCTTCCGGATGGTGGGGCTGGGCCTCGGCCGAGGGCCGGGGGTCCCGTACTTCGGCAGCTTCTGGGAGACCAACGTCCGGCTCTACTCGGTGGACGACGCCGGCCGGCGCGCCGTGGTGTTCCGTTCGCTCGACGCGTCGCGGCTGGTCCCGGTGCTGGTCGCCCGGGTGACCCTGGGGCTGCCGTACATGTGGTCGGCGATGCGGCTCGTCCGGGACGGCGACCGCCGCACCTACCGGTGCCGGCGCCGCTGGCCCGGCCCGGTGGGCGCGACGAGCCGCATGGTGGTGCGGGTGGGGGAGCCGGTCGTTGACCCGACCCCGCTGGAGCACTTCGTCACCGCCCGCTGGGGGCTGCACACCCGGGCGTACGGGCGGACGCTGCACCTGCCGAACTGGCATCCCCGCTGGCCGCTGCACCGGGCGGAGCTGTTGCACCTGGACGACGAACTGGTCGCCGCCGCCGGGCTGCCGCCGCCCGCCGGGGCGCCGGTGAGCGTGCTGTATTCCCCCGGCGTCCCGGTCCGGTTCGGCCCGCCGGTCGCGCGGGGCCGGACCCGGGCTGCCCAAGTCAGGCAGTCATCCTGAACCGCTGACCTTCGGCTGCTGATGGTCGGTCAGCCGGAACCCGACGCCGCGCACCGCGTCGATGGCCACCCCGGTGCCGAGTTCGTGGAGCTTGCGACGCAGCCGCTTCACGAGGGACTGCACGTCCGCCCTGCGTTCCCGGCCCTCGTCACGCCAGACCGAGCGGTGCAGCTCGGCGTAGCTCCACACCCGGATCGGCTCGGTGGTCAGGCAGGCCAGCAGGTCGTGCTCGAGGCGCGTCAGGCCGATCTCGCGGCCCCGGCTGCGGGCCGTCGACCGGGCCGAGTCGATCAGCAGCGCGTCGTCGTCGGCGGTCGGCGGGCGCGCGGACACCGCCGGGGCGGGTCCCGGCGGCGCCGCGATCAGCCGGCGCAGCTCGTCGAGGTCGGCGACCAGCAGCAGCGGCGCGACCCCGTCGAGCCGCTCCGCGAGTCGTATCCGCTCGGCCGCCGACGGCGTCACCGCGATCACCAGCGGAAATGGTTCGTCGGCCGGATCTGGTCCGCCCGACGCAGTGCTTTCGTCGCGTGCCCCCACAGCACCCACCCGGAAACTACGGGCAGCCTCTGCCCATCTTCGTCATGACCGTGACAATCATTGGCAAGCTCCCCATTTGCCGGCCAACGGCTAGTGACAAATTGCTTACGGCAAGTTCTTGATCGCCCATTCTTGTCGATCATAGTGTCCAGACGGGCAGCCGGCGTGACCCGCGCGGTGCCCTGGGGGGCATGGAGGGGTCGGATCCCGCTCATCCGAACGGAGACGAGCCCCTGCACCCTCCACCATGGCTCGTTCCACTCTGGGTCGTTCTGGAGGAGGCACCACCGAATGTTCACACGTCCACCCACCAGGCGCTGGGCCAGATCACTGGTCAGCGCCGGTGCGGCGATGATCCTCGCCGCGACAAGCCTGGCCGCGACAGGGTCAGGCGCACAGGCCTCCCCGTCCGACAAGATCCGGCCGGAGCTCACGAAGGCACTCCAGGGCAAGACGGAGGGCGACTTCTGGATCCGCTTCAAGGACAAGGCGGACCTCAGCCAGGCCGCCGCCATCAAGGACTGGGCCAAGCGCGGTACCGCCGTCGCCGACGCCCTGAAGAAGACCGCCGCCGGCAGCCAGTCCAAGATCCGGGCCGAGCTCGACGGCACGGGCACGAAGTACGAGACCTTCTGGGCGACCAACGCGATCAAGGTCAGCGGCGGCTCCCTGACGATGGCGCAGAGCTTCGCCGCGCACGCCGAGGTCGAGGGCCTGTACGCCCCGGTCGCCTACAAGGTGCCGGAGGTCTCCGAGGGCACCGACGAGAAGACGGTGAACGCCCTCGAGTGGGGCATCGCGAACATCAACGCCGACGACGTCTGGTCCCAGTACGGTGCCAAGGGCGCCGGCATCACGGTGGCGAACATCGACACCGGGGTCCAGTTCGACCACCCCGCGCTGGTGAACTCCTACCGGGGCAACAACGGCGACGGCACGTTCGACCACAACTACAACTGGTACCGCGCCACCGGCTCCTGCGCCGCGCCCTGTGACACCAACGGCCACGGCACGCACACGATGGGCACGATGGCCGGCTCCGCCGGTGCGAACCAGATCGGCGTCGCGCCCGACGTGAAGTGGATCGCGGCCAACGGCTGCTGCCCGAGCGACGCGGCGCTGGTCACCTCCGGCCAGTGGATGCTCGAGCCCACGGACCTCAACGGCCAGAACCCGGACGCGAGCAAGCGCCCGAACATCATCAACAACTCGTGGGGAACCACGCTGCCCTCCAACGACCCGTTCATGGAGGACGTGACGCTGGCCTGGACCGCGTCGGGCATCTTCGGCGTCTGGTCCAACGGCAACAGCGGATCGGCCTGCCAGACCAGCGGCTCACCGGGCAGCCTGGTCAGCAACTACTCCGCCGGCGCCTACGACGTCAACAACAACATCGCCAGCTTCTCCTCCCGCGGCGCCGGCCAGAACGGCGAGATCAAGCCCAACATCGCGGCGCCCGGCGTGAACGTCCGGTCGAGCATTCCGGGCGGCGGGTACGCCAGCTACAACGGCACCTCGATGGCCGCCCCGCACCTCGCGGGCGCGATCGCGCTGCTGTGGTCCGCCGCACCGGCGCTCGTCGGCGACGTCAACGCCACCCGCGCGCTGCTGGACAACTCGGCGACCGACAAGGCCGACACCCAGTGCGGTGGCACCACCGACGACAACAACGTGTTCGGCGAGGGCCGCCTGGACGCGCTGGCGCTGCTCAGCGCCGCCCCGATCGGCGACACCGGCACCCTGGCCGGCAAGGTCACGGACGCGACCACCGGCGCCCCGATCGCCGGCGCCACGGTGACCCTGACCGGCGCGGCGGACCGCGAGCTGACCACCGGGGCCGACGGGACGTACTCGTCCCTGCTCCCGGCCGGCGACTACCAGGTCGCCGTGGCGGCGTTCGGCTACCAGGCGAAGACCACGCCGGCCACGGTCGCCCGCAACGCGACCACGACCGTCGACGTGGCGCTGACGGCGGTGCCGAGCGTCACCGTCAGCGGAACCGTCACCGACGGCTCCGGGCACGGCTGGCCGCTCTACGCGAAGGTGACCGTGCAGGGTCAGTCGGGCGTGTCCGACTACACCACCCCCGTCAACGGCCGCTACAGCCTCAAGCTGCCGGCCGGCGCCACCTACGACCTGAAGGTCGAGTCGCAGTACCCGGGCTACCAGACGGTGACCAAGCAGGTCGTGGTCGGCACGGGTAACGCCACGGCCAACGTGGCGGTGCCGGTGCAGACCAACGCCTGCACGACCGCACCCGGCTACCGCTTCGGCTCCGACGGCGAGTACGAGACCTTCGACGGCAGCGCCGTGCCGGCCGGCTGGTCCGTGGTGGACCACGCCGCCAGCGGCCAGGTCTGGAAGTTCACGGACGACGGTGCCCGGGGCAACCTGACCGGCGGCACCGGCAACTTCGCGATCGTCGACAGCGACGAGTACGGCTCCGGCGGCAAGCAGGACACCTCGCTCGTCAGCCCGGTCGTCGACCTGACCGGCGTCACCGCACCGGTCATCCGGTTCAACCAGGACTACAACTGGCTGGGCAGCGACCGCGCCGACGTCGACCTCAGCCTCGACGGCGGGACCACCTGGACCAACGTGCTCCGGCAGGCGGCCGACGTCCGTGGCCCGAAGGTGACCGAGGTCGCCATCCCGCAGGCCGCGGGCCAGGCCCAGGCGCGGGTCCGGTTCCGCTACTACGACGCCTCGTACGAGTGGTGGTGGTCGATCGACAACGTCCTGATCGGCAGCCAGCTCACCTGCACGCCGGTCGACGGCGGCCTGGTGCTCGGCCACGTCCGCGACAAGAACGACAACGGCTACGTCAACGGCGCCACCGTCACCAGCGACGACCGGCCGGCGGAGAAGGCCACCACCGTGGCGACCCCGGACGACACCGGGCTGGCGGACGGCTTCTACTGGCTGTTCTCGACGCTGACGGACACCCACAAGTTCACCGCCCGGGCCGGCAACTACGTCAGCCAGAGCAAGCAGGTCGACGTCCAGGCCGACTGGGCCACGGCGGCGAACTTCCAGCTCGCGGCCGGCCGCCTGTCGGTCAAGCCGGCCCAGGTCACCGGCACGGCCAGGATGCCCAGCGGCAAGGTCACCAAGGCGTTCACGGTGACGAACACCGGTGGGGCCCCGGTCTCCGTCGAGTTCAGTGAGCGCGCCGGCGGGTTCGAGCTGCTGCGGGCCGACGGTTCCCGGATGAGCAAGCAGGAGGTGCTCGGCTCCCAGGGCGCGCCGGTGCAGCGGCTCGAGGTCCCGACCTCGTTCGCGGCGAAGACGTCCGGCAAGTCGACGGCGGCGGCGTCGCCCGAGGCCGGCCCGCAGGCCGCGCCCTGGACCGACATCGCCAACTACCCGGCCGTGGTGATGGACAACCGGGTGGTCAACCTGGGCGGCAAGGTGTACTCCATCGCCGGCGGCACCGGCTCGGCGTCCTCGGCGAAGAACTACGCCTACGACCCGGTCGCGCAGACCTGGACCGCGATCGCCGATCTGCCCGGCGCGCGTACCGCCATGACGGTGGGCGTCCTGGACGGCAAGATCATCGCGACCGGCGGCTGGGCGGCGGCCGGCCCGGACGGCACCACCTGGTCGTACGACCCGGCGGCCAACACCTGGACGGAGAAGGCCGACAACCCGGCGCCGCGCTCCGCCGCGGGCCAGGCGGTCGCAGGCGGCAAGCTGTACGCCATCGGTGGCTGCACCACGGCGTCCTGCACGCCGATGTCGAACGACGTCGTGCGGTACGACGCGGCCAGCGACAGCTGGGAGACCCTGGCGGACTACCCGAAGTCGGTGGCCTTCCTCTCCTGCGGCGGGATCGACGGCATCGTCTACTGCACCGGAGGCAACGACGGCTCCGTGGCGCAGAAGGCGAGCTACGCCTTCGACCCGGGCGCCAACACCTGGACGGCCATCGCCGACGCGCCGGCCGACAACTGGGCCAGCTCGTTCGCCGTGGCCAACGGGAAGTTCCTGGTCGTCGGCGGCTCGCAGGGTGGCGCCATCACCAACGTGGGCTTCGCGTACGACCCGGCCACCTCCTCGTGGTCGAGCCTGCCGAACGCCAACACGGCGCGCTACCGCGGCGGCGCGGCGTGCGGCTTCTACAAGGTCGGTGGCTCTTCCGGCGGCTTCACCGCGACGCGGGACAGCGAGGCGCTGCCCGGGTTCGAGGAGTGCGCCGTCAGCACCGCCGACGTCAGCTGGATGACGATCGACAAGACGGCGGCCACCCTGGCGCCGGGCGAGGCCGTCACGGTCAACGTCGGCATGACGGCGAACGTGGACCAGCCCGGCACCTACACCGCCTCGGTCGCCATCAAGGAGAACACCCCGTACACGGTGGAGCCGGTGGCGGTCACGATGAACGTGCTGCAGCCGACCACCTGGGGCAAGCTGACGGGCACGGTCACCGGGACGAGCTGCCAGGGTGCCAGCTCGCCGCTCCCCGGTGCCACCGTCCAGGTCGACTCGTGGGCGATGTCCTGGACGTTCGCCACGGACGCCGAGGGCAAGTACGCCTACTGGCTGGACCGTCGGAACAACCCGTTGACGATGATCGTCGCCAAGGACAACTGGAAGCCCCAGACCCGGCAGACGAGGATCAACACCACCACCCCCACGGTGGAGGACTTCGCGTTGTCACCCGTCCGCTGCTGACACCGACCGTCAGCTGACAGATCCGGCCCGCCTGGTTCCGACCAGGCGGGCCGGACCGCGTCGGAGGACCTCGAAGAGGCCGAACGGGTCAGAGCGACGCGAGACGGAAGCCGACCCCGCGGACCGCATGGATCGACGCCGAGGCGTCCAGCCGGGCGAGCTTGTGCCGCACCCTGCGCACCACCGAGTGCATGTCGGAGCCCCGCCCGAGGTGCACGTTGCCCCAGACCTCGAGGTGCAGCCGCTCGTAGGTCCAGACCTGCCCGGGCGCGCCGACCAGGCACCGCAGGAAGTCGTGCTCCAGGCGGGTCAACTCGACCTCGCGGTCCAGCCAGCGCAGCACCCGTCGGTCGGAGTCGACGCACAGGTCGGGCGGCGGCGGTGTCCCGACGCCCTGCCCGGGCTCGGCCGTCGCGGCGGTTTCGGCCGTCGCGACGGTTTCGGCCGTCCCGACAGGTTCGGCTGCCACGACGGGTTCGGCTGCCACGACGGGTTCGGCTGCCACGACAGGTTCGGCCGCCACGACAGGTTCCGCTGCCACGACGGGTCCGGCTGTCACGACGGGCTCGGCTGTCACGACAGGTCCGGCCGTCACGACGCGTTGGGCCGTCACGACGGGCCCGGGCGGAAGCACCGGTGTGCCGGGCACGCCGAGGAACGTGCGCGCCTGGTCGACGCTCGAGACGATCAGAAGCGCCTCGGTCCCACCGAGCAGACGCGCGAGCTGCCTGCGTTCGGCCGGCGAGGAGGCAATGCCGATGACCAGCGGAGCCACCCCCCTCATTCCCACCCCTTCCGGTTCCCCACCCACCCCGGGGACAGATCCAGCCACGACGCCGATCAATCGGTTCACTGACCCTAGTGGTGGCTCGTCTCGCTTCGGTTAAAAACGGTGACGCGTAGGCGTCGATAAATTGACTGCATTCGGCGGGCCGAGTCGGGTCGTGGCCCTTCATGGCGGCTTGACCCTGTTCGACGCGATGTGTTCTCCGGACGCACGGTTTCGGCGACCGACAATGGCTTGGCAGGTGCGACCGGAAACCCCGCGTCGGGTCCGGCGAATCGTCACACCTCGGCCGGCGCCGCCGGCGTTTTCGAAACTCCTGTCACGCTGCGGCGCCCGGCCGAGCGGTGGTGGCACGGGCGACGCGGGCCGGCGCGCGCCGTGGTCCGGTCAGGTGCGGGCAGGCGACCAGCCGACGGGAACGAGCCGGGCGGCGTCAGCGCCCTCGCCCTGGAAGAGCAACCCGTCCCGGTCCGCCACCACGATCCGGTCGACGTAGACGCCCCGACCCTGGCTGGAGGCGTCGGTGGTGCTGCTGAAGCGCAGGTGGGTCGCCCGGTCGGGCAACTCGACCGAGACCTGCCACCAGACCCGGCCGCCGTGACCGGTGACCGTGCCGTCACTGCTCCACCGCCGGTCGGCGTGGCGCAGCAGCAGTCGTCCCGGGGCCCACGTCGCTCCACCGTCGGTGGAGACCTCGAAGCGGGCGCTGTCGAAGCGGGGCTCGGTGTCGTACCAGAGCAGGAAGCTCGCCGTGCCGCCCCGCGCCGGCCGGCGCAGCGGGGCCGTGAGGGTGACCGTCGCGAGGTCGCGCGGGTCGGCCCGCCACGCCTCGCGGGACCGGGGTCGCACCGGCATCGCCTCGGCGAGATCGCGCGCGACGGCGCGCCGGGCGACGTTGTTGCTGCCCCAGCCGCGGTCGGGGTGCACGCGGTTGCTGAGCAGGATGACGAACGAGTGGGAGAGCGGGTCGACGACGATCGACGTCCCGGTGAAGCCGGTGTGCCCGAACGCCACCGGGGAGGAGAGCCCCATCATGTACCAGTGCTTGTCGAGCTCGAAGCCCAGCCCGCGATCGCTCTCGGGGTAGGCCTGCTCCAGCGGGGCGTTGTAGTTGACCAGCATCGCGCGCACCGTGTCCGCGCGCAGGATGCGTCGCCCCCGGTACTCGCCGCCGTTGAGCAGGGACTGGCAGAGCACGGCCAGGTCCGCCGCGGTGGAGAACACCCCCGCGTGCCCGGCGACGCCGCCGAGCGACCACGCGTTCTCGTCGTGCACCTCACCCCAGACCATGCCCCGTCCGGCGTACGGCTGGTACTCGGTGGCGGCGATCCGCGACCGCCGCTGCGGCCCCGGGTTGTAGCCGGTGTCGGTCATGCCCAGCGGGGCGGTGACGCCGTCGGCGACGAGCGCGGCCAGCGGGCGGCCGGTCACCCGTTCCACCAGCACGCCCAGCGCGATCAGCCCCAGGTCGGAGTACACGTACCGGGTACCGGGCTCCGCACCGGGCGCGAGCGGCGTGGCGAGCGCGGCGGCGAACCGCTCCGCCGGCGTCGGGTACCTGCTCCACAGGGGGACGAAGGCGGGCAGGCCCGAGGTGTGGGTGAGCAGCATCCGTACGGTGACCGTCGCCTTGCCGCCGGCGGCGAACTCCGGGACGTAGCGGGCGACCGGCGCGTCGAGGTCCACCCGTCCCCGCTCGACCTGCTGCATGACCACGATGGTGGTGAACAACTTCGACACCGACGCCAGGTCGAAGATGGTGTCGGGCCGCATCGGGATCTGCTCGTCGGCGGGGAGTTCCACCCCTGCCAGCCCGGGCGGCGGGCCGACGGCGGCGTACTTCACCGCGGCGCCCACCGCGGCGTGCTGCACGACCACGCCGTCCTTGGCCGCCAGGACCACGGCGCCCGCGTACGCGGGATGGCCGGGGTGGTCCGGCGTCGGCTCGAGATACGCCGCCAGGTCGGCGGGCATGCGGTCCACGTGCTCGGGGAGCAGACCGACCTGGCGGGCGTGGCCGGGCCGCAGCGTGTCGTGCCGGAAGTGGATGTCGGCGGGCGTGACGACCGGCGACGCCGAGCCGGCCGGCGGCGGCGTGGCCCCGGCCGCCGTGGCCGGCAGGGCCGCGCCCAGGACGGCCACGGTCAGGCCGATCGCGAGTGGTCGGAGCGCGGGTGGGCGGAGCGACGACATGGTGGGTTGCCTCCTACCAGCTCATGCCGTGGCCGTAGGGGTAGAGCACGGTGCCCGCGCCCTCGGCCGTGGGGATCGTGACGGGAAGCCGCCCACGGGGGGACAACTCGCCGTGCAGCGCGCGGACGAGGGCGTCCATCGCCGCCCGCGTGTACGAGTAGGTCGCCAGGTAGGTGGTCACGCCCGGCAGGTACGCGACGTCGTAGGGGTCCCGGACCGCCACCACCACCACGGGCTTCCCCGTGCCGAGCAGCGCGGCGACGAGACGCCGCTGGGTGCCGCGCGGATCGGTGACGGTCGTGTCCCACGCCTTGTTGGTCAGCACGACGGTGAGGTCGTGCTCGGCCGCCAGCGCGGCCGTCGCGGTGATCGTCTGATCCGAGGGCAGGGTCGCGGGCCGGGCGGTGGCCCGGGCGCCGCGGGCGGTGAACCCGTCGGCGACGGTCTCGACCGGCGCGAAGGCGGCGCTGTTCCAGCCGGTGACCAGCACCGAGCGCTGCCCGGGGCCCAGCGGCAGCAGCCCCGCGTCGTTGCGGACGGCGGTGAGGGTCGGGTCGGTGACCCGAGCCACGGCGGCGAGGTGCTCGGGCGCCCCGACCGTCCGTACGGCCTGCTCGACGTCGACCAGCGGCGACCGGGCGAGGCCCTGCCGGTACTTCATGGCGAGGATGCGCCGGACCGACTCGTCGACGCGCCGCTCGGTCAGCTCGCCGCTGGCGACGGCCCGCAGCACCGCGTCCCGGGCCAGCCGCAGGTCCGGCGGCATCAGGAGCTGGTCGGCGCCGGCCTTGAGCGCCAGCACGGGCACCCGGTCGTCGCCGTACTTGCGCCGCACGGCGGCCATGTTCAGCGCGTCGGTGACGATGACGCCCCGGAAACCGAGCTCGCCGCGCAGCACGCCGGTGAGGATCGTCGGCGACAGCGTGGCCGGGTCGCCGGAGGGGTCGAGCGCGGGTACCACGATGTGCGCCGTCATGATCGATTCGACGCCCGCGCTGATCGCCCGCCGGAACGGCGGCGCGTCGATCCGGTCCCACTCCTGTCGGGTGTGGTCGATGACGGGCAGGTCGGTGTGGCTGTCCGTGGCCGTGTCGCCGTGGCCGGGGAAGTGCTTCGCCACCGCGGTCACGCCGGCGCCGTCCTGGAACCCGGCGACCTGGGCGGCGGTCAGCTCGGACACCAGGTGGGGGTCGGCGCCGAAGGACCGTACGCCGATCACCGGGTTGCCGGGGTCGACGTTGACGTCGGCGATCGGCGCGTACGGCTGGTGGATGCCGACCGCGCGCAGCTCGCGTCCGGTGATCTTCGCGGCCTCGTGGGCGGCCCCGGGCGACCGCCCGGCGCCCAGGGCCATCGACCCGGGGAACTGCGCCGCGGGGGCGGGCATGCGCAGCACCACGCCCTGCTCCTGGTCGGTGGAGACGAGCAGGGGCACCCGCCCCTTCGTGCCGTCGCCGACGGCGGCCCGCTGCAACCCGTTGGAGAGGGTGGCGATCTGGCGCGGGCTGTCCAGGTTGTGCGACCACGAGAAGTAGCAGACGCCGCCGAGGTGGAACTCGTCGACGACCTCGGCCGGCGTCTCGACGCCGAACGCCGCGCGGTTGGCGGCGCGGTCGGCGGCCGAGGGTTCGGTGGCGTCGGCGCCGTAGACGTAGGTGGCGAAGAGCTGGCCGACCTTCTGCGCCAGGCTCATGTGCCGCAGCGTCGAGGTGACCCAGCCGTGCTCGCCGCCCGGTGGGCGTGCGGGCGCGGCGGAGGCCTGGACGGGCAGCGGTGCGAGGGTGGTCGACAGGGTGACCACCAGGACGGTCGCGGTAACGAGTCGGGCCTTCATCGACGACGACCTCTCAGTCCGGATGGCTGAAACTTAGCTACGCATCGATTAATCGTCAAGAAGGATTGCTACAGGCCGGGCCGAACTCCGGCGTGGCCGGCGGGACGGCGAAGGATGCGACCGGACACCTTTTCGCGCTGCGGCGGAACCTGCAGGGCGCCGGTGGTGTCATCAACGTGTCCCCATCGGAGGTACCCCTGAACGACGAAGACCTGGTCACCCGCGTCCGGGCGGGCGACCTGGAGGCGTACGAACTCCTGGTCGCCCGGCACACCGCGTCCGCGTACCGGACGGCGGTGCTGCTCGGCGCGGGTCCGGACGCGGAGGACGTCATCCAGGAGGCGTTCGTGAAGGGACATCGCAAGATCTCCCGCTACCGGGGAGAGTCGTCGTTCCGGTCGTGGCTGCTGGCGATCGTGGCCAACGAGACCCGCAACCTGCACCGGTCGCGCGGCCGGCGCGACGGGCTCGCCCTGCGCGCGGCCGTGGCGAACCCGCCCGCGGAGATCGGCGAGGACGCCGCCGTCGAGGCCGTCCTCGCCGGGGAACGCCGGGCCACCCTGGTGCGGGCCCTGCGCTCGCTGCCGGTGAAGGACCGTGAGGTGATCGTGTGCCGGTTCTTCCTCGACCTCAGCGAGGACGAGACCGTGACCATGCTGGGCTGGCCGCGCGGCACGGTGAAGTCGCGGACCTCCCGGGCACTGGCGAAGCTCCGCGGCCTGCTCGACGTCGCGGAGGTGCGCCGTGGATGACCTCGAACGCGAACTGCGCGACCTCGCCGCCTCGCTGGAGACGCCCGACCCGCCCGACGTGACCGCCCGGGTACGCGCACGCCTCGCCGCGCCCCCGTCGAGGCGACGCCGGTGGCGCCACCTCGTGGCCGCGGCACTCGCCGCCCTGGTCGTGGCGGCGCTGCCGCCGGGTCGCGCGGCCCTCGCCGACGCCGCCGCCGGGCTGCTGCGCTTCGCCGGCATCACGGTCGCCACGACGCCCGACCCGGCGCGTCCCACCGGCGTCGCCTCGCCACTGCCGACGCAGCGGCCCGCCACCGTGGCCGAGGCGCAGCGGAAGGTGCGCTTCCCCGTCCGCACCCCGACGAAGCTGGGCCCGCCCGAGCAGGTGCTGGTCGCCGACCCCGACGGCGCGGGCTTCTGCCGGGTGGCGACGCTGCTCTACCGCGGGGGAGCGCTGCGCATCGACGCCTTCGACGGCCGTCTCGACCTGGCCTTCCACAAGCAGAGCAGCGCGGCGGGTGCCAGCTGGGTCCAGGTCGACGGCGACTTCGCCGTCTGGATCGGCGCCCCGCACCCGGTCTCCTACGTGGATCGCGCCGGCACCGTTCGGGTGGAGACCGCGCGGCTCGCCGCCGCCACCCTGATCTGGCAGGGGGCCGACGTCAGCTACCGCATCGAGGGCGACCTCACCAGGTACGAGGCGATCGAGATCGCCAGGTCGCTGGGTTAGGCGGTCGTGCCGACCCGGGCCCACCACCCCGGGGCCCGGGTCGGGAACCCGGGAGAGCCGGCCGGTGTCCCGACAGTGAGGAAGCACGAGCAGGTCGTCGGGAGGCGTGAGATGGGTTCAGCGCGCAGGGTGTTGCTGGGGGCAGTGGTCCTGTTGGCGGGGTGTACGACAGCGGGACGACCCGCCCCGCAGGCCGCCTCTCCGGCCGTGACGGCGTCGACGGGCGCGGCTTCGGGCGCCGCCACCGGCTGCGGTTCCCGGGTCGAGACGGGACCGCTGCCCGACTGGGCGGACGCCGGGTTCAGCGGGAGCACCCGGACGCCGCACGTCCTCGGCGCGCGCGGCGAGATCGTCGCGGTGCTGTTCGGACACCCGCTGAGCCGGTCCAGGAAGCACGGGACGAACAACAAGATCCTCTGGGTCGCCCGTCCCGCCGCGACGCCCTCCGCCGCGACCACCCCGGACGCCCTGCGGATCACCGCGACCCTGGACGGCACCGGAACCCGGGTGACGCGGGAGGTCGCCGGCGGTCCGGGGCCGTCGATCGTCGACCTGCCGCAGGCCGGCTGCTGGCACCTCGAACTGCGCTGGTCCGGGCGCACCGACGTGCTGGACCTCGTCTACGCGGACAGCTAGGCCCGCGGGCCGCCGACCGTGCCCGGGGGCGTCGGACCCCGCCGCTCCCACTCGTCCGCGACCAGTTCCAGGGTCAGGGCCGGTGAGGTACGCCGACGCCACGGCGAGGGCAGCCGGGTCGACCGGAAGGGGCGGTGGCGTCGCCACCGCCGGCCCGGGTCGACGCAGGTCGCCCTCGCCGTGGCGCGGTGCGTGCGGGAGGGGCTCCCGTCAGGGGGCGCAGCCGGTGAGTTCAGGGCTGGACGGGGTGCCGGTGGAGGGTCCGAAGAAGAGCAACGCGCAGGCGCTGAAGAAGGTCGGGTTCTCCTCGGCGATCCAGTGGCCGGTGTCGGGGGCCACGACGGTGCGGACGTCGTCGGCCACCTGCTGGTAGGAGGCGGCGACGGCGGGTCCGAACACGGACTGGGCGCCCATGGCCATCACGGGAATGGTCAGGCGCTTCGACTGCGCGTGGGCCTGGTTGTCGGCGGCGTCGGCCTTGAACGCCCGGTAGTACTCGTATCCCGCCGTCCGCTTCGCCGGGTCGGAATACGCGCGGTAGTAGACGTTGCGGTCGATCGCCGCCGGATGTTGCGCGCGGTCGAAGAGCATTCCCAGATAGGTGGGGACGTCCTCGTTGTCCATGATGCGTTCCGGGATGGGCGCGGGTGAGGCGTTGAAGAGGAAGTGCCAGCTGATCCCGTAGAAGTTCTCCAGTCCGAATCCCGACAGCGGGCTTTCGACGACGCCGATCCGGGTGACCTCGGTGGGGAAGTCGCGGGCGTAGTTGTAGGCGACCATGGCGCCGAGGTCGTGGCCGATCAGGGCCACCTGGGTGAAGCCGAGCTGGTTGACCGCCTGCCGGATCCGGCGCGCCGTGGTGGCCTTGTCGTAGCCGCCGGCCGGGGCCGTGGAGGCGCCCAGGCCGGGCAGGTCGAACGTGATCACGGTGTGCTGCTGGGCGAGGCTGGGCAGCACCTTGTGCCACACCCACGACGTCTGCGGCCAGCCGTGCAGCAGCACCAGCGGCGAGCCGCTCCCGCTGGTGGTGTAACGCAGGGTCGCGCCGTCGACCGTGACGTTGCCCTGGCGTACGGCGTGGCCGCCGACGGGCGCCGCGGCCGGCTCCGGCGGCGGCGCGGGGGCCACGGCCGCGGCACCCGCGCCCGCCCCGCCCACGAGCGCCACCCCGAGCGCGGCCGCGACGGCGATCCGCCTGCCCCGACGACGCGAATCACTGCCGAAAGCTGTCTTCACCGCAGAACTCAACGCAGACAATTGCATGGACACTTCGCTTTCCGTGAGTTGGCGACCGCATCGGACGGTCGGATCAAACAAAGCGGAAACGGCGGCGTTCACAAGCGCGCCACGGATGCCGATCGAGCGGCTTCGAAAATGTTACAACGGATGTCAAGACGTCGATCGATTGTGGCGTTTCGGCAAAACTCTCCGGCCCGTGCCGTGGACACAAACGTCGATACCCGCTTACGCGCCGGACGCCCGGCGGTGACGACCGCGACCACGCCTGCAGCCGGGGCGCTCCAGCAGCCACAGTCGAGGGTCGCGGCAGCTTTGCCGTGGCTCCGCGGCGCGTGGCAGGATATCGGCCATGACAAGCGACGAGCAGGTGAAAGCCAGCCACCGTAACACCCCGACGAGCGACGCATTCCGCGCTTTCATCGCCTCCGGCTGGGCCAGTACGGATGCGGCACCTGTCCCGCGCGCGGAGGTCGCCGAGCACGCGGCCCGCCGCCGGGCGGCCTTGTCACGCCGGTTCCCGGGCGAGCGCCTCATCATCCCCGCTGGCGGCCTCAAGGTGCGCAGCAACGACACCGACTACACCTTCCGCCCGCACACGGCCTTCGCCTGGCTGACCGGTCTCGGGTTCGACACCGAGCCCGACAGCGTCCTGGTGCTGGACCCCAGGCCCGACGGCCACGAGGCGATCCTGTTCTTCCGGCCGCTCGCGCCGCGCGACAGCGAGGAGTTCTTCGCGGACTCCCGGTTCGGCGAGTTCTGGGTCGGACCCCGCCCGACGATGCGCGACATCGAGCAGCGGCTGGGCATCGGCACCCGGCACATCGACTCGCTCCCGGACGTCCTGGCCAAGGACGCCGGCGCGACCGTGGTGCGCGTGGTGCGGGGGGCCGACGGCGAGCTCGCCCGGCTCGTCGACGAGACCCGGGCCCAGGCGGAGACGCCCGCGTCGGTCACGCAGCAGCACGAGGCGGACGAGGAGCTGGCCCGCCACCTGTCGGGCATGCGACTGTGCAAGGACGAGTGGGAGGTGGGCGAGATGCGCAAGGCGATCGCCGCCACCCACCGGGGCTTCGATGCCATCATCGCCGGGCTGCCCGAGGCCGTCGGCAAGGAGCGCGGCGAGCGGTGGGTCGAGGGTCTCTTCGGCCTGTACGCCCGCCACGACGGCAACGGCATCGGCTACGAGACCATCTGCGCGTCCGGCGACCACGCCAACACCATCCACTGGACGAAGAACACCGGTCCGGTCCGCGAGGGCGACCTCATCCTGGTGGACGCCGGTGTCGAGGTCGACTCCCTCTACACCGCCGACATCACGCGCACCCTCCCGGTGACCGGTCGCTTCACAGACGTGCAGCGCAAGATCTACGAGGCGGTCCTGGAGGCGCAGGAGGCCGGCCTGGCGGCGGTGAAGCCGGGCAACAAGTTCAGCGACATCCACGCCGCCGCGAACGTGGTCATCGCCCGCCGGCTGCACGAGTGGGGACTGCTGCCCGAGGGCGTGACCCTCGAGCAGACCCTGGACCGGGAGAGCGGCGGCTGGCACCGGCGGTGGATGGTCCACGGCACGTCCCACCACCTCGGCATGGACGTGCACGACTGCCAGATGCTGCTGCGCCAGGAGTACATGGACGGCGAGCTGAAGCCCGGGATGATCCTGACCGTCGAGCCCGGCCTGTACTTCAAGGCCGACGACCTGCTGGCGCCGGCGGAGTTCCGCGGCATCGGCGTCCGGATCGAGGACAACGTGCTGGTCACCGAGGACGGTCACGAGAACCTGTCGTCGGCCATGCCGCGTACCGCCGACGACGTCGAGGCCTGGATCGACCGGGTGCGCTCCGGCGCGGGTGCCTGAGCGCCCCGCGACCGACCGGCCGGCACGTGCGGGCGCTCAGCGCCCGGTCGTGCCGGCCCCACCGACCGTCGCACACCGCTGAGCCCGCCGGGCACCGTGATCCGGTGCCCGGCGGGCGGCGGTACGGGCGCGACAACCTGACCCGGCCGGCGACGGGCGCTCAGCCGCCGTGGAAGGTGCAGCCGATCTTCGCGCCGCCGGCCATGCTGACCACCCCGACCCCCGGGTCGGTGCTGCCACGGACGAGGCAGCCGGCGTAGCCGTCCTCGTCGACGACGTCGCGGTCGGCCAGGTAGACCCCCCAGTTGAGGTAGAGGTCCCGCACGCCGCCCGCGCCGTCGGCGAACGGCTCGGCGGCGGGCCGGACCCGGCGTTGCAGCACGTACGGGCCGTCCAGTGCGGAGTCGAGCCGGGCCTGCCACTCGTCGCCGCCCACCGTCCACCCGGCGAGTACGCCGTTGCCCCCGTGCAGCAGCGTCGGCTTCAGGATCAGCTCGTCCTGCCGGGCGCGGGCGTAGGCGAGCAGGTCGACCTCGGCCCCCTCGGGATCGGTGCCGCGCGGGCGTACGTGCCGGGTCCACGGCAGGAGCCGGTCGACGCAGGCCAGCTCGTCGGCGGCGAACAGGCCCCGGTGCCGGTCGTCGGAGAGCATGGCCAGGGTGCCCTTGTTGCCGTAGAGCTCGGCGTCCAGGCGGCTGAACAGGCCGACCTTCTCCTGTTCCGCGGCGACCAGCAGCGGCTCCACCTGGGCCGCCGCCACCGGGTCGGCCAGGTCCTCGGGCAGGAAGTAGCGCACGACGACGTCGACGGCGCGGCCCGCCACGGTCGGCCGGCCCTGCGGGTACGTGAACTGGCCGAGGTGGCAGCCGATCCCCTCGATCCCGTACCCGGCGAGCAGCTCGGCGAACACCTCGAGCCGGCCGCCCACGATGGGGTAGTTCTCCGTCGTGTCCACCACGGCGACGACGGGCGGCCGGTCCGTGGGGATCATCGCGGCGCACTCGGCGTACATCATCCGCACGATGCAGCCCAGCGTGTCCGGGTACCGGAGCCCGTGCCGGTCCACGAACTCCCGCAGCGGCGGGTACGCGAGCATCGCCCGGTTGATGTCGGCGGACTCGAAGCCGCCGAGGGCGCTGGTGAGGTTGAACTCGAGCAGCCGGAACCCCGCGCCGTCGTGGTAGAGGTCGGCGCGGCCAAGCGGGACGAGCGATCCGACGCGGGCGCCGCGCGTGATCAGCGCCGTCTGCCGGGGATCCATGCCGACGGCCTCGGCCAGTGCGGTGAGGTCCCCGTCGAACACCCGCTCCGGCAGGGCGCGCAGCAGGTCGTAGACCGTGCGGAGGTCCCGGGCGACGGCCCGGCACTCGCTCTCCGCCAGGAAGGCGGGGGCGCTCATGAACCGGTCCCGGTACGGCTCGAGGATGACCGAGTCGAGGGCGGCGGCCGTCGGGTCGTCCGTCGACGCGCTCCGGGCGACGTGCTCGGCGTACGCGCGGCCCAGTGGCGACCTGCTCACTGCGGGCGGCCGGGTGGTCGTCATGGTGTGTCCTCTCGGGGCGGGTGGCGCGTCCGGTTCGGGGCGGGCGGGGCCGGTAGGGGGTGCGGCGGCGGTCGTCGTCCGGCGCCGGTCGGGCTTCGCCGGCGGGTGGGCGGACGTTCCATTCCCTCCCCCTTTCGATCTGCCGATACACCGCCTTCGACAATTCGGCCGGACCGTCCGAAAATGCCGGCACGGTGGAGCTGACGAGGATAGTCGCAAATGGTCGTGGCGGCGTCGAGGGTGAAGTGTCGTCGGCGCCGCGCGACGGATCGGTGACCCGCCGGAGGACCGCGCGGGCAGCTCGGGCGTACGGCCTGCCCGGAGGCCCTCCGAAGCGCCGCGAGCGGGGCGGGTGGCTGCCACCGCACGTCGCCCGTTCGCGGGCTCTGTGACGGTTCACACTCCAGCCTGGACTGTCGCGAGAGTGACGTAACAGCCGGGTCCACTCGGCGTGGCCATCTGATAGCTTCGATGCCGACGGAACGCTGCGGCTGACGGAGCGCAACGGCCGCATTGGTTGTCGTGCAGGTAAACGGGGGCTTCTTCGGTTAATACGTCGAGACTTCTGAGATCAAGGTATATGTCCGATTGTTGTTCGACTCGGCAATTCCGGCCGAACGGATTCCGCCGAACGACTTCCGGTCACGACGTGTCCCGACATCCGCCCGGCGCACCCGTCTCCCGACTGTCCACCGACCGCGACGCCCGAGGGCGGCCGCGCCGCCGTGGGCGTCGCGCGGGCCGTCCGGGCACCCGCAGCCTGGAGCGGCACCGCGGGGCGGCGACGCCCGGCACGCCGACCCCGCGCGACCGACCCCTGTCGTGTCGCCCGAGGTTCCGCCCGGGGCGCCGCGCACTTCGAATGGTGAGGACGACGTACTTGAGAACCTACGACCCGGAATCCGTGAGCCGCGCGACCCGTACCCGCCGATCCCTCGCCCGGCGGTCGTGGACCGGCCGGCACCGGCGCCCTGGAGGCACGCCTTGAGTCTCACCGCGGACGTGACCGACGCCGAGGTCCGCGTCGTCGAACCCGCCACCGCCACCGTCGCCGTCATCGGCACCGGGGCGATCGGCCAGGACCTGATCAGCAAGATCCACCGATCCGCCCTGCTGGACTGCCGCCTGGTGGCCGGGCGCAATCCGGACTCGGCGGGCCTGCGGCACGCCGAGCGGTTCGGCTACCCCGTCAGCGCCGCAGGGATCGACGCCGTGCTGGCGGCGGGGGACGCGTTCGACGTCGTGTTCGACGCCACCAACGCGGCGTCGCACCTGCGCCACTGGTCGCTGTTGGAGCCGCTCGGCCCGCTGGTGGTCGACATGACGCCCAGCAGGGTGGGCCGGATGGTGGTGCCGACCGTGACCGGGGTGGAGGCGACGACCGGGCGCAACATCAACCTGATCAGCTGCGGCGGCCAGGCGTCCATTCCGGTCGCGCACGCGCTCGCCGCCCGCTTCCCGGTGAGCTACATCGAGGTCGTCTCGACGGTGGCCAGCGACGTCGCGGGCCGTGGCACCCGGCTGAACCTCGACGAGTACGTGGCGACGACCCGGCACGCCGTCACGACGTTCTCCGGCGTACGCGACGTCAAGGCCATCCTCAACATCAGCCCGGCGGTGCCGCCGGCGACGTTCCGGACGGCCGTGCACGCGCGGATCCCGGGCGCCGACGTCGCCGCGGTGCGCGCGGCAGTCGACCCGGTGGCCGAGCAGGTACGGTCGTTCGCCCCCGGCTACGCGGTGACCGCCTGCACCGTGGTCGACGACCGGGTGACGGTCACCCTCCAGGTCACCGCCCACAGCGACGTGCTGCCCCGGTACGCCGGCAACCTCGACATCATCAACTCGGCCGCCATCCTGGTCGCCGAGCAGCACGCGGCCCGGCTGGGCCGGAGCGCCCGGACGGAGGCGGCCCGATGAGGAACGTCGTGATCCACGACCCGACGCTGCGCGACGGCCAGCACGCGGTCCGCCACCAGCTCGGGGCCGTCGCCCTGCGGCGGTACGCGGAGGCGGCGGACGCGGCGCGGATCCCGGTGGTCGAGGTCGGCCACGGCAACGGCCTCGGCGCGTCGTCCCTACAGGTCGGTCAGGCCGCGGTCAGCGACGACGAGATGCTGTCGACGGTCCGGGAGGCGCTGCGGCACAGCCGGATGGGCGTGTTCATGCTGCCGGGCTGGGGCACCTCCGACGACCTGCGGCGCGCGATCGGCCACGGCGCCGACGTCGTCCGCATCGGTGTGCACGCCACCGAGACGTCGCTGGCCGAGCGCCACCTCGACGTCCTGCGCGAGGCCGGCGCCGAGGCACACTGCGTGCTGATGATGAGCCACATGGCGTCCCCCTCCGAGCTGGCCGAGCACGCCGCGCAGGCCGTCGCGTACGGCGCGCAGGCGGTCGGGATCATGGACTCGGCGGGTCACTTCCTGCCTGACGACGTCACCGCGCGGATCGGTGCGATCGCCGCGGCGGTCGACACGCCGGTGATCTTCCACGGCCACGACAACCTCGGCATGGCCGTCGCCAACTCGGTGGCCGCGGCGCAGGCCGGCGCCCTGATCATCGACGGCTGCGCGCGGGGCTTCGGCGCCGGGGCGGGCAACACCCAGCTCGAGGTGCTCGTCCCCGTGCTGGAGCGCAGCGGCTTCGCGACCGGCATCGACCTGTACGCGCTCCTCGACGCCGCCGACCTCGCGGAACGCGAGCTCATGCCCGCCCCTCCCGTCACCGCCTCGATGTCCATCGTGAGCGGCCTGGCCGGGGTGTTCTCCGGGTTCAAGCACCGGGTGGTCGAGCTGTCCGGCCGCGCCGGCGTCGACGCGCGCGACGTGTTCTTCGAGCTCGGCAGGCGGCAGGCCATCGCCGGCCAGGAGGACCTGATCGTGGACGTGGTGGCGGAGTTGAGCGCCCGCAGGGCCAACGCGTGACCGGCCGCGCACCGCGGCCCTCAGCAGTGAGGAAAGGCGACATGGGAGTTTCGGACGCAGTGTCCAACGCGAACGGGTCGACGGGTGTCCCCGTGGCCCGCATGACCTTCGACGAGTTCATGGCCGTCGGCCCCGGCGGCCTCTTCAAGGCCGACGTGCCCGTGGTGATCGCGCTGCCGCCCGACGTGCAGGGGCTCGGCCGCGACGGCGTGGCGAGCCGGCTGGCCGACATGACCGTCACCCTGTTCACCGAGCCGGGCGACAAGAACCACCCGGGGCGCTGGGAGACCCGCGACATCAAGCTCCGCGACTTCTTCGCCGACGAGCGCCACCTGACGACCCCGGGCACGTGGCACCGGGTGGTGTCGAACATCCGCAACAGCCCGGCCGACGTGAACGCCGTCATCGGCTTCGACGCGGACAGGTTCTTCGGCTACGGCGACACGCTGTACGCGGCGAACCTGTGGATCAGCCACCGCGGCGTGTTCACCAAGAACCACTTCGACGAGTTCGAGAACTTCAACATCGCGCTGGAGGGCCGCAAGCGGTTCATCATCGCCCCGCCCGGTTCCCGCGAGTATTATCCGCGCTCGGTGCTGCGCGGGTTCGGGGACAAGTCCCAGGTCTTCGACCTGGACAACGTCGACCTGGCGCGCTTCCCGAGGGTGGCGCCCAAGCTGGCCCAGCGCCGTGACTTCGTCCTCGAACCGGGCCACATGCTCTACCTGCCGCTCGGCTGGTGGCACCAGGCCGAGTCGCTGGACGAGATGAACATCAACGTCAATTTCTGGCTGAAGTCGAAGAAGATCCTCCGCAGGCCGCACGCGCTCGGCGTCGCGCTGTACACGTACGCCTACCGGAGGGTCAAGGGTGTCTACAGCTACAAGCCCACCGAGGTGAACTCCTGATGAGCGAGCGCAAGTCCATCACCCCCACCCACCGCTACCGCAACAACGACAAGCTCATCGGTGTGGGAAACACCTTCTGGAACATGTCCGAGGAACACGGGGTCGCCGGCATCGTCGGCGACCTCTCCGACGGCGTGTTCCGGATGGCCGACGGCCACGAGTTCGTCAACTTCACCGTCTGCTCCTACCTGGACCTCGACACCCACCCCAAGGTGATCGACGGGGCCGTCGCCGCGCTGCGCCGCTTCGGCGTGCTGGACCACTGCATCCCGCGCACCCGCGTCCAGACGTCGGTGCTGCTGGAGCTGGAGGAGTCGCTGGGCGAGCTGTTCGACGCGATGGTGATCAGCGCGATCTCCACGGCGGCGGCCAGCACCGGCCTGCTGCCGCTGATCGCGTCGGGGCACCTCGGCAACGGCACCCGGCCGCTGATGGTCTTCGACAAGAACGCCCACGTGTCGATGGCCAACGCCAAGCCGAACTGCGCCGACGAGACCGAGGTCGTCACCTGCCGCCACCACGACCTCGACTACCTCGAGGACATGTGCCGCACCTACGAACGCGTCTGCTACGTCGTGGACGGCTCGGACAGCCTCGGCGGCTACGCGCCCGTCGAGGAACTGGCCGTGCTGCAGGACAAGTACAACATGATGGTCTTCTACGACGACTCGCACTCGCTGTCGGCGTACGGCGAGCGCGGCATCGGCTACGTCCGCTCGCACTGCCCGGTGCGCGACGACCGCACCATCACCGTCGCGACCCTGAGCAAGGGCTTCGGGGCGGGCGGCACGGCGATCCTGCTCGACGGCTTCCCCAAGGAGACGCGGCGGATCGTCGAACGCTTCGCGGGGCCCCTGGGCTACTCGCAGAAGATGAACGCCGCCGCCGTGGGCGCCGCGCTCGCCTCGGCGGAGATCCACCGCACCGAGGAGCTGACCCGGTTGCAGGGGCGGCTGCGGGCCAACATCGCGCTGTTCGACTCGCTGCTGGCCACCGAGCAGTCCGGCAGCACGTACCCGATCCGGGTGGTGCCGATGAGCGACGAGACCGTCGTCGAGGCGGCCCAGCGGGTCTTCGCGGCCGGGTTCTACACCTCGCCGGTGTTCTTCCCGATCGTCGCCCGCGGCACCGCCGGCCTGCGGGTCATGCTGCGCGCGGGCCAGACCGAGGAGCAGATCACCAGGCTGTGCTCCGTGCTCGTCGAGGCGGGCGCCCGCACGGCCGACGCGCGACCTGAGCCGGTGACCCGATGACCGGCGCCGCGCGGGCGATCCCGCGCAGCATCCTCTACACCCCGGCGCTGTCGCTGGACCGGGTCGTGAAGGCGTGGTCCTACGACGCGGACGTGCACCTGATCGACCTGGAGGACTCCGTACCGGCGGCCGAGAAGCCGGCCGCGCGCACCGTGTGCCGGGCCGCGCTGGAGAAGGCGCCCCGGCCGGAGAACGTCGCGGTGCGCATCAACCAGCTGGGCAGCGTCGCGGCGGTGCAGGACCTGGTGGCCCTCACGGAGTGTTCGGTGCGGCCCGGCATCGTCATGATGACGATGGTGACGTCGGCGGCCGAGGTGGCCCTGCTGCGGCAGATCCTGGCCAGCGCGGACGCGCACCCGGAGATCTACGTGACGGTGGAGACCGTGGAGGCGGTCACGGAGATCGACGCGATCGCCGGGGCGAGTGACGGGCTGGTCCTCGGCTCGGCCGATCTGGCCGCCACGCTCGGGGTCGAGATCACCTGGGAGGCCATGCTCGCCGCCCGGCAGGCGATGGCGCTGGCCTGCGCCCGGCACGGCACCGCCTGCATCGACACCGCCAACTTCCGGCTCGCCGAGCCGGCCGTCCTGGCGCAGGAGACCGCCCGGGTGCGGGCGCTCGGCTTCCACGGCAAGGCGACGGTGCACCCGGGCGAGCTCGACGAGATCAACCGGGTGCTGCGCCCCCAGGCCGACGACCTGCGCCTGGCGCGCAGGGTGGCCGACGCCGTACGGGCGGCCAACGGCGGGATCGCCGTGCTGGACGGCAACATGGTCGGCCCGCCGTTCGCCCGGATGGCCCGCGCCACCGTGTCGCGCGAGGACGCCTGGGCCGCCCGGTTCGGCACCGACGGAGCTGCCGGATGACCGGGCCGGTGACGGTCGACGCCGCCCAGATGGCGGGCACTCCCCAGCTGGTGCGGGTGATCGACGCGCTGGGCGAGATGTTCGCGGACCTGGTCGCCGGCCGGACCGACTCCCCGGCGCGCACCGTCATCGAGCACGGCCCCCAGCGGGTCCTGCTGGTCAGCCCCGCGGTCTGGGGGCGGCGCGGGGTGGGCAGCGTCAAGATCACCACGCTCACCCCCGACAACCCCGGGCGCGGCCTGCCGCTGATCCACGGGGTCGTCGCGCTGACGGACCTGACCACCGGGCAGATCACGGCCCTGCTCGACGGCGCGGAGCTGACCGCCGTGCGCACCGGTGCGGTCGCCGCCCTGGCGACCCGCTGGTGCGCCGCCGAGGACGCCGAGGACCTCGCGGTCATCGGGGCGGGCGTGCAGGCGCGGTCGCTGGTGCGGGCAGTCGCGGCGGTGCGCCGGATCCGCAGCGTACGGGTGTTCTCGCGGACCCGGGACCGGGCGGAGCAGTTCGCCGACTGGGTGCGCGACGCCGTGCCCCACCCCGTGCACGCGAGCGTCTGCGACAGCGCCAAGGCCGCCGTCGCCGACGCGGCGATCATCTGCACGGCGACCTCCACCAGCGACAACACGCCGCTGGTGGAGGCGGACTGGGTGGCGCCCGGGGCGCACGTCAACGTCATCGGCGGCACCCACCCGGACGCGATCGAACTCGACCCCGCACTGCTGGCCGACGCCGTGGCGGTCGTCGAGGACCGCACCGCCGCGCTGGACGGCGCCGGTGAGGTGCGCGCCGCCCTGGCCGCCGGCCTGGTCGGCGTGGACGACCTGCACGAGCTGGGCAGGCTGGTCACCGGCGAGGTGCGCGTCGGCGGGCGGACGTCCGTCCTGCGTACGGTCGGGATGGCCATCGAGGACACCGCCGCCGCCGTGGCGCTGCACGAGGGGGCGGCGTCCGTGGCGTAGGTCAGGCGGCGCTCTCCCGGCAGCGGACCATGAAGGAACGCTCGAAGACGATGACCGTCTCACCGGTGGACTTCGTGCCCGTCGTCTCCACCGTGACGATGCCCTGGCCGGGCCGGGACCGGCTCAGGCGCTTGTCGAGGATGCGGCTGGTGGCGTACAACGTGTCCCCGACGAACACCGGCTCCCGCAGGCGGACCTTGTCCCAGCCGAGGTTCGCCACCGCCCGCGCCGACAGGGCCTGCACGGTCATGCCGCCGATCAGGCACAGGGTGATCCCGCTGTTGACGAGCACCCGCCCGTACTCGCTGCCCGCGCCGTAGTGCTCGTCGAAGTGCAGCGGGTGCTGGTTCATGGTGAGCAGGGTCAGCCAGGTGTTGTCGGTCTCGGAGATGGTGCGGCCCGGCCAGTGCCGGATCACCATGCCGGGCTCGAAGTCCTCGTAGTCCCCGCCGTGCTCTTCGCGGTACTCGTTGCCCTGGACATGACGCAAGGTCATCGGCGGTTCTCCCGTGTCGGAGGTGGACGAACCGACGCGGTCCCCGTCGGACGTGAATGTTAGTCTATGTCGATCATCGTTTCGGAGACACCGGCCCCGCGCGAGCACGCACCGGCGCCGGCCCGACGTGCGATTCCGGGGAGCGTCAGATGACCGTGCGCGAGCATGTCGGCAGTGCGGGGCCGGCCGGGCATCCGTGGTTCGGCACCCACCGCGTGGCGCCGGCCGCGCCGGCGGAGACGATCCGCGCGATGCTCCGCCACGAGCTGCGGGACACGGGCTGGCCCTACCAGCGGCTGCTGCCCGCGGCACCGATCGCCATCCCGCGCGCGTCCTACGCCGAGATCTTCCGGGCGGCCGCCGCGCTGGTCGACCTGCTCCGCCGCACCGCCCTCGAGACGGCCCCCACCACGCAGGGCCGGCTGGCGGCCTACCGCATGCCGCAGAGCGAGGACCAGCTGTTCGTGCGGGACCCGTTCGTCGAGGAGCGCTATCCGGACTGCGTCGTGCGGCCGGACGTCGTCATCGGGCCGGACGGGCCCCAGTTCCTGGAGTTCAACGTCAGCGGCGCGCTCGGCGGCGTGGTGGAGACGCGCTGCCGCCTCGAGGTGTGGCGCAGGCTGCACGCCGACGCGACGGGCAGGACCCCGTTCAGCTCTCCGGACCCGTTCGCCGTGCGCGCCGAGATGTACCGCTCGCTCTGCGCCGAGCTGGGGCTGGCGCCCAGGGTGGCCATCGTCGGCAGCGCCCGGGTCTACGGCGTGCAGAGCCGCTACTTCCAGCTGGAGGCCGACTACCTCAACAACCACGGCCTCACCGCCCGCTTCTTCGAGCCCGAGGAGCTGCCGGAGGCGTGGGACTGCCCGCCCCACCTGCGTTACCCGATCGGGCTGCGCAACTTCACCATCCCGGACTGGCTCGACGCCGGTCTCGACACCAGCTACGTGCAGGACGCGCTCGACAACGGCTGCCTGCTCGTGGGCACCCAGACGTCGACCTTCATGCACAGCAAGCTGACCATGGGCCTGCTCTCGGAGGGCCGGCCGTGGATGAGCGCGGCCGACCGGAGCCTCGTCGACAGGTACGTGCCGTGGACGCGGATCCTCGCGGACCGCCGCACCAGCCGCGCGGGCCGCGAGGTCGAACTGCTCCCGTTCGTCCTGGCGAACCGGGACCTGCTGGTGCTCAAGGCGGGCCTGGGGGAGAGCGGCAAGCAGGTGGTCATCGGCGGCGAGGTCGACCAGGCGACGTGGGAGTCCGCCGTCGCCGAGGCCGCCGCCGACGGCACCAGCGTGGTGCAGGACTTCGTGGCGCCACGCACGTGCCGGGTCTCGCTCGTCGCCGACGGCGCCGACGAACCACACGACGTCGAGGTCGCCCCGGTGATCGGGCCGCTGTTGTTCGGCGGCCGCGCGGCGGGCCTGTTCTGCCGCTACTACGGCGACGGCTCCGCCGGGATCGTCAGCGCCCGGGGGCGCGACAGCGGCTCCGACAACTGCATGGTGGCCGTCTGACCACACCGGACGCGTCGTCGTCCGCCGAGCGGCCCCGACGATAGGGGGTCCGCGGCACGAATGAGGTGTTGTCGCGGTGCGGCCCCCGTGTCACGATCGCTGCCACCGCAAGCCCGTGCCGCGCGACCCCACGGTCGACCGGCGACCTGTCGGCCCGCCGCCGTCGAACCGAAGGGACCTGCCATGCCTGCCGATCCCGAGGTGACCGGACCGCCGACCGGGTGGCACCCCGACCGGGCGGTGCCCGCGCTGATCTGGGCGGCCGCGCAACGGCACGGCCACCGTACGGCCGTCGTCGGCGCGGACGCGACACTGAGCTACGCCGAGCTGCGCCACGCCGTCGCGGGTCTCGCCGACGTGTTGCGGCGCCACGGTGCGACAGCCGCCCCGGTGGCCGTCCTGGCCCACCGCGGCGCCGCCCAGCTGGTGGCGTGCCTGGCCGCGCTGCACAACGGGGCCGGCTACGCCTGTGTGGACGCCAACCAGCCCCGGGCCCGCGTCGAGAGCCAGCTGCGCGGCTGCGGGGCGGCCGTCGTGGTGACGGATCGCGACGACCCGCCGGTGTCCGGGCAGGTGGTGCTCGCCGTCGACCTGGCCGGCTGGATCGGCGCGGGGGCGGCGGCGGAGCGCGCCGGGGCGCTGGGCGGTCCGCCGCCGGTCGCGGGGGACCAGCTCGCCTACACCGTGTTCACGTCCGGCTCCACCGGCGTACCCAAGGTCGTCGAGATCCCCCACGCGGCCCTGGCCAACTACGCGGCCTTCGTCGCCCGGCTCGTCGACCCGGAACGGGTCGACGACGAACGGCTGCGCTTCGCGTCGGTGACCAGCCTCGCGACGGACCTCGGGCACACCGCGGTCTTCCCGGCGCTCACCGGGGGAGACACGGTCCACCTGGTGCCCACCGAGACCGCGACGGACCCCGACGACTTCGCCGACTACCAGGACGAGCACCGCGTCGACGTCCTGAAGATCACCCCGTCGCACCTGGCGGCGCTGCTGGACGAGGCGGCGGAGCGGGCCCTGCCCCGCCGCCTGCTCATCGTCGGTGGCGAGGTGTGCCGGTGGGAGCTGGTGGACCAGGTCCGCGAGCTGTCGGACGTGCGGATGGTCAACCACTACGGCCCGACCGAGACCACCGTCGGCGCGCTCACCTTCGAGGTGCCGACCGACCCGGCGGCGCGCCCGGGCACCGCCACCGTGCCGATCGGCCGCCCGATCGACAACGCGCGGGTCGCCGTCGTCGACGCCGACCTGCGCCCGGTCGCGGCGGGCGTCGAGGGGGAGCTGCTCATCTTCGGCGCGGGGCTCGCCCGCGGCTACCGCGACGACCCCGCAACGACCGGCGAGATGTTCCCGACCGACCATCCCGAAGGCCGGTGCTACCGCACGGGTGACCTGGTGACCCGCCACTCCGACGGACTGGTGGAGTTCCACGGCCGCCGCGACGGCCAGGTCAAGATCCGGGGCCACCGCGTCGAGCTGGGCGAGGTGGAGCAGGCGGTACGCCGGTGCGCCGGGGTGCGCCGGGCGGCGGTGGTGCCGGTCGCCGGGACCGGCTCCGTCCCGCGCCTCGTCGCGTACGTCGTGCCGAGCGAGCCGCCCGGACCGACCGCCCGCGAGCTGCGCGACCAGCTCCGCGAGACGCTGCCCGACTACCTGCTGCCCGGCGCCGTGGTGTGCCTCGACGAGCTGCCCCGGACGCCGAGCGGCAAGCTGGACGTGCGCGCCTTGCCGGCACCCGGCAGGCCCGCCGCGCGACGGTAGCTCCCGACCCGGCAGCCCCGGGTCGGCAGGATGGTTCCGTGGCGCACGCCACCGCGCGTGGCGGCCGGCTGTCCGCTGCCTCAGTCGGCGTGCGGGTCGAGTCCGAGCGCGACCCGGCCGATGTACGGGTAGCCGTCGAGCGATCCGAACGGCTGCATGAAGCCGCCCGCGCGGGCGTCGCGGTACAGCCGGGACAGGGGGTGCCGGCTGCTGAAGGACGCCCCGCCGCAGATCGTCATGGCCCGGTCGACCGTGCTCACCGCCGTACGGTTCGCCAGCAGCTTCGCGGCCTGCCACCCCCGTACGACGTCGCGGACGGCGGCCTCGGACCGCTGCGCCGGGTCGTCGGCGGCGAACAGGGCGTCCACCAGGCGTCCGGAGCGCTCCAGCACCCCCCGGGTGGCCGCCAGGTCGAGCTCCATGGTGGCGACCTCCCGCTGCACGGACGGGTGGTGTGCCGGCGCCGCCCGCCCGGGCTGCCGGGGCACCCTGGTGGCGTGTTCCACGGCGATCTGGAAGGCCGCCTCGGCGATCCCCAGTGAGGCGCCCAGCAGGGGGAAGTTGATCGCGCAGGAACGTGCCAGGTCCTCCGGCGTCGGCGGGCCGAACGGCTCCCCGACCGTGACCCGGTCGGCGGGCACGACGCAGTCCTCCAGCAGGAGCCCGTGGCTGCCGGAGCCCCGCATGCCCAACGCGTCCCAGTCGCCGAGCACGGTCAGCCCGGGCGTGCCGGCCAGGACGACGGCCTCGGCGTGCCGCCACCCGCCGTCGGGATCGGCGACCCGGACCGCGACGTTGAACGAGTCCGCGACCGCCGAGTTGGTGACGAAGGTCTTGCGCCCGGTGATGACGTACTCGTCGTCCTTGCGGACGGCCTCGGTGAGCGCGCCGTTCCACGTCGCGCCCGGTTCGGTGGAGGCCCCGGCCATGATCAGGTCGGAGCCGCCCAACGCCTCCAGGATCGCGTCCAGCTGCGCCGCCCGGACCCGGTCGCCGTCCGCCTCGGCCCCCTCCCACCGGCGGACCTGCCCCCACACCGAGGCCATGTGCATGTTCGCGCAGATGGCCGTCGACCCGCAGCCCCGGGCCAGCCGGGAGACGGCCACCAGCATGTCGTGCAGGGAGCGGACCCCCAGGCCGCCGTGCCGGGTCGGGGCGCACGCGGCGAGCACCCCGCTGTCGCGCAGGTCGGCGAAGTTGTCGGCGACGAACGTGTTGTCCCGGTCGTGCCGGCCGGCCCGTTCGGCGAGGGTGTCGACGTGGCCCTCGGCGAGGGAGACCAGCTCCTGGCCGGCGGCGGTCGTGGCGGTGAGTTCTCCGAACACCTACAGCATCCTCAGGATGGTGAGGAACTCCTCCGCCCGCTCGGCGTGGGGTTGCTGCGGGCCGTCGAAGCGGGCGCCGGTCTCCGTCGGCACCGGCGTCGGCAGCACCCTCGGGAACAGCGGACCCCCGATGGGATCACCGGGCCGCAGGCCGTGTTCCCACAGCAGCGGCAGGACGGCGTGCTGCGGCTGGAAGGTGACGCCGTCGCCCACCCACCGGGAGACGAACGCCCGACGCTGCCGCTCGGGGCCGGTGCCGGTGGCGCCGTGCAACGCGGCCGGGTGGAACAGCACGATGTCGCCGGGCGTGAGGTCCCAACTCAGGATCTCGTGGTCGGACACGTCCGGCACCGCCTCGAGTTCCTCGCGCCGGCCGAGGTGGGTGGCCCCCGGGGTGATCGGCACGTAGCGCCGTCCCCAGCGGTGCGAACCGCGCACCACCTGGAGCGCGGCGGTGTCGGGGGTGCACGGGTCGAGGGGGATCCACATCGCGCACACCTGCTCGCCCGCGATCGGCCAGGAGCTGACGTCCTCGTGGAACGGCGTCGGGGCACCCGATCCGGCCGGCTTGGCGAAGATCTGGTCGTAGAAGGCGGTGATCGCGGTGGAACCGAACAGCTGCTGGGCGATGCGCGCCGCGGGGGAGAAGAACATGAAGTCGCGGAAGCCGTCGTGGGTCTTCCACATGAAGGCGTCCCCGGCGAACCCGCCGCCACCCAGCAACGCGGTCGCCTGCGCCAGCACGGTCGGGTTGGCGAGCAGATACTCGACGCCTTCGGCGATCCGGCCGAGCCACTTGTCGTCGATCATGCCGGAGAGCCGGACCACGCCGTCGGTGTGGAACGCGTCGATCTCGGCCTGGGTCAGGTCGCGCGGTGGCGCCTCGGGAGGGCTGATGTCCATGTGCGGGGTCTCCGTCAGGGAAGGCGTCGCCAGTGGGCGCCGAAGAGGGTCTCCTCGTCCGGCAGGCTGACCGGCAGGGGATGTGAGACGTAGGTGTAGTTGAGGAAGTCGCGCCAGGTCACGTTCTCCGACCGGGAGCAACCGCCCCAGCTGCCGCTGGCGATGACCTGGGTGAACGGCATCCCGTTGTCGAAGCTGCCGCTGTTGCCCACGGCGGTCGACTGGTTGACCATCACCCGTCCGGCGCGGGCCCGCTCGGCCAACCTGACCACCCGGTCGGGCCGGTCGGTGTGGATGCCGCAGCTGTGGCCCTGCCCGATCCGGCCCAGCAGCGTCTCCACCGCGGCCAGCGCGTCGTCGAAGGCGCTGAACGTCGACACGGTGAAGACCGGCGCCAGCTTCTCGCCGAGCATCGGGTCGTCGAGCGCCGGGACACCGCCGGGCGCCAGGGGAGGCAGCTGGGCCACCAGGGCGGTGGTCTTGGTCGGCTCGGCCAGGTCGATCCCGGCGGCGGCGGCGAGCGCCGCGGCGGGTCGACCGACCGCGTCGCGGTTGAGCACCCGCCCGTCCGGCCAGAGCAGCGTACGCAGCCGTGCCGTCTCGGCCGGGTCGCACAGGTGGGCGCCCTGCCGGGCCAGCTGGTCGAGGAAGGCGGCCGCGATCTCGGCGTCCACCAGCACGTTGCTCTCCGACGAGCAGGAGGTGCCGTTGTTGAAGCTGCCGCCCAGCACGATCAGCTCCGCCGCGGCGGCCACGTCGGCCGAGTCGTCCACGATCACCGCCGGGTTGCCGACGCCCGCGCTGATCGCCGGGGTGCCGCTGCGGTACGCCCGGCGTACCGTGCCGGGTCCGCCGGCGGCGATCACCAGGTCGGCGGCGGCCATCAGGGCCTCGGTGGTCTGCCGGTCGGTGACCGGCAGGCACTGGATGAGGTCCGGCGGGGCGCCGACCGTCTCCAGGGCCCGACGCAGCAGCTCGACGGTGCGGGCCGCGGAGTGCCGGGCCCGGGGGTTGGGGGTGATGACCACCGCGTTGCGGGTCTTCAGCATCGGCAGGGCGTTGCCGACCACCCCGGAGCAGGGCGCGGTGGCGGGGCTGGCCACCGCGATCACCCCGATGGGCTTGGCCAGCTTGCGCAGGCCACGCTCCGGCAGCTCCTCGATGATCCCGCTGGTGACGACGCCGTGCAGGTCACGCAGCGTGCCGAGGACCCGGCGCCGGTAGAGCGTGAACAGGTGCTCGGGGTCGCCGAGGCCGGTCTCCCGGTAGGCGAGGTCGGCCAGCGACCGGGCGGTGTCCTCCTGGTAGGCCGCCCAGCCGAGGGCCGCGACCAGGTCGTCGACGCGCTCCTGCGGCCAGAACTCGACCTCCGCCTGGGCCCGGCGGGCGCGGGCCATGGTGGCCTCGACGTCGGGCCGGGCCTCCTCGGTGGACACCGTCGCGTCCCGGCGTCCCGGGGCCGGCGCGTCCGGCGCCGCGGTGAGCGTCACGGCCGCGTCGGCCTCGCGGAGGTCACCGCTGGACACTGGCGTGCTCCCGGGTCGAGGGCCGCGCCGATCGCAGCCGGCCGATGGTCTCCTCCAGCATGTCGTCGGTGACGGTGAGGGAGAGCCGCAGGTAGCCCGGCGCGCCCATCACCGAGGCCGGCAGCACCAGGAGGCCGCGCTCCTCGAGCACGGCCGCGTGTGCCCAGTCGTCCGCGTCCGGCACCCGGGCCAGCAGGTAGAACGTTCCCTCGCTCGGCTGGACCTCGTACCCGGCCTCGCGCAGGGCGTCGACCAGCAGGTCGCGGCGCTGCTCGATCGGCTTGACCTGTAGCGCGTGCTGTTCCAGCTCGGGCAGGGCGAACAGCAGCGAGTTGTTGGGGAACGCCCAGCCGGTGGTGAGGCGGGCCACGGTCAGGGCCCGGCGGAGCACCGCCGGGTCGGGCATGGTCGGCGGGATCGCCACGTAGCCGACGCGCTCCCCGGGCAGCAGCAGCGTCTTGGTGTAGGTGTGCACCAGGAACGTGAACGGGTAGTGCGTCGCCGGGCTGGGACACGACCGGCCGTCGAACACGATGCGCCGGTACGCCTCGTCGGACAGCAGGTACACGGGCCGACCGTTGCGGGCGGAGGCTTCCCGCAGCACCTCGGCGAGGGCGGCGTACTCCTCGTCGGTGTAGACGGCGCCGGTCGGGTTGTTCGGGCTGTTGACGATGACGGCACTGGTCCGGGGCGTGATCGCCGCCGCGACGAGTTCCGCGTCGAGTCGCCAGGAACCGGGGGTCAACGCCACCGGCCGGGGGACCGCGCCGACCGAGGCGATGATCGGCTCGTAGTAGAACCAGGCGGGGTCGAGGTAGACCACCTCGTCGCCCGGGTCGCAGACGCTGCGCAGGCAGATGGTCAGGCCCGCGAACGCCCCGTTGGTCAGGGCGACGTCGTCGGCGGTGAACGGCAGGGCGAGTTCCCGGCTGAGGGTGGCCGCCACCGACTCCTGGGCCGGCGGGTGGTCCCGGGTGTAGGCGAACCAGTCGGTGTGCTGCGGGCTCAGGTGCCGTTGCAGGACCTCGACCAGGGCCGGCGCGGGAAACTCGTGCGGATCGCCGAAGGCGAGGTCGATCACGCCCGGGCCGCCGCGCAGCCGCGAGTAGGAGGACTGCTCGAGGTAGGCCCCCAAGCGCCGCCCGTACGCGTCGGTCGCGTCGGTCATCTGCCGACTTATCCGGTGCTCCATCCTGCTCCGATCTCCACCCTGATCCGTGGCCGGCGAGGTCGCCGGATTCACACCGTGGCGGGTTGTGCGGCGGGGACTTTTGCGGGCAGCTGACGCACCGACCGCGCGGAGAAGGTCGCGACGGTCACCAGACCGAGCACCCCGCCCGCGATGAGCAGCGTCTGGGCGACGCCGATCCGCTCGGCGACCGGGCCGACGACGGCCAGGCAGAGCGGGCCGAGCACGAACGAGCCCATGGCGTCGTACGAGCTGATCCGCGACAGCGCCTCGTTGGGCACGTGGTTCTGCAGGGCGGTGTCCCACAGGACCTCGAAGATGTCGACGCAGACGCCGTTGACGAGCATCGAGGCCGCGATCAGCCACACCGGCGCGCCGGCCGCGATCAGCGCGAACGGCGGGAGGAAGCCGAAGGTCGCCAGTACCGCCACCCGCATCGGCCGGCGGGGGCGGATCCGCATCGCCACGAGGCTGCCGCCGACCAGGCCCACGGCCTGCGCGGTGACGATCACCGACCAGGCGGTGACGCCGCCCAGCTGCTCCTTCGCGGTCAGCGGGCCGAGCACGTAGATCGCCGAGAAGCAGCCGTTGACGAACGCGAACTGCACGACCACCAGCCAGACCCAGGACCGGGAGCTGAACTCCCGCCAGCCCTCCCGCAGGTCGGCGAGGATGGTGCTGGCGGCGGCCCGGGCGGGGTGCGACACCCGGACACCGGCCAGCAGCAGTGCGGAGCCGAGGAAGGTGGCCGCAGGGACCGCCAGCGCCCAGCCGGCGCCGAGCGCGGCCACGAGCACTCCGGCCAGGGCCGCGCCGCCGATGGTGGTGCTGTTGCGCGACAGCCGCAGCAGCGCGTTGGCCGACTGGAGCTGCTCCTGGGCCACCACCTGCGGCACGACGCCGCGGGAGGCCGGCAGGAAGAGCGCGGCGGCGGCGCCGTTGACGGCGGACAGGGCGATCACGACCGGCAGCGAGGGCCGGCCGCTGACGAACACCACGGTCAGGACCGCCTGCGCGGCGAAGGCCAGCAGGTCGGAGCCCACCATCAGGCGGAAGCGGTTCATCCGGTCGGCGAGGACGCCGCCGAACAGCAGCAGCGCGACCTGCGCCAGCGACCGGGCGGCGAGCACGAGGCCGAGGTCGGTGGCGGAGCCGCCCGGCGCGTCGAGGACGGCGAAGGCGAGCGCCACCGGGATCACGGCGCTGCCCAGCAGCGACAGCGTGCGGGCCAGGAACAGCATCCGGTACGACCGGTCGGCCAGGATCCGGAGGTCGTCGCGCACCTGGCATCACCTCCGGTCGGGCTGTCGGACGGGCTGCGTGCTGGCGCGCCGGCGGCGTCACAAGCGTGCCCATCATGTGGCAGGGAAACGGGTTGCCCAACCCCTAGGACTCGGAACAGATGTCGTGAATTGTGAGGTCAAACCCCTATAACCGTTCCTCCTGCTGACTAAGCGCTCAGTGAGCCTGGTAGAGATCGAGGATCGGCACCCGCATCGGTGCGACGCTCGCATCCGGTGGAGGCCCCGGACCGCGGACCGGATCACCGACGGACAACGGAGGACCAGTGGGACGGCAGGAGCATCCGGTCGCGAGTGACGTCACGCAACGCGTGGCGCGGCTGTCCAGTTCGGCGCGGGCGCTGCTCGACGAGCGGCTGCGCGCCAGCCGCTCCGATCCGGCACCCGCCAGCGCCGCCATCCCCCGCCTGGACGCCGCCGAGGCACCCCTGTCCTTCGCACAGGAGCGGCTCTGGTTCATCGAACGGCTGGAGGACGACGCCGTCCACCACAACGACGCCACGCTGCTGATCCTGACCGGCTCGCTCGACCAGGTCGCGCTGCGCCGGAGCATCGAGGAGGTCGTCCGCCGGCACGAGATCCTGCGTACCGCCTTCCGCCAGCTCGGCGAGCGGGTCGTACAGGCCGTCACGCCGCCCGCCCCGCTGAGCATCGACGTGGTCGACCTGCCCGGCGCCACCGCGCACCCCGACGACGCCGTGCTGCGGGCCGCCGTCGAGCGGGAGATGCGGGTCCCGCTCGACCTGGCCGCCGGCCAGAGCATGCGGACGGTGCTCTACCGGATCGCCCCCGACGTGCACGTGCTCGGGGTCACCGTGCACCACCTCGTCTGCGACCTGTGGTCGTTCACCATCTTCTGCCGCGAGCTGGCCGCCACGTACGCCGCGTTCGCCGCCGACGCGACGCCGGACCTGCCCGAGCTGCCGATCCAGTACGCCGACTACGCCGCCTGGCAGCGCACCGCGGTCGGCGAGGAGCGGATGGCGGCCCACCTGCGCGAGCGCGTCAACGAGCTGGCCGGCGTGCCGCCCCTGCTCGCCCTGCCCACCAAGGGCCCGCGGCCGGCGGTCCAGCAGTTCGTCGGCGCGTCCGAGTGGTTCCGGCTCGGCGCCGCCGACGCGGACCGGATCCGCGCCCTCGGACAGCGTCAGGGGGCCACCACCTACATGACCCTGCTCGCCGCCTTCACCGTGCTGCTCGCCCGGCACAGCGGGCAGCGGGACATGGTCGTCGCCAGCCCCATCGCGACGCGGGAACAGCACGAGCTGGAGCACCTCATCGGCTGCTTCCTGAACATGATCGTGGTACGCGCCGACCTGTCCGGCGAACCGACCTTCGCCGAGCTGGTGGGCCGGGTCAAGGCGGCCTCGCTGAACGCGTTCCGGCACCGCGACGTGCCGTTCGAGCGGCTCGTCGCCGCGTTGCAGCCGGAGCGCAGCCGCAGCCACCAGCCGCTCGCGCAGGTCGCCTTCGTGCTCCAGAACGTGCCCACCAGCCGGCTGGACCTGCCCGAGCTGCGGGTCGACGTGCACCAGATGGAGACCGGCCGGTCCCGGATGGACCTGACGGTGAAGATCACCGAGACGGCTGACGGACTGGTGGGCGAGTTCGAGTACGACACCAGCCTCTTCACCGGCGAGTCCGTACGCGACATGGCCCGGCAGTTCGAGCTGCTGCTCGTCGAGGCGGCGCGGGAGCCCGACACGAGCGTGTGGCGGCTGCCGATGCTCGACGCCGGGCAGCGCCACCGGATCCTGCACGAGTGGAACGACACCGCCGTCGACCTCGGCCCCGAGGCGCTCGTCCACCGCCTTGTCGAGGCGCAGGCGCGGCGTACGCCGGACGCGGTGGCGGTCGTCGAGGGCAACGTCCGCACGACGTACCGCGAACTCGACGAACGGGCCAACCGCCTGGCGCACCACCTGCGCGACCTCGGCGTCGGCGTGGAGGACCCGGTGGCGGTGTGCCTGCCCCGCTGCGCCGCCGAGGTGGTGGCGATCCTGGCGGTGCTGAAGGCCGGCGGCTACCACCTGCCGGTCAACCCGCGCGACCCGCAGGCCCGCCGGGACGCGCTGCTCGGGCAGGTCCGCCCGGCGGTCGCGATCTCCGCCGGCGACCTGTGCGACGAGGTGTGGAGCCCCGGCCGGCGGATCATCGACCTGGACGGGGAGTCGTCGCTGACCGCCACGTGTCCCGCCACCGACCCCGCCGTGCCGCTGCACCCGGACAACCTGGCCTACACGCTGTTCACCTCCGGCTCCACCGGGCAGCCCAAGGGCGTGCAGGTCACCCACCGCGGGTTCGCCAACCGGATGCTGTGGGCACAGCGCAACTTCCCGCTCGGCCCGCACGACCGGGTGCTGCGCAAGGCGGCCTGCACCTTCGACGTCTCCCTGGACGAGCTGTTCCGGGCCCTGTTCAACGGCGCGGCCAGCGTGCTGATGCCCGAGACGGCGACCTTCGACCCGCGCCGGCTGGCGGCGGTGATCGCCCAGCACGGGGTGACCGACGCCGACTTCGCGCCGACCGCCCTGCGCGAGGTGCTGCTCACCGCCGACGCCGCGGACCTGAAGTCGCTGCGGCGGATCGTGTCGGGCGTGGAGGAACTCACCCCCGAGACGCAACGGCTGGTCTTCGACCGGCTCGACGTCACCATGTTCAACCTGTACGGCCCGACCGAGGTGTCGGTCTCCTGCACCGCCTGGCCGTGCGACCCCGACGACGAGCGGCCCTTCGTCCCGATCGGCCGGCCGATGGCCAACGTGCGGGTGTACGTGCTGGACGAGGCGATGCAGCCCGTACCGCCGGGCGTGGCGGGGGAGGTGTACGTCGGCGGCGCCGGCCTGGCCCGGGGCTACCTCGACAACTCCGCCCTGACCGCGGAGCGGTTCCTGCCCGACCCGTTCGCCGACGCGCCCGGCGCCCGCGTCTACCGCACCGGCGACCTGGCCCGGTTCGGGCCGGACGGCGTCCTGGAGTTCCTCGGCCGGGGCGACGGGCAGCTGAACCTGCGCGGCTACCGCATCGAGCCGGGCGAGGTGGAGTCCGCGCTGCGCCGCCACCCGGCGGTGCGCGAGGCCGCCGTCGTCGTACGCCGGGACCCGCCCGGCAGGGACGCCCGGCTGGTCGGCTACGTCGTCGGCGACGACCTGCCGGGCAACGCGGACCTGCGCGCCCACCTGCGCCGGCGGCTGCCGGACTACCTGGTGCCGGCCGCCTTCGTCAGCCTGCCCCGGCTGCCGCTGACCAACCACGGGAAGCTCGACGTCGCGGCGCTGCCACCGCCGGGGCAGGACGAGCCCGGTGCCGCCGGGGCCGACGGGCCGCGTGACGAGCGCGAGCGGGTGCTCCTGGAGATCTGGTGCGACGTGCTCGGACGCGAGGGCATCGGCATCCACGACGACTTCTTCGACCTCGGCGGGGACTCCCTCACGGCCACCCGGATCGTGGCCCTGGCCAGCGCGAAGCTGGGGGCGGACGTCGAGGTGGCGGTCATCTTCGACGCGCCGACGGTCGCGGAGCTGGCCGCCCGGCTCGCCCCCGGGCAGCCGTGACCCCCGGTCCGACCCCTGTGCATCGAGTGGAGAGCCAGATGACCGAGCACACCGGCGCCCTGATCCACGAGGCGACCGACGTCGTCAACCTGGGCGCCGCCCTGTCGCACCAGGCGCGGGTCCAGCCCGACAGCCCCGCCCTGCACCTGGTGGCGGAGGACGGCTCCACCGAGACGGTGGACTACGCGACGCTCGACGCCCGGGCCCGCCGGGTCGGCGCGGCCCTGGCCGGGCACTGCCGTCCCGGTGACCGGGTGCTGATGCTCGTCGGGGCGGGTGTCGACTTCCTCGCCGGCTTCTTCGGCTGCCTCTACGCCGGCACCGTGCCGGTGCCGCTGGCCGCCCGGCTCAACCGGGCCAGCGCCCCGGTCGTCGGGCGGATCCTCGACGACGCGCAGGCCACCGCGGTGCTGGCGGCCCGCGCGGTCACGAGCGCCGTGGACCTGACCACGCTCATGCCCGGTCGCCGGCTGCCGGTGCTGGAGCTGGAGTCCCTCGACGCCGCGCCCGCCGGCTGGCAGCCGGCGGTGGCCGAGGGCGGGCTGGCGTTCCTCCAGTACACCTCGGGCACCACCAGCACCCCCAAGGGCGTGATGGTCAGCCACGCGAACCTGCTGGAGAACCTGCGGGCCATCCGCCGCTCCTTCGCCTTCGACGACGCGACGGTGATGGCCTCCTGGCTGCCGCCGCACCACGACATGGGGCTGATCGGCACCCTGCTCACCCCCGTCTACCTCGGGGTGCCGACGGTGCTGATGGACCCGGCGACGTTCATCCGCACCCCGGTGCGGTGGCTCCAGGCGATCAGCCGGTACCGGGCCACCATCAGCGGCGGGCCCAACTTCGCCTACGACCTGTGCGTGCGCAAGGTCGCCGAGGCCGACCGTGCCGCCCTGGACCTCAGCTCCTGGCGGGTGGCGTTCAACGGCGCCGAGCCCGTACGCGCGGCGACCCTGCGCGCCTTCGCCGCGGCGTTCGCCCCGCACGGTTTCGACGAGCGGGCCTTCCTGCCCTGCTACGGACTGGCCGAGGCGACGCTGCTGGTCGCCGGGCGGGCGCGGGCGCAGCGGCCCGTCGTGACCACGGTGGCCGACCCCGACCCCGCCGGACCCGCCGCCCACCGCCCCGGCACGGAGGTGGTCGGCTGCGAGATCCTGCCCGAGGCGGAGGTCCGGATCGTCGACCCGACCGGCCACCCCGTCCCCGACGGCACCGCCGGCGAGATCTGGGTCCGGGGCGGCAGCGTCGTCGACGGGTACTGGAACCGGCCGGAGGAGTCCGCGCGGACCCTGCACGCCACCCTCGGCGGCGACCCCGACGACGGCCCCTACCTGCGCACCGGCGACCTCGGCTTCCGCCAGGACGGCCACCTGTACGTCCGCGGCCGGATCAAGGAGACCGTGGTCATCCGCGGCCAGAACCACTATCCGGACGACATCGAGCAGACCGTCCGCGCCGCCTGCCCCCGCCTCGGCGGGCGGATCGCCGCGTTCGGTGTGGACGTCGCCGACGACGGCCACGGCGTCGGCGAGGCCGTGGTCCTGTGGTACGAGACCCGCTCCGACCGGGCGTCGGACGAGGCACCGGCCATCGCCGAGGCGGCCCGCCGGGCCGTGGTGACCGTCCACGGCCTGGACCTGCACCGGGTACTGGCCGTACCGCCCGGCACCATCCCCGTCACCACCAGCGGCAAGACCCGTCGCGGCGACTGCGCGCGGGCGTACGCGGCGGGCAGCGCCACGATCGTCGCGGACGACCCCCTGCGCCCGGCGGCGCGCCCCGCCCCGGCCGCCGCGCCGGCGCAGGCGCAGCGACTGCGCGCCCTGGCCGGCGGGCTGCTCGACGTCGACCCGGAGCGGATCGACCCGGACCGTTCCCTGCCGGAGCTCGGGTTCGACTCGCTGCGGGCCGTGGAGCTGCAACACCTGATCGAGGGGGAGTGGGGCGTCCGCCCGGCCCTGACCGACCTGCTGGGCGACAGCACGGTGGCCGAACTGGCCGCCGCGCTGCCGTCCGCGCCCGCCCCGGCCGACCCGCCGGCCACCCCGGCCGCCGCCGACGGGCCCTACCCGCTGTCGTACGGCCAGCGGGCGATCTGGTTCCAGGGCGCCCTCGCCGAGGACCCGGCCAACCTCAACCTGTGCCGCGCGGTGACCGTCGACGGCGAACTGGACGCCGCGGCGCTGGCCCGCGCCGTGCGCGACCTCGGCGTGCGGCACCCGGCCCTGCTCACCCGCTACGACGACGCCGGCGCCGAGGTGACCCAGCGGGTGGCCGACGACGCCGAGGTCACGCTGGAGGTGCGCGACGCGGCGGGCTGGCCGGCGGGCCGGCTCGACGAGGAGATCGAGGCGGAACTCGGGGTCGGCTTCGCCGGCCCGCCCCTGCTGCGCGCCGTGTTGTTCCGGCACGCGGCGGACCGCCACACGCTGCTGCTCTGCACCCACCACAGCGTCATGGACGTGTGGTCGCTGGCGGTGCTGGTCGAGGACCTGGCGACCGGCTACGGCCGGCGCGCCGCCGGGGACGACGCGGCGCCGCCCGCACCCGCCGCCCACCCGGCCGAGTTCGTGGCCTGGCAGCGGTCCTTCCTGGACGGCCCGGCCGGCCGGGAGCTGACCGCGACGTGCCAGGCCCAGGTCGCCGACCTCGTGCCGTTGGACCTGCCGACCGACCGGCCCCGCCCGTCGGTGCGCACCTTCCGGGGCGCCGCCCACGCGTTCCGGCTCGACGCCGACCTGTGCGCCGGGATCGACGCGCTCGCCGCCGCGCAGGGGATCAGCCGCACCGCCGTGCTGTTCGCCGGCTACGCGGCGGTGCTGTCGCGCTACGCCGGCCAGGCGACGTTCCCGCTCGGCTTCGTGCACGCCGGCCGGGTCCGCGGCCGCTTCGCCGACCTGGTCGCCTACCTGGTCAACCCGCTGCCGGTGTCGGTGGACCTGTCCGCCGACCCGGAGTTCGGCGCCCTGGCCCGGGCGGCCCACGACGCGGTGCTGGCCGCCTCCGATCGCGCCGAGGTGCCGTTCGGGCGGATCGTCGAGGGGCTCGGGCAGGCCGCCGACGCCAGCCGCGGCGCGCTGCTCAGCGCGGCCTTCGCCTACCAGCACGGGCGCGGCACCGACCGGCTCGGCCTCACGCCGATGGTGCTGAACCACGAGGGGGCACTGGGTGACTGGGCCGGGCTGCGGGTGCGCAGCCGGCCGGTACGGCAGCGGGCCACCTACTACGACCTCTCCCTCTACCTGGGCGAGCACGACGGCGAACTGCTGGGCACCTTCGACTACAGCACCGACCTGTTCGACGCCGACACCATGGACGTGCTGGCCGAGGCGCTGACCGCGCTGCTGTCCGCGGCCGTCGCGGCGCCGGCGACCCCCGTCGGCGCCCTGCCGCTGCTCGGCGCCGAGCGGCACCGGCAGGTGCTGGTGGAGTGGAACGACACCACGGCCGACTACGACACCGACCGGTGCGCGCCGGAGATCGTGGCCGAGCAGGCCCGCCGGACCCCGGACGCGCCGGCCGCCATCGACGGCACCACCCGGCTCACCTACGCCGAGCTCAACGCGGCGGCGAACCGGCTGGCCCACCGGCTGATCGGGCTGGGCGCCGGCCGGGGCACCCGGGTCGGCCTGCTGGTGCCCCGCTCCACGGTCAGCCTCACCGCCGTGCTGGCGATCCTCAAGACCGGCGCCGCCTACGTGCCGCTCGACCCGTCGTACCCGGTGGAGCGGCTGCGGTTCATGCTCGCCGACTCCGGGGCCCGGCTGCTCGTCGCCGCCCCCGGCGCGGCCGTCGGCCTCCCGGACGTCGAGGTGGTCGACCCGGCCGAGGAGTCGCTCGCGGCCGAGGACGACCGCGATCCGCGGCCGACGGCCCACCCCGACGACGTGGCCTACGTCGTCTACACCTCCGGCTCCACCGGCACCCCGCAGGGCGTACTCGGCCTGCACCGGGGCATCGTCAACCGGCAACGGTGGATCATGGACCGCTTCCCGATGGGGCCGGACGAGGTGGGCAGCCACAAGACCTCGCTGAGCTTCTTCGACTCCGGCGGCGAAATGTTCCTGCCGCTCTTCGCCGGCGCCCCGGTCGTCGTGGTGCCCGAGGACGTCGGACGCGACCCGGTACGCCTGGTCGACCTGCTCGCCCGGCACCGGGTCACCCGCCTGGTGGCCGTACCGTCGTTGCTGCGGGCCATCCTCGACGGCGTCGCCGACGTCGGCGGACGCCTGTCGGCGCTGCGCTACTGCCACTCCAGCGGGGAGGCGCTCACCGCCGACCTGGCCGCGCGGTGGCTGGCGGCCCTGCCCGGCTGCGTCCTGGTCGACCTCTACGGCTCGTCGGAGATCTCCGCCGACGTGACCCTGGACGTGGTCACCGGACCGGAGCGGGTCGGCAGCGTCGGGCGGCCCGTCGGCAACACCCGGATCTACGTCCTGGACGAGGCCATGCGGCCGGTGCCGCCCCGCTTCGCCGGTGAGGTCTACGTCGGCGGGGCCGGCCTGGCCCGTGGCTACCTCGACCAACCGGCGTTGACCGCGACGCGGTTCGTTCCCGACCCGTACGGCGACGGCGGGCGGCTGTTCCGCACCGGTGACCGGGGCCGGTTCAGCCACGACGGGCGGCTGGAGTTCCTGGGCCGGGCCGACCACCAGGTGAAGGTCCGCGGCTTCCGGATCGAGCTGGGCGAGATCGAGGCGACGCTGCGGGCCCACCCCGGGGTCGCCGCCGCCGTGGCCGCGCTCGCCCAGGCGCCGGGCGGCGGCGAGCAGCGGATCGTCGCGGCGGTCGTGCCCCGGCAGCGCAGCGGGTCGTCCGCGCCGGCCGGAGCCGACCCGGGCGGGGCGCCGGCCACCACCCGGGTGTCGGACTGGCGGCTGCTCTACGACCGGATGTACACCGAGGCCGGTCCCGCCGAGGAGGCCCAGCAGGCGATCTGGACCAGCAGCTACACGGGCGCGCCGTTCACCGACGTCGAGATGGGCGAGTGGATCGACCAGGCGGTCCGGCGGATCCGGGAGCTGCGTCCCCGCCGGCTGCTGGAACTCGGCTGCGGCACGGGCAACCTGACCCTGGCGTTGGCGCCGGACTGCGAGGCGTACGTCGGCACCGACTTCTCCGCCGCCGGCCTGAAGGTGCTCGAACAGCGGCTCGACGCCGAGGGGGTGGACCGGGACACGGTCACGCTGCTGCTGCGGGAGGCCGACGACGTCACCGGCATCGAGGCCGGCAGCTTCGACACCGTGGTGCTGCACTCGGTGACCCAGTACTTCCCCCACCACGACTACCTGCGCGGGGTGCTGCGCGCGGCGGTCACCGCGGCCTCACCCGGTGGGCGGATCTACCTCGGCGACGTACGCGACCTCGACCTGCTGGAGGTGTTCCACGCCTCGGTGGAGCTGGGCGCCGAGCCGGAAGCCGGCCTGACCGTCGCCGAGCTGCGCCGCCGCGTCGCCGCCCGGGTGCTCGCCGACGACGAGCTGGTGCTGGCCCCCGACCTGTTCCTCACCGCGCCGGACTGGCTGCCCGGAGTGACCGGGGTGGAGCTGCACCTCAAGCGCGGCCGGCAGGCCAACGAGCTGAGCGCGTTCCGCTACGACGTCGTCCTGCACGTGGGCGCCGCCCCCGACGGCGACGCCGCCGAGCCGGTCGAGCCGGTGCGGCTGGACTGGACGCGCGACGGGCTGGACGTCGCCCGGCTGCGGAGCCTGCTGCGCGGCAACCGCAACCGGCCGGTGGAGGTGCGCGACGTGCCGAACGCGCGGCTCGTCACGGTCGCCGGGCCCGTACGCCGGCTGGCCGGTCTCGCCGACGCCGACCCGGTGACCCGCCCGACCGGCGAGCTGCCGCCCGGGGTCGACCCGGAGGACTGCTGGAGCATCGGCGAGGCGCTGGGCCGACGGACCGCCGTGGTGCCGTCGACCGCGCGCGACCCGTACACGATGGACCTGCGGTTCTGGCCCGCCGCCCGACCGGACGACACGGTCGGCTGGACCCCGCCGCGGGCCCGGCGCGCCGACTGGCCGGAGCTGGCCAACGACCCGCTGGGCGCCACCGCGCGGCGGGACCTGCTGCACGACCTGCGCACCCACCTGCGGCAGCGGCTGCCGGAGTTCATGGTGCCGCTGCTGCACCTGGTCGACGAGCTGCCCACCACGGCGACCGGCAAGGTGAGCCGGCGCGCCGTCGCGGCCGAGGCCACCGAGGCGCTGGCCCGGCTGGGCGCGGGCGCCACGGCCCGGCCGCTCGCCCCGGCGGCCGGCGGGCTCCAGGCCCAGGTCACCGAGATCTGGCTGGACGTCCTCGGCGTCGGCGCCGTCGGGCTCGACGACAACTTCTTCGACGTCGGCGGCAACTCGCTGAGCCTGGTCCAGGTGCACATCCGGATCCAGGAACTCCTCGGCCGGCAGTTCCCGCTTGTCGACCTGTACGAGCACACCACCGTGCGCAAGCTCGCCGAGCACCTCGGCGAGCCCGCGCGCCCGGCGACGGACCCGCCCGTCGACCCGGGGCCCGACCGCAACGAGCAGGTGGCGAACCGCCGCCGGTTGATGCGCCAGCGTATTCAGGAAGTGGGAAGTCGATGAGCAGCGAGATGGACATCGCCGTCGTGGGGATGAGCGGACGGTTTCCGGGCGCGACGAACGTCGCCGAGTTCTGGGAGCTGCTCCGCGACGGCGTCGACGCCGGCCGCGAGCTGACCGCCGCCGAGCTGGACGCCGTCCCGGCCGAGGAACGCGCCGACCCGGCGTACGTGCCGGTGTGGTCGGGCATCGAGGGCGCCGACCGGTTCGACGCCCAGTTCTTCGGCTACTCGCCGACGGACGCGACGCTGATCGACCCGCAGCACCGGATCCTGCTGGAGTGCGCCTGGGAGGCGCTGGAGGACGCTGGCTACGACAGCCGCCGCTTCCCCGGCGACATCGCCGTGTACGCCGGCTGCGGCCTGAACCAGTACCTGCTCTACCACCTGCTGCCCCAGCAGGAGCTGGTCGACTCCGCCGGCCGGCTGGGCATGGCCGTCGCCAGCGACAAGGACAACCTGGCCACCCGCATCTCGTACAAGCTCGACCTGACCGGGCCCAGCATGACGGTGCAGACCAACTGCTCCTCGGCCCTGGTCGGGCTGCACCATGCCATCAGCAGCCTGCTCGACTACCAGTGCGACATGGCCATCGTGGGCGCGGTCAGCGTCAAGAACCCGGTGCCCCGCGGCTACCGGCACGAGGCCGACGGCATCAACTCGCCCGACGGCCGCTGCCGGGCCTTCGACGCCGAGGCCGCCGGCTACCACCTGGGCGACGGCGCCGGCGTGGTGGTGCTGCGCCGCCGGGAGGACGCCGAGGACGCCGGCGACCGGATCTACGCCCTGGTCAAGGGCTCGGCGGTGAACAACGACGGCGCCGGCAAGGTCAGCTTCGTGGCGCCCGGCCGGTCGGGCCAGGTGCGGGTGATCCGCCGGGCGCTGCGGGTCGCCGACGTCGAGGCGGACTCCATCCAGTACGTCGAGGCCAACGGCAGCGGCACCCTGATGGGCGACTCGATCGAGGTGTCCGCCCTGGAGGAGGCGTACGGCGCCGCCGGCGCTTCGGGCGCCGGTTGGGCGATCGGCTCGGTCAAGCCGAACGTCGGCAACCTCGACACCGCCTCCGGCGTGACGTCGCTGATCAAGGCGGTCCTCGCCGTCCACCACGGTGAGCTGCCGCCGTCGATCCACTTCCGCAAGCCCAACCCGCAGACCTCGCTCGACCGAGGGCCGTTCCGCGTCAACGACATGCTGCGGGACTGGCCCGAGGTCACCGGGCCGCGTCGGGCGGCGGTCAGCTCGTTCGGCGTCGGCGGCACCAACGCGCACGTCATCCTCGAACAGGCGCCGCCGCCCGCGCCGCCGGGGCCGAACCCGCCGGCCGTGCTGCTCGCCGTCTCCGCGGCCGGCGGCGAGGCGCTGGCCGCCGCCGCCAACCGGCTCGCCGAGCACCTCGGGCGTCACCCGGAGCAGGCCCTCGCCGACGTCGCCTACACCAGCCAGGTCGGCCGTCGCGCGTTGCGCCACCGGGCCTTCGTGGTGGCGACCGACGCCGGGGAGGCGGCCCGCGCGCTGTCCGCCGTCGGCGCGGGCGAGGCGTCGCCGGAGACCGCCACGGTGGCGTACGCGTTCCCCGCCACCTGCCCCGACCTGGCCGCGCTGTGCGACGCCCTGCCCCGGCTGCGGGCGGAGGTCGACCGGGTGGCCGGTGAGCTGGGCGTCGACCCGGCTGCCGGCGGGCCGGGCTCCGACGCGGCCACCGTCACCGGGCAGCTCGCGCTCGCCCGGCTGCTGGGCGCCTGCGGCGTGTCCCCGGTCGCCGCCCACGGCGAGGGTCCGGGCGCCGTGACGGCCGCCGTCGTCGACGGCCGCTGGACGGTGGCGGAGGCCGGGCGCGCCCTGCGCGCCGGCAGCCACCCGCCGGCGCCGGCCGGGACGCCGGCCGAGGCCGACCTGACGCTGGCCGTCGGCCCGGCCGAGGCGTCGACGCTGGCCCTGACCGACGACGCCGGGAGCCTCCGTGGGCTGCTGGGCGCGCTCGGCGAGCTGTGGCGCCGGGGCGTCGAGGTGGACTGGGCCGCCCTGCACGAGGGCGCGTCGCGGCGTCGCGTCGGCCTGCCGACGTACCCGTTCCAGCGGACGCGGCACTGGGTCGACCCGGTGGCCGTGGCGCCCGTGACCGGCCCGACGCCGACGGCCCCGGCCGCCGACGCCCAGCCCGCCGCCGACGCCCAGCCCGCCGCCGACGCCCAGCCGGCCGCCGGCTCGGTCCTGGAGGAGGCGGTTGCCGCCGTGTGGCGCCGCCGGCTCGGGGTGGACCGGATCGGGTTGCACGACTCGCTGCTGATGCTCGGCGCGGACTCGCTCAGCGCCGCCCGGACGCTGCGGGACCTCGCCCAGGCCTTCCACGTCGACCTGCAACTCGGCGTGTTCCTGCAGACCCCCACCGTCGCCGCGCTCGCCGAGGTGATCGACGGCAAGCTGCGCGAGGCGCAGGAGATCCGGGCCGCGCTCGCCGCGGTCTCCGAAGAGGGAGCGTGAGGCCGTGCCCGACGTCAGCTTCATCACCGTGGTGCCCCGGGTCCGGGACCTGACCGCGTACGCGGACACGGCGATGTCCGTCATCCGCCGCACCGACGCGGCGGACCTCGACGGGGTGCTCATCTTCACCGGCAGCGGCGCGGTGCTCGACCCCTGGGTCCTGGCGACCGCCGCGGCGGCCGGCACCACCCGGCTCAGCCCGCTGGTCGCGGTGAACCCCGTCTACCAGCACCCGTTCGCCGCGGCCCGGATGGTCGCCTCGCTCGGCCTGCTCTACCAGCGGCGGATCGACCTCAACCTGATCACCGGCACCGCCGTGAGCGACCTGGACGCGCTCGGCGACCGGCTGGACCACGACGACCGGTACGCGCGCCTCGCCGAGTACGTCGAGATCATGATGGGGGTGCTGGGCAGCCGCCGTCCGTTCAGCTTCGACGGGCGGTTCTACCAGGTGTCCCGGTTGCAGCTCACCCCCGGCCTTCCCGCGCACCTGCTGCCGCGGCTGTTCGTCGCGGGGCAGTCCCCGGCCGCCCGGCAGGTGGCCGAGCGGGTGGGCGCCACCAGCATCCAGATGCTCACGGCGGCCCGGCCCGACGCCGACGGGGCACCGGGCGCGCTGAACTTCGGGCTGCTGACCCGGGCGACGGCGGAGGAGACCGAGCGGGTCGCCGAGGCCCGTTTCCCGGAGGATCCGGACGGCGCGAAGATCACCGCGGTCACCATGGCCAACACCGACTCCGTCTGGAAGCAGCGGCTCTTCGCCGAGGCGGAGGCCGGCCACGGCGCCGTCACCGTCGACCCGGCGTACCGGCTCGCGCCGTTCCGCTCCGGCCAGGCGGACGGGCCGTACCTGGTGGCCGACCACGCCGGCGCCGTCGAGCGACTGCTGGCGATGATCCGGGCCGGCGTACGCACCTTCGTGCTGGACACCCCCACCGACGACGAAGACTTCCACCACCTCGCACAGGTCGTCCGGACCGTCCGGGACCGACTGCGTACGGACTCCACCGAGGGAGCGCGATGAACCAGCCCTTCGCCAGCCACGACCTGGTGCACGCCCGCCCCAACCTGGCGCTGGAACCGCTCATCCACCGGTACTACGCCTGGCTGAACCTGGTGTCGCCGGTGCCGGCGGCGATGAACTTCGCCAAGCTGCACGTGCCGCTGCTGCGCTCGTTCCTCGACGCGCCCGCGCTGCACCGCCGCTCCGCCCGGGACCCGAAGCTGCGCGGCGGCATGTTCGTCGACCTCGAGGACGACCAGCTCGACGGGGTGTCCGACCTGGCGGCCCGGCTCGCCGACGGACCCATGCCGGAGCTGTCGGCGGCGATGGACGAGCTGACGGTCAACCTGGAGAAGCTCGCCGACGGGTTCGACCTGACGCCCCGCTACGGCGAGATCCCGCCGGCCCTGCGCGGCTACGTCGAGCTGGTCTACGACCTCAACGACCACGCCCGGATCCGGCTCGCCGAGCGGATGCTCTACCGGTCGCGGCACTTCGACGAGACCGCCCACTCGGTGGACCTGTCGCTGGCCACCGGCGACGAGCGGCCGTTCGCGATGACCACCCCGCGGTTCCCCGGCAACGGGCACGTGCAGGCCACCATGCCGCTGCGGGACCCCCGCATCGACCTGCTCTTCTCCACCATGACCACGGCCCGGCCCTTCGGCGAGCTGCGGGAGGCGTTCGACGTCTCCGACGCCGACCTGGCGACCTTCAGCGGGTTGTTCTCCGCCGAGCCGGGCGGGAGCCCGGACCGCAACCTGGACGGCCCTGGGCTGCGGGTGCGCTACTTCGGGCACGCCTGCGTGGTGGTGCAGTCCGGCCCGGTCACCGTGATGACCGACCCGTTCCTGTCCGACGCCCTCGGCGACGGCGACCGGTACGCCTACGCCGACCTGCCCGACGTCATCGACTACGTGCTGATCACGCACGGGCACCAGGACCACCTCGAACTGGCCTCCCTGCTGAAGCTGCGGCACCGCATCGGCACGGTGGTGGTGCCGAAGACCGCCGCCGGGGCGTTGCAGGACCCGTCGCTGCGGCTGTGCCTGGAGGCGCTCGGCTTCCCCAACGTGGTCGACGTGGAGCCGGGCGAGACCATCGAGCTGCCCGACGGGCAGATCGTGGTGTGCCCGTTCGTCGGCGAGCACTGCGACCTCGACATCGCCGCGAAGGTCACCTACTCGGTGCGTACCGGCGGGAAGAACCTCTACTTCGGCGCGGACAACCGCTGCGTCGACCCGGCCCTGTTCGGCCACATCCACGACATGATCGGCGACGTCGACATGGCGTTCCTCGGCATGGAGTGCGACGGCGCCCCGCTGTCCTGGATGTACGGTCCGCTCTTCTCCCGCCGCATCGACCAGAAGATGAGCCGCAGCCGCAAGCTCAACGGCTCCGACGCCGTCGAGGCGATGGGCATCGTCCGGCGGCTGCGGGCCCGGCAGGCGTACGTGTACGCGATGGGCCGCGAGCCGTGGCTGGTGTTCGTCATGGCGACGAACTACACCGACGAGTCCTACCAGCTCAAGCAGATGGCGGAGTTCTTCCAGCGCTGCGCCGACGTCGGGGTGCCGGCGCGGGAACTCTACGGACGGGCCGACCTGGCATGAGCCGCACCTGGACCTGCCGTTCGCAGTACGTGGCCACCCGCGACGGGACCCGGCTGGCGGCGTACGTCTTCCGGCCGGTCGGCCAGCGCGACCCCGCGCCCGCCGTCTGGGCCCACGACCGCTACCACCAGGTGTCGCCGCGCCCCGGGCGCGACGACTTCCTGGCGGTGGTACGCGCCGAACTGGCGGACGTCGACCTCACCGACATCGACGACCTCGGCGTGGCCGAGGTGGCCCCCGGGGAGGTGACGCTGCGGGCCTTCCCGGTCGCGCAGCGCCTGCTGGCCCGCGGCTACGTCGTGGTGGTGGTGGACAGCCGGGGCAGCGGCGCGTCGTTCGGCACCAGCGACGGCCCGTTCTCCACGGCCGAGGCGACCGACACGTACGACGTCACCGAGTGGATCGCCGCCCAGCCCTGGTGCGACGGCCGGGTGGGCATGTTCGGCCGCTCCTACCTCGGGGTCTCGCAGTACCTCGCGGCGAGCACCGCCCCGCCGCACCTGGCGGCGATCTTCCCGCAGATGGCGCTGTTCGACCTGCACCGCTTCGCCTGGGACGGCGGGGTGTTCCGGGACGACTTCGCCCGCGCCTGGGGCGAGGACGTGCGCGAACTCGACCTGCGTGGCCCCGTCGCGCCCCTCGACGACGACCCCGACGGCCTCCTGCTGACCGCCGCCCGCGAGCAGCACGTGGCGAACCGGGACGTCCGGACGATGTTCGCCGGCCTGCCCGGGCGCGAGTCGCGGTTGGCCGACACCGGCGAGGCGGCGTACCTGACCCGCAGCCCGTCGGCGCTGCTGGAGGCGATCAACGCCTCCGGGGTCGCCGTCTACCACCTGGGCGGCTGGCACGACGTCTGGGCGCGCGACGCGACCGAGTGGGCCCGCCGGCTGACCGTGCCGCACCGGGTCGTCATCGGCCCGTGGCCGCACACCGGCGGGGTGCTGGGCGGCGCCGGCTACAACCTGGCCGACGAGCACGTGCGATGGTTCGACCACTGGCTGCGGGGCCGGGACACCGGGATCATGGACGGCCCGGCCGTCCGGTACCACGTGCTGGGCGCCGACGCGTGGCGTACCGCCCGGTCCTGGCCGCCGGAGCCGGCGACGACCGGCACCTGGCACCTTGGCTCGGCCGGCGAGCTGGGACCGGAACCCCGGGCCGGCGAGGCCCGGCGGTACGAGGTCGACTACGCCACCACGTCCGGCAAGACCAGCCGGTGGGCCAGCGGCTACGGCTCGCCCTTCCAGCGGCCGGACCTGACCGACAACGACACCCGGGCGCTGTGCTGGACCTCCGACGCGCTGACCGAGGCGGTCGAGCTGGTCGGCGCCCCGGTGCTGCGCCTGGCGGCCCGGGTCACCGACGGCCCGGCGGACGTCTTCGCCTACCTGGAGTCGGTCGCCCCCGACGGCACCTCCCTGTACGTCACCGAGGGCTGCGGCCAGGTCGACGGCGCTCCCGGCGACTCCCGCCTGGAGATCGAGCTGCACCCGATCGCGTACCGGTTCGCGGCGGGCGACCGGATCCGGCTGGCGGTCACCGGGGCGGACGCGGACAACGCGCTGACCGTGCCCCGGGACGTCGCGCCGGTGCTGACGGTGCGCCACGACGCCGACGCCGCCCCGACGCTGGAACTGCCCCGCGCGGCAACCCTCGAACGGCGCGACGCCGACGACGACACCGCTCCGCTCTCCGTGGCGCAGCGGGCGATCTGGCTGGCCGAGCAGGCCGGCACGAGCGGAGCGGCGTACCACCTCGACGCGGCGGTCGAGCTGACCGGGCCGGTGGACGCCGCCGCGCTGCACGCGGCGGTCGACGAGATCGTCCGCCGGCACGAGGCGCTGCGGACCACCATCGTCGAGGTCGACGAGGAACCGGTCCAGCGCATCCACCCGGCGGCGCCGCTCACGATCGCCCGCCTCGACCTCAGCGACGCGCCGGCCGACGGCTGGGCGGGCGACGAGCGGGTGACCGGGTTCCGCGACCGCCGGTGGGACCTCGCCCGGGAGTGGCCGATCCGGGTCGCGACCGTGCAGCTGCCCGCCGGCCGGACGGCGTTGCTGCTGGTGGTGCACCACGTCGCCGCCGACCCGACGGCGGCGGAGATCTTCTTCGCGGAGCTGGCCCGGCTCTACCCCTCGTACGCGCGGGGGGAGCCGCTCCGGCTGCCGGACGTGCCGTGCCGGTACGCGGACGTGGCCCGCCGCCAGCAGGCCGAACTCGCCGGGCCGGGCGCGGCCGACCAGCTCGCCCGGTGGCGGCGCTACCTGGACGGCGCTCCGCAGGTGATCACCCTGCCGACGGACCGGCCCCGACCGCCGGTCCTGGACCACCGGGGCGGGTCGGTGCGCTTCACGATCGACGACGACCTCGCCGCCCGGCTGGTGGCGGCGGCCGCCGCCGCGCGGACCAGCCCGTTCACCCTGCTCACCGCCGCGTTCGCCCGCACCCTGAACGCGTACGGCGCGGGCGACGACCTGCTCATCGGCACGCCGAGCCTGCAACGCGACGACGAGTCGACCCGCGACCTGATCGGCTGCCTGGTCAACCTGCTGCCGCTGCGGATCCGGGTCGACCGGGACGCCACCGTGGCCCAGTTCCTGCACGACGTACGCGGCAGCGTGCTGACCGCGCTGGAGCTGCGCCGGGTGCCCTTCGACACGCTGGTCGGCGAGCTGCGCCCGCGCCGGGACCCGGCGGTCTCCGCGCTGGTGCAGGTCTGCGTCCGGTACGGCCGGGCGGTGCCGGACCGGTTCCGGCTCGGCGCGGTCGAGGCGCTGCGGCTGGAACCGCCGGAGTGGACCTCGGCGAAGTACGACCTGGCGCTGGCCGTGAACCAGGTCGGCGAGGACCGGATGGTGGGCAGCCTCGACTTCCGGCTCGCCCTGTTCGACCGGGCCACCGTCCAGCGGATCCTCGACTCGATGCTGACCGTGCTCGACCAGCTCGTCTCCGACCAGGAGCGGCCGGTGGGGGAGCTCTCCGCCATGCCCCGCCGGGAGCTGCGGGCCGTGCTCGACGGCTGGAACCCGGCGCGGCTGCCGGACGCGCTGGTCGGCCAGGACGACCTGCCGGCCGTGGCCCGCTGCTACGTCCTCGACGACCGCGCGCGGACCGTGCCGGTGAACACCCCGGGGCGGCTGTGGGTCAGCGGCGCCGGCGAGGTCGACGACCCGTACGCCGGCACGCCGGGCGCGCGGATGCGGGACACCGGGGCCACCGTGCGGTGGACCACGGCGGGACGGCTGGAACTGGTGCCCGCCGCCCCCGGGCGGCCGACCGCCCCGCCGGAGGCCGCCCCGGACCCGGCACAGCCGACCGCCGTGCCGTCCGACGACGGCCGCTCCGAGGTGCTGGACCAGCTCGGGCAGATCTGGGCCGCCCTGCTCAAGGTCGACGGCGTCGAGCCCGGGGACGACTTCTTCGACCTGGGCGGCGACTCGCTCTTCGCGATCCGACTGATCAGCCGGATCCGCAAGGCGTACCAGGTCCGGCTCTCCCTGCAGGACGTGTTCGCGGCGCCGACGCTGGCCGAGCAGGTCGACCTGGTCCGCGAACGGCAGGCGTCGTGACCGGGCCGGTCTTCTACCCCTGGTCCGCGCAGGAGGAGATCGATCCGGTCCGCGTGGCCGGCGGCGCGGGCAGCTGGTTCTGGGACGAGCAGGGCAACCGGTGGCTCGACCTGCACGCCCAGATGGGCAACCTGCACCTGGGCCACCAGCACCCGGCCCTGGTGGCGGCGCTGCGCGAGCAGGCCGGACGGATGTGCACGATCGCGCCGTCGTTCGCCGTCGACGTCCGCGACGAGGCGGCCCGGGCGATCGTCGAGGTGGCACCGGGGGACCTGGAGACGGTCCTGTTCACCACCGGCGGCGCGGAGGCCGTGGAGCATGCCGTGCGGATGGCGCGGGTGGTGACGGGGCGGCCGAAGGTGCTCGCCGCCTACCGGTCCTACCACGGGGCCACGGCCGGGGCGCTGGCGTTGACGGGTGACCCCCGCCGCTGGCCGGTGGACACGGCCAGCGGCGGCGCCGTGCACTTCACGGGCCCGTACCCGTACCGCAGCGAGTTCCACGCCGAGAACGCCGCGCAGGAGGGCGAACGGGCGCTGGAGCACCTGCGCCGGCTCGTCGGGTACGAGGGCCCGGACACGATCGCCGCGATCCTCGTCGAGCCGGTGGTCGGCAGCAACGGCGTGCTGGTGCCGCCGGACGGCTACCTGGCCGGCGTCCGCCGGCTCTGCGATGAGCACGGCATCCTGCTGATCGCCGACGAGGTGATGACCGGCTTCGGCCGGTGCGGCAGGTGGTTCGCCGGCGACCTCTGGGACGTGGTGCCCGACCTGATGACCTTCGCCAAGGGGGTCAACTCCGGCTACGTGCCGGTGGGCGGGGTGCTGCTGTCCCGCGCGGTGGCGGCCCACTTCGCGCACCGCCGCTACCCCGGCGGGCTCACCTACTCCGGGCACCCGCTGGCCTGCGCCTCCATCGTGGCGGCGCTGCGGGTGCTGCGGGAGGAGAACCTGGTCGACCGGGCGGCCGCACTCGGCCGCGACGTGGTGGGACCGGCGCTGGCCGAGCTGGCCGAGCGCCACCCGATCGTCGGCGACGTCCGCGGCGTCGGCCTGGCCTGGGCGGTCGAGCTGGTCCGGGACCGCGCGACCCGCGAGCCGCTGGCGCCGTACGCGGCCCCGGGGACGCTGGCGCCCGAGATGGCCGCCGTCCTGGCGGCGTGCAAGCGCCACGGCGTCTGGCCGCTGGCGGCGGGCAACCGGCTGCACCTGTTCCCTCCGTTGACCATCACGGCGGAGGAGTTGACCGCCGGGATCGCCGGGATCGACCGGGCCCTGACCGAGGTGTCCGAGCTGTGAGGAGAAGAAGATGACGGTGGAGCAGACGGAGACGGCCGACATCTGCCGGGTCGTGGTCAACGACGAGGAGCAGTACTCGATCTGGCCGGACGGGCGGGAGATCCCGGCGGGCTGGCGGGAGGAGGGCTTCGTCGGGCCGCGCGCCCGGTGCCTGGAGCACATCGACTCGGTGTGGACGGACATGCGCCCGCTGAGCCTGCGCCGGGCGATGGCGGGCGAGGCGGGGTAGGAGACGTCAGGGTCCCGGCCGCGCGGCGCGTGTCGTCCGGTCGGGCCCGCCTCCCGCCCGTACCACGATTACTTCCCGCGAGTGGAGAGCGACGGGCGGTAATTGCGCGCGCGGGTCCCGCTTATCGCAGGAAAAACTTCGGGTTGCGGAGCCGGGACAGAAATATTAACGTCTATCCACAGTGGACCCCGGCGGTTCCGGATGGGAGTCAAGATGCGTGCTCACTGCTACACGGCAACGACTCTGGTGGACATCGACCTCGTGGTTCGGCCCCGCAAGAGCCGGCTCGCCTGACAGCTGGAAAACAGGAGACCACGGTCTCCGAGGCAATTCTGGTACGACCCTCTGAAATGCGTCTTCCGGAACGTCGGTAGGCGATCTCGTCAGTTCGCAGATCAGTTGATATTTGGTCCGCCGGGGCCATCTATTATTCCGGGGGATTCAGGGTGCGGGACCATTTCGAGACGAGCGAACACCAGGAATACCTGTGCCGTCTCGACGGCCGGGTCGGTCCCGCGACCCTGATGACCCAGGTGTGCCACCGCCTGAACGGCGACGTCGACGTCGAGGCGTTGCGTCGCGCCGTCGGGCGGCTGGCCGAGGCGCATCCGTTGCTGCGCCGGGCGTTCGCCGAGCACGACGGCTACGTGGTCCTGCGCGACGGCCGCGATCGGGCCGACCTGGAGGTCGTCGAGGTGCCCGACGACCGGGCCGCCCTCGACTGGTGCCAGGCCGCCCTGCGGCGGCCGGTGGACCTGTGGGCCGGACCGTGCTGGACGGTGTCGCTGGCCCGGACCGGCACGGGGAGTTCCTACCTGCTGCTGTGCGCGCACATGGCGCTTCTCGACCACCACTCCCTCGACCTGCTGGTCGACGACCTGGCCGTCCTCTACGGGGCCGAGCTGGGCGCCGGCACGGGCCAGCCACCCGCCGCCGAGCCGATCGACGACGTCCTCGACCGGCTCTTCGAGCTGGGCGAGGAACAGGCGGAGGAGGACCTCGACTGGTGGCTCGACACGTTCGGCCGGCTCGGCCCGGTGGAGACCGGGGCCGACCTGACCGACCCGTTCGACGCGGCACCGGACGGGCCACCCCCGGCCCCCGGTGGCCACCTCGCGCAGGCGCACGTCCCCTCCGGCGGGATCGTGCCGGCCGTGCGCCGCCTGCGGGTCTCCCCGTTCGCCGCGTACACCGCGGCCCTGCTGGGCGCGCTGGGCGGGCCCGCCGCCACCCGGTCGTTCCGGGTGGCCTTCGTCGTGGACATGCGGTCGTTCCTCGACTGCGAACGCGTCGTCGGCCAGCTGAGCCAGGCCGCGGTCCTGCGGGTCGACGTACCGCCGGGGATCGGCTTCGCCGACCTCAGCCGCCGGGTCGCCCACCAGGCCGCCGAGTCGCTCGGCCACCAGGCCGTCCCCTTCGAGCGGGTCGTCGTGGAGCTGAAGCGGCGCGGGGTGCCGGTGCACCTGCTGGCCCCGGTCTCGGTCAACTACTCCCTGCTGCGGGCGATCGACTGGCCCGGCGCCACCGCCGAGGCGATCGAGCTGGACAGCACCTCGGCGCTGGACGACACCGCCGGTCTGGGCGGCTACTTCGACCAGCTCGACGGCCAGGAGCAGCTACGCATCAAGCTGTACGCCGCTGCCTCCTCCTACAGCGCCGGACGCACCGACGAACTGCTCGCGGAGACCCGCCGTTGCCTGGAGATCGGGCTGGCGTCACCGGACCAGCCCCTCGCGGCCGGCACCCCCACCGCCTGACGGCGCCCACCCTCCGCAGGGCCGCCCGGAATTCCCGCCGAGGGCCGGGCGACGTCGCTCACCGGTCGTCCAGCGCCCGGGCCAGCCAACCCGCGATCCGTTGCACCGTGGGCCGGCGCAGCAGCGAGTAGTGGTCGCCCTCGTACTCGTGGACGGTGGTCCGGGCGCCGACGTAGCGCTCCCAGCGCGGCTGCCAGCGCGGCGACGCGGCGGCCTGCACGACGGTCAGCGGCAGCTCCGCGCCCTCCGGCCGGTACCCGGCCACGGCGGTGACGTGCCGGGCGAAGGTCTCCACCCGGCGGCGCACCTCGCGCACCGGCAGCGCCACCGGGGTCACCCCGGCGTCCACCAGCCAGCGGCGCAGCAGCATCGTCTGTTCCTCGACCGGCAGCGCGGCGAGCGTCGCCGCCGTCGGCGCCGGGTGGTCCCGGCCGAGGGACGCGGCGAGGTCCGCGGCGAACCGGGCCGCCGTCGCGGCGTCGTCGGTCCCCTCGCCGGCCGGGCGCGCCTGCCCGGGCGCGGTGTCCAGCACCACCAGCAGGTCGACGGCGCGTCCGGCCCGCACCAGCCGGCGGGACATCTCGTACGCGAGCAGGCCGCCCATCGACCAGCCGCACAGCCGGTACGGGCCGGCCGGCCAGCGGGCGACGACGTCGTCCAGGTACGCCTCGGCGAGCGCGTCGATGGAGTCGCCGGTGGCGTCGGCGGCCGACTCGATGCCGACCAGGTGGTACGCGGGCAGCAGCCGGGCGAGTTCGGCGTACGCGCCGACCGTGCCGCTGACGGGGTGCGGCAGGATCAGCGGCGGGCGGTCGGTCGGCCCGCCGAGGTGCACCAGCGTGCCGGACCCCGTCCCGCCCGGCCGGGTACGCGCCGCGGGCGGCGGGGTCGCCGCCCGGACGCCTGGCACGGGCCGGCGCACCGGCAGCGCGTCGACGGTGGCGTGCGGGTCGGCGACGACCGCGTCCAGCAGCGCCACGAAGTCGTCGGCGACGGTGGCCATGTCCGCCGGGTCGAACAGCCCGTCGCGCCAGGTCCAGGCCGCCACGAGCCCGCCCGAGGCGTCGGTCAGGACGTCCAACTGCACGTCGAACTTCGCCGTGCCGGTGTCGACGTCGACCCAGGCGGTGCTCAGGCCGGCGAGCCGGGGCGGGGGCGCGGGCCGGCCCTCCACGCTGAACGCGAACTGTGAGAACGGCATCCGGCCCGGCACCCGCGCCGGGCGCACCTCGTCCACGATCCGTTCGAACGGCACCGCCATGTGGGCGTACGCCCCGAGGGTCAGCTCCCGGACCCGGTCGACCACCTCGGCGAAGGTCGGGTTGCCCGCCAGGTCCCCGCGCAGCACCACGGTGTTGACGAAGTACCCGATCCGGCTCTCGTCCGCCTCGCTCGTCCTGCCCGTCGTCGGCGACAGCACGGCGACGTCGCTGCTGCCGGTGCGTACGGACAGCAGCACCAGGTACGCGGCCAGCAGCGTCATGAACGAGGTGGCCCGCCGGGACCGACCCAGCCGGGTGAGGGCGGTCGTCACGCCGCGGTCCAGCGGGACGTCCAGCCGCCGGCCGGAGGCCAACGCCCCGGGCACCCGGTCGCGTACGCCGGGCAGGTCCAGGTCGGGCAGGCCGGCCAGCCGCTCGCGCCAGTAGGCCAGTGCCGCGTCCGGGTCCTCCGGGTCGTCGGCGAAGTCGTCCTCGTCGTCCTCGTCGTCGGGCACCGGCGGATCGAGGTCCGGCGTCTTCCCCGCCCGCAGCGCGTCGTAGGCCGTGGCGAGGTGGCTCCAGAAGACCGGGCGGGACCCGCCGTCGAAGACGATGTGGTGCACGGTGACCGCGAGCAGGTGCTCGTCGGCCCCGCAACGGATCAGCACCGCCCGCAGCAGCGGGCCGTCAGCCAGGTCGAACAGCTCGTCGTGGGCCCTCTCCAGCTCCTGCCGGACCCGCTGCTCTCGGGTCGCGGCGTCCGTCGTGCCGAGGTCGACGACCGGCACCGGCACCGGCGCGCAGGGACCGATCCGCACGAGCACCTCGTCGTCGACCATCGCGAAGGTGGCCCGGAGCAGGTCGTGCCGGTCCGTGACGGCGGCGAGCGCGCCGCGCAGGGCCGGCAGGTCCAGCTCGCCGGTCATCCGCACCACGGTCAGGATGTGGTACGCCGTGCTCGTCGGCTCCAGCTGTTGCAGGAACCAGAGCTGCCGCTGGGCCACGGTGGCGGGACCGGTCGGCGCGGCGGGCAGCCGCTCGCGCAGCAGCCGTACCAACAGGTGCCGGTGCTCCTCCGCCGGCCAGCCGGGCGGCGGTCGCAGCAGCGCGGTGACCGGGTCGGGCGACGGGCCGCTCATCGGGGCGCTCCTGTCTCGTCGTACGGCGGGCCGGGCCGGGTGGCGGCGGCCAGCGCTCGTCGGGCCTGGTCCTCGGTGAGCGCGGCGACGGCCTCGCGCAGGCCGGCCACGGTGTCCACCCAGCCGGGCCGGCGCTCGACGCGGCGCAGCTCGTCGGCCAGCCCCGCGATCGTCGGGTCCCGGAACAGCGCCGCGACCGGCAGGTCGACCTCGAACGCGGCGCCGGCCTGCGCGGTGACCTGGGTGGCCAGCAGGGAGTGCCCGCCGACGGCGAAGAAGTCGTCGCGGACTCCGATGCCCGCGACGGGGGTGCCCAGCACCGTCGCCCAGATCCCGGCGAGCTGCCGCTGCACGGCGTCGCCGGGCGGCGCGGAGCGGATGGTCGTGGGATCCGGTGCGGGGAGTGCGTTGCGGTCGATCTTGCCGTTGCGGGTGAGGGGGAAGTGGGGCAGGGCGATGATGGCGTGGGGTACGAGGTGGCGGGGGAGGGTGTGGTGGAGGGTGTCGCGGAGTTGGTGGGTGTCGATGGTGCTGGTGCTGGTGACGTAGGCGATGAGGTGGCGGCCGGTGGGGAGTGTGCGGGTGGTGACGAGGGCGGCTTCGATGTGGGGTTGTGCGCGTAGGGCGGTTTCGATTTCGCCGGGTTCGATGCGGTAGCCGTTGATGGCGATTTGTTCGTCGGTGCGGCCGAGGAATTCGAGGGTGCCGTCGGTGCGGAGGCGGCAGAGGTCGCCGGTGCGGTAGAGGCGGCTGCCGGGTGGTCCGTGCGGGTCGGGCAGGAACCGCTCCGCCGTCTGCCCCGGGCGGCCGAGGTATCCCCGGGCCAGCCCGTCGCCGGCGATGCAGAGCTCGCCGGGCGCTCCGGGCGGCACCAGGCGCAGCTCGGCGTCGAGGAGGTGGACGCGGGCGCCGTCGATCGGGGTGCCGAGGTCCGGCCGGTGGGTCCCGTCCGGGCGCACCGGCCCGGCGGTGGCGACGACCGCGGCCTCGGTGGGCCCGTAGTGGTTGACCAGGGCGTAGGGGGTGCGCGCGGAGGGCCGGGTGGTGAGGGCGTCCCCACCCGTGAGCAGCGTGCGCAGCGTGGTGGTGGGCGGCGTCGGCAGCCGCAGGACGGCCTCGGCGATCGGGGTGGGCACGAAGGCCTCGGTGAGACCCTGCCGGTGCATCCAGTCGTGCAGCGCGGCGGGGTCGAGGCGGTCGGCGGGGTCGGCGATGTGCAGGGTGGCGCCGCTGACCAGCGCGGGCCAGATCTCCCAGACCGCCGCGTCGAAGCCGAGGCTGGCGATCTGCCCGTGGTGCTCGCCGGGCCCGCTGGGATAGGTGTCGAGGTGCCACCGGACGAGGTTGGCCAGCGCGTGGTGGGCGACCATGACGCCCTTGGGGACACCCGTCGAGCCGGAGGTGTGGATGACGTACGCCAACTGCTCGGGGTGGATGTCGACCCGGGGTGCCGCCGGGGAGGCGGAGCGGTGCGGGGCGAGGGTGACGACGCCGGGGGGTGTGTCGGTGTCGTGGGGGTCTTGGGTGATGAGGATGGTGACGGCGGAGTTGGTGATGAGGTGGTGTCGGCGTGTGGTGGGTGCGGTGGGGTCGATGGGGAGGTAGGCGGCGCCGGTTTTGAGGACGGCGAGCATGGCGGTGATGGCGGGTGTGCCGGGTGGGAGGCTGACGGCGATGGGGTGGTCGGGTCGGGCGCCGTGGTGCAGGAGTTGGTGGGCGAGGTGGTTGGACCGCTCGTCGAGTTCGCGGTAGGTGATCGGGCCTGCCGCGTCGACGACGGCGAGCGCGTCGGGTTGGCGTCGGGCCGTTTCCGCCACCAGCCGGGGCACGCACCCCGGAGCGCCGTCCGACCATCCGGCCATGCCGCCCGGCCCGGTGTCCTGGACGTCCGTACCGTCAGCGGGGTCGGCCCCGACCGGCCGCGTCACACGAGCCGGGTCCGACCCGCTCCGCCGCCCCGTGGACACCGCCGCGAGCCGCCGGCGCTGGTCGTCGGTGACAACCTCCACGCTGGACAGGCGCCGGTCGGGATCGGCCAGCACGGCGGCGACGAGGGCGCGGTAGCTGTCGGCCAGGTCGGCCATCGTGCCGGGCTCGTACAGGTCGCGGGCGTAGCTGAAGTACACGTCGACGGTGTCGGTGCCCACCTCCGCGTGGACCGTGAGGTCGAACTTCGCGGTTCCCGGCTCGATCGACACCGGCCGCATCGTGGCGGTGTGCAACGGCATGGGCTCGTCGGCGATGCCCGTGGCGTTCCCGCCGGTGAAGACGGTCTGGATGAGGGGTGGGGTGTGGCGGTCGCGGGTGGGTCGGGTGTGTTCGACGAGTTTGTCGAAGGGGATGTCCTGGTGGGTGATGGCGTGCATGAGGACGGTGCGGGAGTGGTGCAGGAGTTGGCGGAAGGTGTGGTGGGGGTTGATGTCGACGGCGAGGGGGAGGGTGTTGACGAAGAAGCCGATGAGTTTTTCGGCGTCGGGGTCGGTGCGTCCGGTGAGTGGGGTGCCGATGACGATGGGGTTCTGGTGGGTGTAGCGGTGGATGAGGAGTTGGAAGGCGGCGAGGAGGACGCCGAAGGGGGTGGAGCCGGTCTGGGTGGCGAGGGTGGTGAGGGTGCCGGCGGGTAGGTGGGTGTGGTGGATGGCCGTGGGCCCGGATTCGGTGTCGGGGCGGGGCCGGTCAGTGGGTGGGTGGCAGACGGGTGGGGCGTCGCGTAGTCGTGCGGCGAATTGTTCGAGCTGTTGTCGGGCGTCGGCGCTCTGCCAGTGGTGACGCTGGCGTTGGGCGATGTCGGCGTACTGGGTGGTGAGGGGTGGCAGCGAGGGCGCGCGACCGTGGGCCAGGTCGGTGTAGAGGTGGTCGAGTTCGGTGTGGAACACGCCGACGGACCAGCCGTCGAGGACGATGTGGTGCCAGGTGAGGCAGAGCACGTGTGCGGTGTCGGAGAGTCTCAGGGCTCGACAGCGTAGGAGCGGGCCGGTGGTGAGGTCGAATGGTTGGTCGAGTTCGGCGCGCAGGATGTCGCGGACGTGGCGGTCGTGGTGGTCCGGGTGGATGTGGCTGAGGTCGTGGCGGGTGCGGTGATGCGTGGGCTCGGGGTGGACGATCTGGACGGGGACGCCGTCGTGCTCGGCGAAGGTGGTGCGCAGGATCTCGTGCCGGCGGGCGATCTCGTCGATGGCGGTGTCGAGGTGGTCGAGGTCGAGTTCGCCGTCGATGTGCCAGGCGGTCTGGGTGTTGTAGGCGGTGGACTTCGGGTCGAGGGTGTGCAGGAACCACAGGCGTTGCTGCGCGAACGACAGGACCCGACCCGGCGACGAGGTCTTGCCGCCCGGCGGGACGAGGACCGGCTCCGGCTCGCTCGGTTGCCCGGCGCCGGTCACCACCGGATCGTCCTCGCCGCCGACGGTCGACGGACCGGCCGTCACCTCGGCCCGTAGGCGGTCGGCCATCGCGGCCACGGTCTGCGCCTCGAACACGATCGCCGCCGAGACCGGCACGCCGAGGGTTTCGCGTAGCCGGGCGGCGATCATGGTGGCCTGCATGGAGTGCCCGCCGAAGGCGAAGAAGTTGTCGTCGCGGCCGGGCAGCCGGCCGATGACGTCGGCCCACACCTGCGCCACCCGCCGCTCCAGGTCGTCGCGGGGCGGCTCACCGCGCGCGGACAGGTCCGGTGCGGGGAGTGCGTTGCGGTCGATCTTGCCGTTGCGGGTGAGGGGGAAGTGGGGCAGGGCGATGATGGCGTGGGGTACGAGGTGGCGGGGGAGGGTGTGGTGGAGGGTGTCGCGGAGTTGGTGGGTGTCGATGTGGGTGCCGGTGACGTAGGCGATGAGGTGGCGGCCGGTGGGGAGTGTGCGGGTGGTGACGAGGGCGGCTTCGATGTGGGGTTGTGCGCGTAGGGCGGTTTCGATTTCGCCGGGTTCGATGCGGTAGCCGTTGATGGCGATTTGTTCGTCGGTGCGGCCGAGGAATTCGAGGGTGCCGTCGGTGCGGAGGCGGCAGAGGTCGCCGGTGCGGTAGAGGCGGCTGCCGGGTGGTCCGTGCGGGTCGGGCAGGAACCGCTCCGCCGTCTGCCCGGGCTTGTTCAGGTAGCCGCGGCTGACCACGTCGCCGGCGACGCAGACCTCGCCGGGTGCCCCGGGCGGGACCAGTTGGAGGTCGGCGTCCAGCAGGTGGATGCGGGCGCCGGCGATCGGGACGCCGAGGTCGGGCCGGTGGACCCCGTCCGGGCGGACGGGCCCGACGGTGACGGCGACGGTGGTCTCGGTCGGCCCGTAGATGTTGAACAGGGTGTACGGCGCGTGCGCGGACGGCCGGGTGGTGAGGGCGTCCCCGCCGGTGAAGATCGTCCGCAGCCGGCTGGTGGACGGGGTGGGCAGCCGGAGGACGGCCTCCGCGATCGGGGTCGGCAGGAACGTCCTCGTGACGTCCTCCCGGACCAGCCAGTCGTGCAGCGCAGCGGGGTCGAGGCGGTCGGCGGGGTCGGCGATGTGCAGGGTGGCGCCGCTGACCAGCGCGGGCCAGATCTCCCAGATCGCGGCGTCGAAGCCGAGGCTGGCCACCTGGCCGTGGCGTTGGCCGGGGCCGGTGGGGTGCGTGTCCAGGTGCCAGTGGACCAGGTTGGTCAGCGCCCGGTGGGGGACCATGACGCCCTTGGGGGTGCCCGTCGAGCCGGAGGTGTGGATGACGTACGCGACCTGCTCGGGGTGGATGTCGAGCGGGGGCGGCGTGGCCGTGGCCGTGGCCTGCGGGGCGAGGGCGACGACGCCGGGGGGTGTGTCGGTGTCGTGGGGGTCTTCGGTGATGAGGATGGTGACGGCGGAGTTGGTGATGAGGTGGTGTCGGCGTGTGGTGGGTGCGGTGGGGTCGATGGGGAGGTAGGCGGCGCCGGTTTTGAGGACGGCGAGCATGGCGGTGATGGCGGGTGTGCCGGGTGGGAGGCTGACGGCGATGGGGTGGTCGGGTCGGGCGCCGTGGTGCAGGAGTTGGTGGGCGAGGTGGTTGGACCGCTCGTCGAGTTCGCGGTAGGTGATCGCGCCTGCCCCGTCGACGACGGCGAGCGCGTCGGGTTGGCGTCGGGCCGTTTCCGCCACCAGCCGGGGCACGCATCCCAGATCACCGGGCGGGACCGGAACCGGGCTGGCGATCAACGCGTCGGCGAGCCGCTCCCGCTGGGCGGCCGTGACCGCGACCACGGTGGACAGCGGCCGGTCCGGCTCGGCCAGTACGGCGGCGACCAGGGCCCGGTAGCTGTCGGCCAGCTCGGCCATCGTCGCGGGCTCGTACAGGTCGCAGGCGTAGTCGAAGAGCACCCGGACGGCGTCCGGCTCCACCTGCACCTGGACGGTCAGGTCGAACTTCGCGACCCCCTCGTCGATCGGCAGTGGCCGCATCGTGGCGGTGTGCAGCGGCGCCGGATCGGTGCCTTCCATGGTGGTGAAGACGGTTTGGATGAGGGGTGGGGTGTGGCGGTCGCGGGTGGGTCGGGTGTGTTCGACGAGTTTGTCGAAGGGGATGTCCTGGTGGGTGATGGCGTGCATGAGGACGGTGCGGGAGTGGTGCAGGAGTTGGCGGAAGGTGTGGTGGGGGTTGATGTCGACGGCGAGGGGGAGGGTGTTGACGAAGAAGCCGATGAGTTTTTCGGCGTCGGGGTCGGTGCGTCCGGTGAGTGGGGTGCCGATGACGATGGGGTTCTGGTGGGTGTAGCGGTGGATGAGGAGTTGGAAGGCGGCGAGGAGGACGCCGAAGGGGGTGGAGCCCGTTTGGGCGGCGAGGGCGGTCAGCGTGGTGAGGGTGTCGGGGTTCAGTTGGCTGTGGTGGACGGCGGTGGGGCCGGGTTCGGTGTCGGGGCGGGGCCGGTCGGTGGGTGGGTGGCAGACGGGTGGGGCGTCGCGTAGTCGTGCGGCGAATTGTTCGAGCTGTTGTCGGGCGTCGGCGCTCTGCCAGTGGTGACGCTGGCGTTGGGCGATGTCGGCGTACTGGGTGGTGAGGGGTGGCAGCGAAGGGGCGCGACCGTGGGCCAGGTCGGTGTAGAGGTGGTCGAGTTCGGTGTGGAACACGCTGACGGACCAGCCGTCGAGGACGATGTGGTGCCAGGTGAGGCAGAGCACGTGGCTGGTGGGGGCGAGTTGGAGGACGTGGCTGCGCAGTAACGGGCCGGTGGTGAGGTCGAATGGTTGGTCGAGTTCGGCGCGCAGGATGTCGCGGACGTGGTGGTCGTGGTGGTCAGGGTGGATGTGGGTGAGGTCGTGGCGGGTGCTGTGGTGGGTGGTCGGGGGGTGGACGATCTGGACGGGGATGCCGTCGTGCTCGGCGAAGGTGGTGCGTAGGACTTCGTGCCGGCGGATGATCTCGTCGATGGCGGTGTCGAGGTGGTCGAGGTCGAGTTCGCCGTCGATGTGCCAGGCGGTCTGGGTGTTGTAGGCGGTGGACTTCGGGTCGAGGGTGTGCAGGAACCACAGGCGTTGCTGCGCGAACGACAGGACCCGACCCGGCGACGAGGTCTTGCCGCCCGGCGGGACGAGGGCCGGATCCGGCTCGCTCGGTTGCCCGGTGCCGGACACGACCGGATCGTCCTCGCCGCCGGTCGACGGGTCGGCCGTCACCTCGGCCCGTAGGCGGTCGGCCATCGCGGCCACGGTCTGCGCCTCGAACACGATCGCGGCGGGAATCGGCAGCCCGAACCGCTCGCGCAACCGGACGGCGACCATCGTGGCCCGCAGCGAGTGCCCGCCCAGGGAGAAGAAGTTGTCGTCGCGGCCCGGTGACTTGCCGAGCACCTCCGCCCACACCTGCGCCACCCGCCGTTCCAGGTCGTCGCGGGGCGCCTCGCTGACCTGCTCCGCCGGCGCGGGCAGCGCGGCCCGGTCCAGCTTGCCGTGCGGGGTGAGCGGCAGGGCGGCGAGACGGACCCACGCGGCGGGAACCATGGTCGCCGGCAGGTACCGGGCCGCGTGCTCGGCCAGCGTCGCGTCGTCCGGACCGACCTCGGGCACGACGTAGCCGACGAGCCGGGGGCCGGCCGTGCCCTCGTGCACACGGACCGCGGCGGCCCGTACGCCCGGATGACGCAGCAGCACGCTCTCGATCTCACCGAGCTCGATCCGGTGGCCGTGCAGCTTCACCTGGTCGTCGACCCGGCCGGCGAAGTGGTAGGTGCCGTCCGGTAGCTGACGCGCCAGGTCGCCGGTGCGGTACAGGCGGCTGCCCGGCGGCCCATACGGGTCGGGCGGGAAGCGCTCGGCGGTCAGGGCGGGGCGATCGTGGTACCCCCGGGCCACCCCCGGCCCACCGATGAACACCTCGCCCAGGCTGCCGGCGGGCACCGGACGCAGGTCGTCGGTGAGCAGCCGGATGGCGGCGCCCGCGGCCGGATGCCCGAGCGACGGCGGCCCGTCGCCCTCGACCGCCACCTCCCCGGCCATCGCCAGCACGGTGGCCTCGGTGGGTCCGTACAGGTTGACGGTGGTGAACGCGTGCTCGGGGCGGGGGCGGGCCAGCAGCTGCTGGCCCCCCGCGCCGAGGATGCGCAGTGCCCCGTCGGGCGGCGCCGGCCGGGTCAGCACGGCCTCGGCGAGCGGGGTGGGCAGCGTCGCCGAGGTGATCGCGTGCGCGGCGAGCCAGTCCACCAGCCGGTCGGGGTCGACCCGGGTCGCGTCGTCGGGCATCCAGAGGCTGGCGCCGGCCACCAGCGGCGCCCAGATGTCCCACACCGAGGCGTCGAAGCCGGGGGAGAACAGGTGCAGGCAGCGGTCGTCGGGGCCGAGGCGCTCCGCGTCGGCCCGCCACCGGGCCAGCCCGCGCAGCGAGCCGTGCTCGACCATGACCCCCTTCGGCAGGCCGGTGGACCCGGAGGTGTAGATCACGTACGCGAGGTCACCCGGGCCGACCGGCACGGCCGGCGGCCGGTCGGGGTACGCGGCGAGCGTGGCCCGGTCGTCGTCGAGCAGGACGACCGGGGTGCCCGGAACCACCAGGTCGGCCCGGACCAGCGACCGTACGGTGACGAGCACCCGCGCCCGGGAGTCGGTGAGCATGTGCCGGACCCGCTGCGGAGGGTAGCCGGCGTCGATGGGCAGGTACGCGGCGCCGGCGGTGAGCGCCGCCAGTACGCTGACGATCCCGTCGACACCGCGGGGCAGCAGGACGGCGACGAGGTCACCTCGGCGTACCCCGGTGGCCCGCAGGTGCCGGGCCAGCCGGTTGCTGCGTGCGCGCAACTCCCCGTAGGTGACGAGGGCGTCGTCCGTGCCCAGCGCCAACGCGTCGGCGGGATGCCGGACGATCGCCTCATGGACGAGGTCCGCGTGGTGTGGCTCGCCCCCGGCGGGCTGGCCGGACGGCCGGGCGGGGACGGGGGGCGCTGACCAACCGCTTTCCTTGATCATGATGCGCCGGATGCTGCCAGCGCGGCACGCCCGTCGTCAATGCAAACGGGCCGGGCTAGGGGCTGTCCGGGCCGTTGTCGGGGCTGGCCGGCCGCCCGCCGGAACGGCCCGGCCGGGGCGGCCGCCGGGCGACGGGCCGCCCGGCCCGACGGCTCACCTCGACAGGCGGTCGACGGCCTCGGCGGTGGTGACCACCTCGCCGAGTTGCCCCAGTGTCTCCAGGCTCGCCCGATGCGCCTCGTCGGTCGCGGCGGTGCACGCGTCGGAGACCACCACCGGCCGGTAGCCGTGGTTGACCGCCTCGAACACGGTGCCGGTGACGGAGAGGTTGGTGGCGACACCGGTGAACAGGACGGTGTCCACGCCCCGGCGCCGCAGCACGGTGTCGAGTTCGCTGCCGAAGAAGCCGGTGAGCCGGACGAGGGTGATGACGACGTCACCGGCCTCCGGCGCGAGTTCATCGACGATCCGGGCCTTCGGCGCGCCCTCGAGGTAGGCCTGCCGCTCCCGGACCATGGCGAAGCTGGGCGTGTTGGGGATGAGGTCCGGGTATCCGGGCCGGTACGCGACCCGCGTGTAGACGACGAGGCCGCCACTCGCGCGCACCGCCGCGGCGACCTGCGCCGCGTACGAGGCGACGCGGTGCCGGGAGACCTGCTCGGCGAAGAACGGACCGAACACCCCGTCGGGACTGACGACCTCGTGCTGCCAGTGGACGCCGACGACGGCGGTCCGCATCGGGTCGAGTTCTCGCATCGTCCCTCCCGTCACGGGGCGGAGAGCTGCTGCGGCGCCGGCTGGTAGCCCTGGCCGCCCGCGCTGGCCGGCCCTCTGCCGTACGCGTCGAGGCGCCCCCACCGCCCCGGAATGTCGAGCAGCGCCACAAAGTCGAGACTAGCGGGCAGAGCGGGCCTGATCACGAGGTCTTCGCCGACCGGTTGCAGCCCGAGCATCGTGCGCAACAGCAGCAGGGTGGCCCCGGCGGACCACGCCTGCGGGCTGCACGCGGTGGGATAGTTGACCGGGTACTTGGTCTCGGCCCGGCTGTAGCCGGCGAACGCCTCGGGCAGCCGGCCGTCGTAGAAGACCGCCGCGTCCAGGATCCCGGCGGCGATCCGGGCTGCCTCGTCGCCGTACCCGTAACGGCGCAGGCCCCAGGCGATGAACGAGTTGTCGAACGGCCAGATCGTCCCGACGTGGTACCCGATCGGGTTGTAGCGGCCCGCGCTCTCGGCCAGCGTGCGCACCCCCCAGCCGCTGAACAGCGCGGGCGACATCAGGTGTCGCGCCAGGGCGGCGGCCTTCGACTCGTCGACGATGCCGCTCCACAGCAGGTGGCCGATGTTGGACGACAGCGCGTCCACCTGACGGCCGTCACCGTCGAGCGCGAGGGCCATGTACTCGCCGTCGGCGACCCAGAAGTCGCGGTTGAAGCGCTGCCTGAGCTCGGCGGCGTCCCGTTCCAGCCGGTCCGCGTACGCCGGGTCGTCCCAGATCGTCCGGGCGAGCCGGGCGGTGCGCATCTTCGCGTCGTACGCGTACCCCTGCAACTCGCAGGTCGCCCTGGGGAAGCCGGGCAGCCGCCCGTCCTGGTACGAGATGCCGTCCCAGGAGTCCTTCCAGCACTGGTTCTCCAGGCCGTTGCGGGTGTTGCGCCGCTCGTAGGAGATGTAGCCGCTGCCCGTCAGGTCGGCATAGTGGTCGATCCAGTCGATCGCCGCCCGCGCCTCCTGTTCGACCGAGCGGACGAGCGCGGCGTCGCCGGTCCAGCGTTCGTACTCGTCGAGCAGCACCAGGAACAGGGGAGTGGCGTCGGCACTGCCGAAGTAGGGCGTGTGCGGCGTCTCCTCGAACACGCTCATCTCCCCGTACCGCATCTCGTGCAGGATCCGGCCGGGCTCCTCCTCCCGGAAGTCGTCGACCCGGCTGCCCTGCCGGAGCGCGAGCACCCTGAGGGTGGTGGCGGCGAGATCGGGCGCGAACGGCAGCGCCTGCAGGCTGGTGAGGATGCTGTCCCGGCCGAACAGGCTCATGAACCAGGGCAGGCCGGCGGCCGGCACGCTCCGGTCCTCGGCGAGGAAGGGGCTGAACCGCAGCGCGGCCAGGTCGATGAGGCTGCGCCGGTACGCGCCGCGCAGGGGCTCGAATCCGGATTCCAGCCGGGGCGCCTCCGCCAGCCAGTCCTTGAGCCGACGCTCCTTGTCCCGGCCGCGCGTCCGCCCCGGAATCGTGAGCCGTTCCAGCCCCCGCGGCATCGGGAGGTCCGGCTCCGCGGTCAGCCTGGTCCGCCACCTGCCGTGCGGTTCGAGGTGGACCGTGAACGTCAGCCCGTCCTCGTCCAGTTCCACCGGCGTCGTCGCGGAGACGATCGTCTCCCGCCTGAACCGCTCCCGCTCGTAGCCGAGGACGAGGCGCCCGTCGTCGACGCGCCGGTAGTGCCGGCCCTTCTTCCGCGCCGTCGCGTCCTTGACCTCGAAGACGTCCGCGAAGTCGGCGTCCACCTCGACCCGGACGGTCAGGTCGACCGGCTGGCCGGCATGGTTGGTGATGCTGAGTTCCTCGTGCAGGCCGGCGTCGAGCGTGTGTACCCGCCGCACGGAGAGCGTGCTGTTGACATAGACGTCCTGGTGGCCGGGGACCAGGTAGAACCGGTTCTCGAAGTAGTGGATGTCGTCGATGGCGAGGGTGCTCAACCGCTCCCCGTCGATCGTCAGCACCCACTTCGACAGCAGGCGCGTGTCGTGGGCGAAGAGGCCGAGCGGGGTGTCGGGCGACGGGACCATGTCGCCCGCCCGGTCACAGACCACGAAGGTCGTGCCGTCCAGGATGCCCACCTGGTCGTCACCCACGGCCGCCTCCGCCGTGACGCGCCGGCCGGGACGTGGGCGGCGGCGGAAACAGCTTCCGGACGGTCGCGAAGAGCCGGGGGCTGCCTGCCACGGCCGCCTCACCGCGCAGCACGGTGGTCAGGAAGTACGCCTCCCCGCTGGCGATCCGGTCGAACACCGCCCGGTCCGCCTCGACGACCGCGTCTCCGCCGGTCGCCTCCTCGGTGACCCGGATGTCGCCCTTCTCGATGGAGACCAGCCAGTGGGCGGTCCGGCCGTCGCGGCTGATGTCGAAGCGCACGCTGCCCTCGTCGATGCTCCTCAGCCGGCGGTCGTGCCCACGGCGTGCCAGGCCGTGGAAGAAATCCTGGGTGGCATCCGCCATCGCGATCCCTCCTCACCGGCCACCATTCCCCGCAGACGCCGCCACCGCCTCACCCGGAGAGGGTGAACTTCGCCGAAGCGGCCTCGCCGGGCCGCGCCCGCCGCCCGCCGGCCCCGCACCGCCCCGCCGTGGCCGCGTGGGGCGGCCCGGCCGACACCCGCCCCGCCGCCCGGCATCGCCACTAGCCTGAGACCCGATGGATCCCATCCAGGCGACGCTGCTCGTCGCCGCCGGTGTCGCCACGGGTGCCTTCAACGCGGTCGCGGGCGGCGGCTCCCTGATCGCCTTCTCGGCGCTGATCGCCGCCGGCATACCGCCGCTCACCGCCAAGCTGACCAGCACCGTCGCCGTCTTTCCCGGCAACGTGGCGAGCGTCGCCGGAGGGTACCGGGACCTGCCGCCCCGCGGCGAAGTCCGCCGCGTCCTGCCCGCAGCGGTCGTCGGTGGCGTCGTCGGCTCGGTGCTGCTGCTGGTGACGCCGAGCCGCGTCTTCGACGCGATCGTGCCGTTCCTGGTGATCGCTGCGTCGGCCGTCCTCGGTCTGCGGGGCCGGCTGGACGGCCTGGCCCGGCGCTCCATCCTGCGGCACGGGCGGAAACACCCGGCGGCCCTTCAGGTGTCCGTCGCCCTGAGCGGCGTCTACGGCGGCTACATCGGCGCGGGGTTCGGCATCGTTCTGATCGCCGGCCTGGCGCTCCTGCAGCGCGAACCGCTCACCCGGACGGTCGCCTTCAAGAACCTGCTGTCGGCCGTCATCTCGTTGACGGCGGTGGTGCTCTTCGTCCTCTTCGGCACCGTCAACTGGGCGGGGGTGGCGATCCTCGCCCCGGCCACCGTCGTCGGCGGCTACGTCGGTGCCCGGCTGCTGCGCAGACTTCCCGGCGGCCCGCTCAGGGCGGTGGTCGTCGCGTTCGGAGTGGTCTTCGGGCTGATCCTGCTGGGGCGTAACGTCCTGTAGACCGCGCCGCCGTGCCCGACCGACCGCAGGGGGACTCGGCCCAGACGACGGGACGGGCCCCCGCCATCCACGCGGATGACAGGGGCCCTTCCCGCACCGGTCAGGTCAGCGGGACCTGGCGGGCGAGCGCGGCGCCGCCGGCCTCGAAGGCCGCCAGGACCGAGGTGGGCGTGCCACCGGTCGCCGGGACCACGACGGTCACCGGGCGGCCGGAGGGCACCTGCACCGAACGCTCACCGAGCGACCGGTCGCCGTCCCAGGTGTGCAGGTACACCGTGCCGGCGCGGTCGGCCCGGACGGTCACCTGCACGCCGCCGGCCACCTGCCGCTGGCCGGTCAGCCGCAGCGCCCGCTCGGGCAGCCGGGTGACGGCGGCCGGAGCCACGCCGTCCACCGCCGACTGCGCGATGGTCTGCGGGCTGTGCACGCTACGGGCCGCCGTGTCCGGGAAGACCGGGGCACTGGGCTGCCGCTGGGCCGGGGTGAGACCGGGCAGGGTGACCAGGCCGTAGCGGTACGGGTCGGCCCGGACGCCGGTGAAGGTGGACCAGCCCAGCCGGGACTGGGAGCTGAGGTCCTGGGTGTCCGAGTCGTACACCAGCACGTTGAAGCCCATCCGCGCCGGGTCGATGGCGTCGGGCAGCACCGCGAATGGGATGCGCGCCTCGATGGTGTAGCCGGTGTACGGCGCGGTGACCTTGCTGACGACGGTCATCCCCGGGGCGGTCGTGGCGCCCGGTCCCTGCCGGTTGTCGGCGTCGCGCTGCCAGCACGGCGGGTCGCCGTTGGCGGGGTCGTCGGTGACCGGGAAGATGCCCGCCTTGAACACGGTGGAGGTGTCCGTCGAGTTCCCCTTCGGGTCGACGATGATCTCCACGCTGTCGGTGCGCCGCTGCCGCTTGCAGTCCTGTGGCACCACCTTCTTGCCGAGCACGTCGTCGGTGACCTGTACGAACACGACGAGCGCGTCCTCGGTGAAGGCGATCCGGCCGGTGGCCGAGGCGTCCTGTGGCGTGGTGGCCTGTCCCTCCCAGATGCGGGACAGGTCCAGCTCCTCGCCGGGGTACTCGCCGGGGGAGGCCACCCCGTCGACGGCGTGGTCGTGCCCGGCGTGCGGCACCTCGCTGGTCGGCACGATCTCCAGGGCGCCGGTCTCCACGGTGCTGCCGGCGGCGCTGGTGGTGGTGATGGTGATCCCGTAGTCGCCGCCGTCGCCGCCCTCGTTGGCGGTCGGCAGGCTGGCGTCGCTGTTGGTGACGGTGAAGGTGACCGCCCCGGTCGCGCCCGGCGCCAGGGCCGCGTAGCTCTTGGTCGGCGCGTCGGCGGTGAAGCCGGCCGGCAGGCCGAGGGCGACGGTGCCGCTCTGGGCGGTTTCGCCGTGGTTGCGCAGGTCGACCCGGACCGTCCGGCTCTTCCCGGAGCCGAGGGTCAGCACCGGCTTGATCAGGGTGTCCAGCTGCGGATAGCCGCTGTCGCCGGCCCAGGTGCGGAACAGCCCCACCTCGGGCAGCGGCTCCAGGGTGCCGCGCACGTCGGCGACCACCCGGACCGCGCGGTCCGTACGGCCGGTGCCCTGCCCGGTGCTCAGGGACGCGCCGACGAGGTGCTGCTCGTTGGTGTCGGCGCCGGCGGGGACGGTCACGGTGAAGGTGACGGTCCGTTCCTTGCCAGCCGGTACGGCGCCGCGCACCGCGCCGGAGCCGCTGGCGGTCCAGCCCTGCGGCAGCCGCAGGGAGACCCGGGGCGAGGTGAGGGCCCGGTTGCCCGGCGCCCGCACGTGCGCGGTGACCTCGACGCTCTGCCCGGGGGCGAGGTCGAACCGGTCGGCGGTCAGGTAGAGCTCGGTGCCCTTGGGCAGCCCGCCGGCGGCCGGGGGCAGGACCGAGCCGCGCAGGATCGCCTCGGGCGAGGTGTCCGCCGGGTCGTACGGGACACGGCTGTCGACCAGGGTGTAGAAGTCGCAGCGGATCTTGGCAGGATCGGTGGGGGCGGCGGCGGTGTTGGCCCAGCCCTGGGTCACGTAGTCCCGGCGGGCGTCGACCTCGACCTCGGCCCAGGTCTTGCCGCCGGCGCTGCGGGCGCCCTCCCAGACGCCGAACACCTGGTCGGTCGGGACGGCCGGCACGAAGCCGGTGGCGCACTGCGGCCCGGTCGTCGAGCTGCCGCTGCCGCCCGTACGCAGGAACTTTGCCGCCCGGAACGGCTTGAGCCCCTCCTTGGTGACCTGCTCCGGGAACGCCTTCGGGTCGGCGGCGGCGTGGAACGCCTCGGCGGCGAAGCGGGCGGCCTGCTGGTGGTTGCCGTGGTTGCCGGGCGTGGGCGACGGGTTCATCGTCATGACGATCTCGGGCCGGGTCTGCCGGATCACCCGGACGATCTGGGCGAGGGTGTCGTCGTGCCCCCAGATCTGCTCGGACAGGGGCGCGGACGCGGTGTACCAGAAGTCGACGCGGTCGAGGTTGTAGAGGTTCTCCACCCCGGCGCGGCCGATCGCGGTGCGTTCCTCGCGCTCGCGGATGATGCCCAGCGGCGGGCCCTCCTCCAGGCCGACGGCGTTGCCGCCGCCCTCACCGCGGGTGATGGTGACGACGCCGGCCTTGGCGCCGTGCTTCTCCTTCCACTGGCCGAGGGTGGCGAGGCTGCCGGCCTCGTCGTCGGGGTGCGCGCTGACGAAGAGGACGTCCAGGTCGACGGCGTCGGTCGGCCGGGCGTCGGGGGGTGCGGCGAGGGCCACGGCCGGTGTCCCGGACAGGGCCAGGGCGAGCGCCGTGGGTAGCAGGAACGCCTTGAGACGCATGCGGATCCTTTCGCGTGACGCGAGGTCCGGGCAGCGGCCGGCGACGTCGGACGCGGGGCGTCGACGTGGGGGTCGCGGTCGGACGGTGAGAGGGCGGGCAGGGGCGCCGGGGCACGAGGGAGCGCCGGCGTCACCTCAGGTACGCAGCGGCACGGGGGTCCGTACACACTGGAAGGCCTTCGCCCGGTGACGCTAGGGACCGGCGCGGCGGCCCGTCAATGCTTTGCAAGGTCTTTCTTTATTTGCGAAAGAAACTAACCCCCCGCCATCCGAGGTGTTGCGGGCGGTGAGTGCGCCCGTCCGGCGGCCTCCCCGAGGCCCAAGGAAGGGCGTTTCTGCTGCTCAAGAAGGAGGCCGCAAGGTAACGAGACGGTTTCGTTACTTGACTCGATAGTTCGTTCGCCGTAGGAAGGAAGTGTGACTGACGTGGTGACGCCACCAACGAGCCCGGTGAGCCGGGAGCGGTCGAAGGAGATCAAGCGGTTGTCCGTGATCTCCACCGCCCGCCAGGTGCGGGTGCTCTCCCGCGCCGAGCTGACCGAGCTCACCGGGCTGAGCCCCGCCACGCTCACCCCGCTCGTGCGCGAGCTGATCGCCGAGGGGTACCTCATCGAGCGCGGCCCGGGGACCTCCCGCACCGGCCGGCCACGGGCGATGCTGGAGTTCAACCCGCGGGCCGAGCTGGTCGCCGCCGTCTCCCTGGAGCCGTCCCGGATCAGCTGCGAGATCGCCGACAGCGACGGCGCCGTCATCGCCCACCGGGCGGTCCGGCTCGCCGGCGACATCGTCGACACCATCTGTCGCTCGGTGCCCGAACTCGCCGGCGACGGACTGCCGGCGCTGCGCGGGGTGGCCATCGCCGCGCCCGGCATCTCCACCGGCGGCGCCGTGCGCCTCGCCCCCTCGGTCGGCCTCGTCGAGGGCCGGCCGGTGGGGGAGTCGGTGCAGCGGCGGCTCGGGGTGCCGGTGGTGGTGGACAACGACGTGAACCTGATGGCGGCCGGCGAGCACGCCGTCGGCGCGGGCAGCGACGTCGCCGACCTGCTGCTGCTGCACGTGGCCGACGGCATCGGCGCCGGCCTGGTGCTTGACGGGCAGGTCCGCCGGGGCGCCGGCGGGGCCGCCGGCGAGGTCGGCTTCCTGCCACTGGACCCGACCGACCGGGGTCACGACGGGATCGGTCCGTTCGAGGCCCGCTGGTCGGAGAACGCCATCGCCGAGCGGATGGTGGCCCTGGCCCCCGGGCGGCGGCCGGACTCGCCGGTGGCCGACCTGGTGGCGCTGGCGGCCATCGACGACCGGGCCGCCGCCTACCTGGACGACGTGCTCGCGGCCTGGTCGCGGCTCATCGTCTCCTGCGTCTGCGTCGTCGACCCCGGGCGGGTGCTGCTCAGCGGGGCCGCCGCCCACCTCGACGACGCCGCCGTCGACCGGCTCCAAACGCTGGTCACCGCCGCCGCGCCGAGCAGCACCGAGGTGCGCCGGGCCGTGCTCGGCGACCGGGCGGTGCTGCACGGGGCGGTCAGCTACGCCCTCTCCGCGGCTGCCGCCGGCATGCCGACACTGCTGCCGACTCCTTGACCACACACCACGCACACCGCAGTTCCCCCCACACCCCTCGGAGGTACCCCATGAGACGTCGACTTCTCCTCGCCGGTGCGCTCGCCACCGTGCTCGCCGCCGGCACCGCCTGCGGCGGCGGCGGTGGTGACGACACGGCCGGCGGCGCGAGCGCCGAGAAGCTGACCATCTACACGGCCCGCGACAAGAAGGTCTCCACCTACGTGGTGGACCAGTTCACCGCCAAGTACCCCGAGTACAAGGGCAAGGTCGAGATCCTCAACCTGGGCGCCCAGGAGATCCTGGAGCGGGTCCGGGCGGAGAAGGCCAACCCGCAGGCCGACGTCTGGTGGGGCGGCACCCAGCAGGGGCTCTCCGCCGGCGCCGGCGAGGACCTGCTGACCTCCTGGCAGCCGGCGTTCGCCGCGAAGATGGACCCGAAGTACAAGGACGCCGAGGGCCGCTGGTTCGGGGAGATCCTGCTCCCCGAGGTCATCATGTACAACAACAAGGCGCTCACCCCGGAGCAGGCCCCGAAGGACTGGGACGACCTGCTGAAGCCGGAGTGGAAGGACAAGATCATCATCCGGGACGTGGCCGCGTCCGGCACGATGCGGTCGATCTACGCCGCCATGATCATGCGGCAGTCCCCGGACGGCAGCAACCCGCAGCCCGGCTACGACTGGCTCAAGAAGCTCGACGCCAACACCGGCGCGTACGCGGCCAACCCGACCGACCTCTACCTGAAGCTCTCCCGCCAGCAGGGCGTGCTCAGCGCCTGGAACCTCCAGGACGTCCTGCTCCAGGCCAACCAGTCGAACATGCCGTTCGGCTACGTGATGCCCGCCTCCGGCGCCCCGGTGCTGGTCGACGGCATCGCCGCGGTCAAGGGCGGCAACACCACCGGCGCCCAGAAGTTCATGGAGTTCCTCTTCGACGACAAGCTCCGCGCCGACCTGGCCAAGGACTACTACCAGATCCCGGCCGTGGACATCGCCGAGAAGCCGGAGTGGCTGGCCCAGCTCGGCCTCAAGCCGCTGGACGTCAACTGGGACGTGATCGGCAAGAACGAGACCGAGTGGATCAACCACTGGAACGGCCAGATCAAGAACAAGGGCTGACCGCCCGGGCGTCCCGGGGGCGGGCCCGTCCCGCCCCCGCGCCCCCCCATCCTGACGACCGTCCAGGTCCGGTACCGCACGAAGGAGAGGACCTCATGATCGATGTCACGCTCGAGTCGGTGAGCAAGCGCTTCGCGCGCGGCGGCGACACCGCGGCCGTGGACGACGTCGACATCACCATCGCCGCCGGGGAGTTCTTCACGCTGCTCGGCCCGAGCGGCTGCGGCAAGACCACCACCCTGCGCATGGTGGCCGGGTTCTACTTCCCCACCTCCGGCCGGATCCGGTTCGGCACCGAGGACGTCACCCGCCGGCCGCCGAACAAGCGCGACACCGGCATGGTGTTCCAGAACTACGCCCTCTTCCCGCACATGAGCGTGGCGCAGAACGTCGCGTACGGCCTGAAGATCCGCAAGGTCGGGCGGGTCGAGGCGCGGCGGCGGGTCGAGGAGGCGCTCGGCCAGGTGCACCTCGCCGGCTACGGCGACCGGCGCATCGACGAACTCTCCGGCGGCCAGCAGCAGCGCGTCGCCCTGGCCCGGGCGCTGGTGATCCGGCCCCGCACCCTGCTGCTCGACGAGCCGCTGTCGAACCTCGACGCCAAGCTGCGCGAGGAGACCCGGGTCGAGATCCGCCGCATCCAGCGCGAGGCCGGCACCACCTCCATCTACGTCACCCACGACCAGGCCGAGGCGATGGCCATGTCGGACCGGATCGCGGTCATGCAGTCCGGCCGGGTACAGCAGATCGGCGCCCCGCAGGAGATCTACCACCGCCCGGCGACCAGCTTCGTGGCCCGCTTCATCGGCCGCAGCAACGTGCTCACCCTGCCGGTGGTCGCCGCCGACGCGCAGAGCGTCACCGTGGGGCTGCCCGCCGGCGGCGAGATCACCGCGCCCGCCCCGACCGACCACGGCCTGCGCCAGGGCGACACCGCGTCGGTGTCCGTCCGGCCCGAGCACATCGGGCTGACCTCGGCCACCGAGGCGGGCGCGCTGCCCGGCCGCGTCACGGAGGTGGAGTTCACCGGCATGGCGACCAACCTCGTGGTCGACGTGGCCGGCGAGCCCGTGCAGGTCGCCGCGATCGACGTGCCGGCCGGGATCGCCGCCGGCGACCAGGTCGGGCTGCGGCTGAACCGGGAGCGGATGTGGGTGGTGCGCCCGTGAGCACCCTCCCCGCCACCCCCAGCCCGGCGACCGTCGCGCCGATCACCGGCGAGCCGACGCCGCCGCGCGGCCCGCGCCGCCGGCTCGCCGAGCGGTTCGCCGGGGGCACCGGCTCGCGCTGGTTCCCGTACGTCCTGGTCTTCCCGCTCGCCCTGATCCTCTTCGGGTACGTGGTGCAGCCGATGTTCGCCACCTTCGCCGAGAGCGTCGGCGTGGACGGCGTGGAGAACTACGGCAGCTTCGTCACCGGCGGCGGGGTCGCCCGGTCCTCCCTGGTCACCTCGCTGATCATCTCCGCGGCCAGCGTGCTGCTCTGCGGCGTCGTCGGCGTGGCGATGGCCTTCCTGCTCAAGCGCTTCTCGTTCCCCGGCCGCAAGCTGATCGAGGCGATCATCCTGGTGCCGGCGGCGCTGCCGCCGCTGATCGGGGCGATCTCGTTCCAGCTGCTCTACAGCGAGACCGGGATCCTGCCGCGCGGCCTCCAGCAGCTCTTCGGCGCCGAGAACCCGGTGCTGCCGTTCAGCGGCATCGCGGGCGTGCTGGTCGTGCACACGTTCACCATGTACCCGTACTTCTACCTGTCCGCCTCGGCCGCGCTGTCGGGCATGGACCCGTCGGTGGAGGAGGCGGCGTACAACCTGGGCGCCGGCCGGGTCCGCGTGTGGCGCACGGTGCTGCTGCCGATGCTTACCCCGGCGCTGGTCTCCGCCTCGCTGCTGGTCTTCATGACCTCGCTGGCGTCGTACACCGCCCCGCTGCTGTTCGGGGTGGACCAGACGATGACCATGCAGATCTACATCAACCGCACCAACGGCGACCTGCCGATGGCCTCCACGTACGCCTCGGTGCTCGGCGTGGTCTCGGTGCTGTTCCTGCTCGGCATGCGCTGGTACGAGGGGCGGCGCAGCTACCGCTCCCAGTCCAAGGGCGTCGCCGCGCACCGGCGCGAGATCACCAACCCGCTGGGCAAGTGGCTCGCCCTGGCCGCCTCGGTCCTGGCCACCGCGGTCCTGCTCGCGCCGGTGGCGACCATCGCCCTGGTCGCGTTCTCCGAGGACGGCTCCTGGACCACCGAGGTCATCCCGGCGGCGTACACCACACAGAACTTCGTCACGATCTTCTCCGACCCGGCGGCGTTCCAGCCGATCCTCAACTCGTTGCAGATGAGCCTCATCGCCACCGTCGCCTGCGTCGTCGTCGGCGTGCTCATCGCGTACGCGGTGCGCCGGCTGGACTTCCGCGGCCGGGGACTGCTGGACGTGGCGGTCATGCTGGCCTGGGCGCTGCCCGGCACGGTGGTGGCGATCAACCTGATCTCGGCGTTCAGCACGGGCAACGCGTTCAGCTTCGGACAGGTGCTGATCGGCACCTTCTGGATCATGCCGCTGGCGTACTTCGTGCGGTTCCTGCCGCTGGTGTTCCGGTCCAGCTCGGCCACCCTGGCGCAGATCGACCCGTCGCTGGAGGAGGCCGCGCGCAACCTGGGCGCGTCCTGGTGGCGGGCGTTCGGCACGGTCACCCTGCGGCTGATGCTGCCCGGCGTGGTGGCCGGCGCGCTGCTCGCCTTCGTGCACGGCGTCGGCGAGTTCGTCGCCTCCGTGCTGATCTACACCTCCGAGACCGCGCCGATCTCCGTCGAGATCAACAACCGGATGTACTCGTTCGAGGTCGGCACCGCCGCCGCGTACGGCATGCTCCAGGTTGTCCTGATCTTCGTGGTGATGGTGGTCTCCGGTCGCCTGGAGGGCGGCCGGCGCTCCAGTCGGGAGGCGGCCAAGTGGACGGCGTGAGCGCGGCCTGGCCGACGGGCGGCGGGCTGGTCCCCGCCGCCCGGATCCCCGGCGGGGAACTCGCGGCGGTCGCCGAAGCGGCGGACTTCGCGGTGCTCCCGGTCGGCGCGGTCGAGTGGCACGGCCCGCACCTGCCGCTCGGCACCGACCTGATCCTCGCCGAGGGCTTCGCCGCCGAGAGCGCGATCTCCGGCGGCGACGGCGCGGCGGCGCCCGGCGACGGCGGCGCGACTCCGGCCGGCGATCGGGCCACGGCGGCGGGCCCGCGCGGGGTGCTCTTTCCCGCCGTGCCGTACGCCGCCTGCCCCGGCCAGACCCGGCCGTGGCCCGGCACGGTGTCGATCCGGCCCGAGATCGCGGTCGGCTACCTCGCCGACGTGATCGAGGGGATCGTGGCCGCCGGCTTCCCCCGCCTGCTGATCGTCAACGGACACGACGCGAACATGTCGACCGTCCGCGCCGCCATGGAGTGGGTCTCCGGGCGGCGCACGGCGAGCCTGCTGCTGGTCAACTGGTTCCAGCTGGTCACCCCGGCCGAGACCGCCGAGCTGTACGGGCCGCTGCCGTCGCGCGGCCACGGCGGGGCGTACGAGACCTCCGGGGTGCTCGGCTTCGACCCCGACGCGGTCCGCCTCGACGCGGTCGCCGACCTGCCGCCGAAGCCGAAGCTGCCGGTGACCCACCCGTACGTGCTGGTGGAGTCCCGGCCCGACCCGTGGCAGGGCTGGTCCGGGCACATCTCGCTGGCCGGCGAGGAGGCGGGCCGCCGCGTCCGGCAACTCGCCGGGACGCGGCTGCGCGAGGTCGTCGCCGCCTGGGTGGCCGCCCCGCCGCCCGCCCCGCCCACCGACGCCCCGCTGCCCGCCGAAGTGGCACCGGCCGCGGACGCGCCGTCGGCCGGCGGGCCCGAGCCCGAGGAGGCACCGTGACCGTCGACCGTGGACTGGACGTCGTCGACTTCCACCTGCACTTCCGCATCGGCGCCGACGAGACGATCCGGGCCTGCGAGCACGCCGCCGACATGCACCCCGGCGGCGAGCACGAGCGGGCGGTCCGCGCCGCCGCTTCCGCCCCGTACGCGCGGCAGTGGCGGCAGGCGTGGGGCTTCCCCGACCCGGAGCCGCCCGCCGAGCGCTGGCAGGACGAGGCGGACCGCTGGGCCGAGGAGCTGCGCGCGGTGAACGTGCGCCGGGCGGTCTTCGTCACCGGCGGCGGCAACGACACCGTCGCCGACGTGGTGGACCGCCACCCCGACCTGCTGCTCGGCTTCGCCCACCACGACCCGTACGGCGCGGGCGCCGCCGCCGAGCTGGAACGCGCCGTCACCGAGCGCGGCCTGCGCGGGCTGAAGCTCTTCGCCCCGCTGCTGCCCGGCCCGCTCGACGACGAGTCCCTCGACCCGCTCTGGGGCGCCGCCCAGCGCCTCGGCGTGCCCGTGCTGATCCACATCGGACACTACGGCAGCGCCGGCGGCCTCTCCCACGGCCGGTACGGGGGCCCGGACGAGCTGGCCCGGATGGCCCGCCGCTTCCCCGAGCTGGCCGTGGTGGTGCCGCACTTCGGCGTCCAGCACGTGCAGGACCTGCTCTTCGCCGCGTGGGGCTGCCCGAACATCCACGTCGACACCTCGGGGTCGAACCAGTGGGTGCGCTGGATGCCGTACAAGCTGACGCTGGACGAGCTGTTCCGGCGTTGCTACGAGACCATCGGCCCGCACCGGATCGTGTTCGGCAGCGACTCGTCGTGGTTCCCGCGCGGGTACGTCACCCGCTACCTCGACGACCAGCTGCGGATCTGCCGCGAGCTGGGGCTGCCCGACGACCACCTACGCGCGATCTTCGCCGGGAACGCCGAGCGCCTGCTCGGCCTGGACGACTGACCGGCTGACGCCCGGGAGCGGCGCGCGACGCCGAGCCCGGCACGGAAGGAAGTAGAGACCGTCATGAGCACACCCGCGCTGACCACCTATCAGCGGCACCACCTCCGGCCGACCTACGACCACCACGTCGGGTACCTCTTCCCGGCGATGGTGCGGGCCAGCCAGGCCCACGTGGTGATGCTGGTCGAGCAGGGGCTGGTGCCCGCCGAGCGGGGCGCCCGGCTGCTGCGCGGGCTGGCCGAGCTGCGCGCCGACACCTCCGGCGCGCCGGAGTTCGACGGCACCTTCGAGGACACCTACTACCTGATGGAGAAGCGGCTGGCGCAGGCGTGCGGCATCCCCACCTCCGAGCTCGACGTGCAGATGGCCCGCAGCCGCAACGACCTCGACGCCGGGGTGTTCCGGATGCTGCTGCGCGAGCAGCTCCTCGGCGTGCTCGACCGGGTGCTCGCCGCCGGCGCGACCGCACTGGACTCCGCGCACCGGTACGCCGACGTGGTGATCACCGGCTACACCCACCGCCGGCCGGCGCAGCCCACCACCATCGGGCACGCCCTCGCCGGCTACGCCGAGGCCCTCGCCGGGGAGGCCGTCGCCTACGCCGAGCTGATCGACCAGCTCAACGTCTCGCCGCTGGGCTCCTGCGCCTTCGCGGGCACCGACCTGGACATCGCCCCCGCCCGGGTGGCCGAGCTGCTCGGCTTCGACGGCCTGGTCACCAACTCGTACGAGGCGGTGGCCGGCGCCGACCACCTCGTGCGGGTCGGCACCCTCAACGCCCAGGCCCTCGCGACCGGCGCCCGGCTGGCCCGCACCCTCATGGACTGGCTGAGCTGGCGCTGGGTGAGCACGCCCGGCGACTTCACCCAGGGCAGCAGCATCATGCCGCAGAAGCGCAACCCGGTGGTGCTGGAGCACCTCGTCTCGATGGCCGGCGCCACCGCCGCCGACGCCGCCAGCGTGCTCAACAACGTCGGCGCCGCCTGGTGGGAGGACTCCAACAACGCCACCACCGACGTGCAGGTGCGGCTCTGGGAGAGCAACGACCGCACCGACCGGTTCTTCGCCCTGCTCGGCGGCTTCCTCGCCGAGATCGAGCCGCTGGAGCCGCCGTCGGCCGAGGAGATCGTCGCCTCCGGCGCCACCACCACCGCCGCGGCCGACGCGCTGACCCGGCACGGGGTGCCGTTCCGGGCCGCTCACTCGGTCGTCGGCCGACTGGTCCGGGGCGGGTCCCCGGCCACCTGGACCGCGCAGACCGTCCGGGCGGCGGCGGAGGGGATCGCCGACGGGCTCGACGACGACGCCGTCGCCGACCTGATCGCCGCCGCCGTACGCCCGGAACTGGTGCTCGACCGCGCCCAGGTGGACGGCCCCGGCGCGGACGCGGTGCGGGCCCAGGTGGCGGTGCTGCGCGGCACGTTCGACGCCGTCGCCGGCCGGCTGGCCGCCGTCCGCGACCGCCTCGCCGCCGCCGACGAGGCGCTGGACGCGGTCGCCGCGCAGGGGGCGGCCCGATGAGCGCGCGGGACGCGGCGGCCGGGGGCGTGGAGGTGGTCCGGTGAGCGTGCGACTCGCCGGCCGGGCCGCCCAGTCCGCGTCGCCGGCCGGCGACGCGGGCGTGCTGCTCGGCATCGACTTCGGCGGCACCAAGATGGCGGTCGGGGTGGCCGACGGCGAGGGCCGGCTGCTGGCCCGCGAGCGGGTGCCGACGTACGCCGAGCGGGGTGCCCCGCAGGCCCTGGACCGCGCCCTGGCGCTGGCCGCGAAGCTGGTGGGGGAGGTCGGCGCGCCGGTCGCGGCGGCCGGGATCGCCTCGCCCGGCGTGGTCCGCTCCGACGGCATCGACCTGGCGCCGAACGTGCCCGGCTGGGACGGGCTGCGCCTGGCCGACGCGGTCCGGGACCGCCTGGCGGTGCCGGCGGTGGCGGTCGACAACGACCTGAACGCCGCCGCCCTGGCCGAGCTGCGGCTCGGCGCGCTCCGCGACGCCGACCCCGGCCTGGTGGTGGGCCTGGGCACCGGCGTGGCGGCGGCGGTCACGGTCCGCGGGTCGGTGCTGGCCGGCCACCACGGGGCGGCCGGCGAGATCGGGTACGCCGTGGCCGGTGGCCCGTGGCCGGGCACGATGCTGGAGCTGGGCTTCTCCGGCCGGGCGCTGGACCGGCTCGCCGAGTCGCTCGGCGTGCCGGGCGGAGCGCGGGGGCTGGCCGCCGCCGCCGAGCGGCCCGGCCCGTCCCGGGACGCGCTGACCGCCCGCGCCGACGAGCTGGCCCGGCACCTGGTCACCTGCTGCCTGCTGCTCGACCCGCAGCGGGTGGTGCTGGTCGGCGGGGTGGCCGGCAACGCGTTGATCCGCGGCCTGCTGGGGGAGCGGATGGCGGCGGTCCTTCCGTACCCGCCGGAGGTGGTGCTGTCGCGGTTCGCCGACGACGCCGCGTTGCTCGGCGCGGTCATCCTCGCCCGCGAGGCGGTGCCGACCCCCCGCTGACCGGCCCGGCCGGTGCCGCCGTCGGGCCCGGCGGCCCTTGCAAGGACTTGCAGAGCGCGGAGCCGACGATCCACCATGGATCGTCGGCTCCGTGGCTTTTGGGGGCTATGGACGAGACCTGTCGGGGCCCATCGGCAATGTTGCCATGAAATTTCGAGAAGTTTGCTGCAAGGTATTGCAGGGCCTGCTGTCGATCGAGCATTGTCTTTGCTACCCGGACGGCCGTCCTCTCGTCAGTGCCTCTTCGTCCCCGGAAGTAGGTCCTTCTGTCATGGCACGATCGACACCGCCCCTACGCGCCCGCATCTCCCGCCTGCTCCTCGCCGCCGTCGTCGTCGCGTCCGGCGCCACCCCGCTCGTGGCGACCGCCGCCGCGCCCGCCCACGCCGCCGTCGCCCTCAACGACAGCGAGGTGACGGCCAACCTGTGGGAGTGGAACTGGAACTCGGTCGCCGCGGCCTGCACCGACCACCTCGGCCCCGCGGGCTACGGCGCCGTCCAGGTCGCGCCGCCCCAGGAGTCGGTGAGCCTGCCCAACAGCGCCGACGGGGCGCACCCCTGGTACGAGGTGTACCAGCCCGTGTCCTACAAGCTGGACAGCCGGTTCGGCAACCGCCAGCAGTTCGCCGCCATGGTCACGGCGTGCCACGCCGCCGGCGTGCGCGTCTACGTCGACGCGGTCGTCAACCACATGGCCGGCGTCAACAACGCGGCCGGCACCGTCGGCTACGCCGGCACCACCTTCACCGGCTACGACTACCCGGCGGTGCCGTACGGCCACGGCGACTTCCACCACCCCGGCGACAACTGCCCGACCTCCGGCGGCATCACCGACTGGAACAACGAGTCCCAGGTGACCAGCTGCGAGCTGCTCTCGCTGTCCGACCTGTACACCGAGAAGGAACAGGTCCGCAACAAGATCGCCGCGTACCTCAACGACCTCATCGGACTGGGCGTGGACGGGTTCCGCGTCGACGCGGTCAAGCACGTCAAGAAGGCCGACTTCGCGGCCATCCTCGGCAAGCTGAACAACACCGTCGCGGAGAACAAGCGCCCGTACGTCGCCCAGGAGATCTTCGACGGCGCCTCCAACGACGCGCTCAAGGCGCGGGCGTTCATCGGCAACGGCGACGTGCTCGACTTCGGGTACGCCAAGGGCCTGCGCTCCAGCTTCCAGGGCTCCATCGCGAACCTCGCCAACGTTCCCAACTGGAACCTCGACGCGCCCAGCGCCAACGTCTTCGCCATGGTCACCAACCACGACCTCGAACGCGACGGGGTGGTGCTGTCCTACAAGAACGGCAGCGACTACACCCTGGCCAACTACTTCGCGCTGGCGTACCCGCACGGCAAGCCCTCGGTCTACGACAGCTTCACCTGGTCGAACCGCAACGAGTCGCCGCCGGCCACCGGCAGCGGCCACGTGACCGACACCGTCTGCGGCGGCGCCTGGACCTGCCTGACCCGGTCCACCGGGATCAAGGGCATGGTCGGCTGGGCCAACACCGCCCGCAACGTCAAGACCATCTCGGACTTCACGGTCGTCAACAGCAACGTCATCGGCTTCCATCGGGGCGACCGCGGGTGGATCGGCATCAACGACTCCGCCGCCGCCAGCACCGCCCAGTTCGTCACCGGCCTCGCCGACGGCGCGTACTGCGACGTCATCTCCGGCGCCGCCACCGCCGCCGGGTGCACCGGCGCCACGGTCACCGTGACCGGCGGCCGGGCCACCGTCACCATCCCCGCCAACGGCGCGGTCGCCATCCACGCCAACGCCCGGGGCGGCCCTGCCGCGAAGGTGGCCACCACGTTCACCGCCACCGCCGCGCTGCCCGCCGACCGCACGCTGCACCTCGTGGGCGACACCCCCGCGCTCGGCAACGGCAACCCGGCCAGCTCCGTGCCGCTCACCCGCACCGCCACCGGCTCCTGGACCACTACCGTCGACCTGCCGGCGGCCACCGCCGTCTCCTACCGGTACCTGGTCAAGAGCGGAACCACGGTGGTCGAGCAGGAGGCCGCCAGCCGCACCTTCACCACCCCCGCCGGCGGTACGACGACCCGGACCGACGCCTACGTGCCGGGGCCCGTGGGGGACACCGTCGCCACGACCTTCACCGTCACCGCCACCGTGGCCGCCGGCCAGGAGGTCTACGTCGTCGGCGGCGTCCCGGCGCTGGGCAACTGGGCGCCGGCGAACGCGGTGCGGCTACCCGCCGCCGGTGGGGTGTTCCGCGGCGTGGTCGACCTGCCCCGGTCCGCCACCGTCGAGTACAAGTTCATCAAGAAGACCGCGGCCGGGGTCGTCACCTGGGAGTCCGGCGCGAACCGGAGCCTCACCACCCCGGCGGGCGGCATCCACACCGTCACCGAGACCTTCCGCGGCGACACCGCCGGGCCGGTCGCCACCGCCTTCCACGCCACCGCCACCACCTCATTCGGCCAGAACGTGTACGTCGTCGGCAACCTGCCCGCCCTCGGCGGCTGGAACCCCGCGAACGCCGTCGCGCTCTCCCCGGCCGACTACCCGATCTGGCGGGCCACCGTCAGCCTGCCGCCGAACACCGCCGTCGAGTACAAGTACCTGAAGAAGAACGCCGACGGCTCCGTCACCTGGGAGTCCGGCGGCAACCGGAGCTTCACCACCCCGGCGGGCGGCACCCACACCCGCACCGACACCTGGCGCTGACGCCACCGGTGGCCGGCCCCGACGGGGCCGGCCACCCGGCCGACCGGCCCGCGCGTCGCCGCTCGCGGGTCGGGCGTCGCCCCCGCGGTGGCTACCATGGCTGCCCATGGACGAGACCTGGCACGCGCTGTGCGCCACCCCGATCGACGAGGTGCGCCGGCGCGCGGCGATCGTCAGCAAGCTCACCTTCCACGCGCCGACCACTGTCGACGGGGCGGAACGGTTCGCCTGGGACGACGGCGGTGGGCAGTCGACCGTGTGGCACTTCGTCCCGGACGGGCGCGCGCTGCTGCTGACTTTCGGCCCCGAGGCGGATCTCAGCGTGGGCTGGGACGAGTACGCCGCGCAGGAGGCGCTCTACGGCGACGTCCCCGAGGACCTGGTCCGCCTGGTGCGCGACCGTCCGGCGAACAAGCGGTTCGGCGCCGTCGTCGACGTGCCGACCGGCCGCACGATCCACTGGGCCTGCGGCGTGTTCTGGTTCGACGGCGAGCAGTGGCGGGTCGCCGAAGGCCTGCTGGACCACTGCGACGAGACCGGCATCGACCCGATGATCGGATCCGAGTTCGCCTACTGCCTGGGCGTCTACCGCTTCGGCCGGGACTTCCTCACCCCGGAGGCCGTCGTCGCGGACACGGAGCACGGCTGGTACGTCGACGCCGACGAGGGCGACGAGCTGCCCGCCGTCCGCGAGATCTTCGCTCGGCACGCCGCAGGGCGCGCGGTCACCCGTCCAGACCCGGTCCGTGACCTATCGTGAGTGCCGAGTGCCGGATCCAACACCAACTCACCGGGGGTGGGACGTGGGCCTGATCCACATCGAACTGTTCGCGACCCTCGACCTCGTCGGGCAGGCGCCCGGTGGCCCCGACGAGGACCCGGTGGGGTTCCCGTTCGGCGGCTGGCAGGCGCCCCTGCTGGACGCGGTCTCCGGGGCGCAGGTCGGTGCCGCCTACGAGGGCACCGACGCCCTCCTGCTCGGCCGGCGGACGTACGACATCTTCGCCGCCTACTGGCCGCACCAGGAGGGCGGCGAGGACGACGAGATCGCCACGCTCTTCAACCGGGTCCCGAAGTACGTGGCCTCCCGCGGCAGGCCCGACCTCTCGTGGGCCGGGTCCACGCAGCTCGGCCCGGATCTGGCCGCCGCGGTACGCGAGATCCGCGACCGGCACGAACACGTGAAGGTCGTCGGGAGCCTGGACCTGGTGCAGACCCTCCTGCGCGAGAAGCTCTTCGACCGTCTCGACCTCTGGGTGCACCCGATCGTGCTCGGCGTCGGGAAGAAGGTGTTCGACGGTGGCGCGGTGCCCACGAACGTCACCCTGCTCGAACCGCCGGTGGCCGGCCCGAAGGGCACCGTCTACCTGCGCTACGGGCTCGCGGACGGCACGCCCGCGACGGGGGACATGAGCGCGCCCGATCGCGGTGCCGGACGCGACGACTGAAGCCGCCCGACAGGTGGCCCGGACGGGCCGCCGGATTGTCGGGCCCTCGTCTCATACTGGCCACCAGGCTGCCCCCGGTCGCACGAGACGACCCGACACCTAGGCGGAGAGATGGCCAAGCTGATCAACACCGACATCGTGTCCCTCGACGGCTACGTCAACGACGAGAACGGCAAGTTCGGCTGGAGCGAGCCGGTCGAGGAGGTGCACCGCTTCCTCAACGACCTGGACCGGGGCATCGGCACCCACCTGTACGGCCGCCGGCTCTACGACGTGATGTCCTATTGGGAGACCGCGCACGAGCAGCCCGGCCACCCCGACTACATCCTCGACTACAGCGAGATCTGGCGCTCCGCCGACAAGATCGTGTATTCGTCCACGCTGGAGGAGCCGCGCAGCGCCCGCACCCGCATCGAGCGCACGTTCGACCCGGAGGCGGTCCGCGCGCTCAAGGAGTCCGCCACGCGCGACCTGGCGATCGGCGGAGCCAACCTGGCCGCCCAGGCCCACCGGGCCGGCCTGGTCGACGAGATCTGCCTCATCATCTGCCCGGTGCTCGTCGGCGGTGGCACGCGCGCCCTCCCCGACCGCGTCCGCCGCAACCTGACCCTGCTCGACCAGCACACCTTCTCGCAGGGCACGATCTTCGCGCGTTACCGCGTGGACGGCTGACCGGCGTCACCGCCAGGACTGCCTGCTCCGGCCGTCGCACCGACCGACCTGGGACGCGCGACGCGGGTGCCCCAGGGCCTGCGGCGTCACCACGACCACTACGACACACTGCCTAGGCTGCCGACGCCGCCCGCGGGTCGTTCGGCCGGATGCGCTGCGTCAACCCGGGCACCGAGAGGTCGGAGCGGCCCTGGCCGCCAGCCGGCCGTGTCGCGTGCGGCGACGGCTGCCCGGAGTCGGTGCGGGCCATGCGCAGGGCGCGCTGAGCGTTGTTCCAGGCCGGGCAGGGCCAGGCCTGGCCCGCGCAGAGCAGGTTGCGGCAACCACCGTCCCCGTCCGGCTCGTGGGCGTCGGCCACGTCGAGGGCGAGCTTCCACAGCAGCGGGTCGGTCACCTCGGCGGGACGGTCTGCCTGACGGTCGGACCGGGCGGTGGTGTCGGACACGAGTTGATCCCCCTTGAGCGCAGGTGCGATCTTCACCTTCTCCAGTTTGCCTGCCGGCGAAACCTCGGCACCCCTTCCAGGCTGCGCAACAGGGCGCCGGACGGCGCGCAGGCCGGGGCCGGGTGAGCCAGATCACGGAGCAGCCGTGCCGAGACGGGCCGGCGGCTAAGGCAGGTCCAACAGTTGCGGTGGCACCTGGCAGACCAGGCCGGTCGAGTTCATGCGGTCGGTGATCGCGACCCCGTCGACGACCGGAACGACGAAGCGGGGCTCGCGACCGGCGGACAGCGCTGCGGCATGGCGCTCCCGGCTGTCGACCAGGGTCTCCCAGTCCGACAGCCAGTCGGCGGTCGGATGGTCGTCGCGCAGCCTGGCTTTTCCCAGGCGTCGTACCTCTGCCACCATGGCGACCACCGCGTCGTTCTGCTGCCGGATCGCGCGTACCTCGGCCTCCGTCGCGGCTTGTGGTGGTGCGGCCCGTACCGCCACGGCGGCCCGCATGGTGGTGCAGGCGCGCTCCGCGACCTCGGCCACCTCGGGGCTGTCGATCAGCCCTGGACGGTCGTGGCCGCCGTACGTGTGGACGAACAGGCCCAGCAGGCACAGGCACGAGGCCACCACGGCGACAGCTGCGGCGATCATGGGGCCGGGTGACGCCCCGGGCTGACGTTCCGGACGGACGTGGGGATCGACACCCGGCGGTGGGGGCGGGAGGGTCACAGGGTCGTCTCCGATCGCCGGTGCAGGCTCTTGGCCGTTCTCCCCGGCGGCCCGGTCGTCACTCGGCGCGGTGCGGGGTTCGCGGCGGCCGGTTCCGGCGCATCCGCAGCGCCGCGACTGCGGCGACGATCAGCAGGACCGCCAGGGCCGGTCCACCCGCGATGACCATGAGCCCCGCTCCGATGTTGGCGCCGATCCCGCCGGCGGTCAGCACCCGCCAGGCGAGGCCGAGGAGGACGCCGGCCGCGACGAGCGGCGCCAGCACCCACCACCACCCGCGATCGAGCCGGCGGCGTGCGGCGGCCCGGATCAACCAGGCGAGCGCGAGGGCGACGCCGACGCACGCCAGGACGCCGACGATCCGGTCTCCCACCGCACCGAGGCTCACCGGCCGGATCGCGTAGTCCAACTCGACGCCCTCGGCGGCGAGCCGTCGGGCCTCGTCGCCGGTCAGGTCCCCGATGAGCCACCAGGCGGCCACCGGGGTGCACAGGACCAGGATGAGCGCGGTGATCGGAGACGTCGGTCGGTGCTGCTTCGTCATGCCTGTGGCCTTCTCCCGGCGATCTTGTCGTACCAGCTCGGGTAAGTATGTGGGTGGCCTCCGGGTGGGGCGTGAGCACACCTACTCAGGGCGGCCCCGCGGGTCGACCGGCGGTGCGGACGGGACATCGACGGGGATTGACAGATCACTTTGTGTGCGCTGAGGATGACTCAATCCACCGACCTCGACCGGAACGGCTCTCGTCCACCAGCCTGACGACGCTTCCGCGTCCGGCGGCGTCGGTCCGTCGCCACCGGACACTGCCATCTCTGCTCCGCCGGGTCGCGCCACCGCAGTCGCGGCGCGCGCCCGGCGGGGCGCAGCCGCGCACCCGGGCGACCCCCTCGGCCATCCCGTCCGGTCACCCTGCCGACACCAGAAGGGCGGACCCATGCGTGATCCCCTAGCTCCCCGGTGGCGACGCCGCCTTCCCGTCCCGGCCGCGCTCGCCGCCGCCACGGCGGTGGTGCTGCTGGTCAGCCCCGCCTCGGCCGTCGTGCCCGCCGCAGTACCCGCCGTCGAGCTGGTCCGCGTCGCCGACGAGGAGGCGGACGTCGTCGAGGTGCTGCTCGCCGGCACCGCCCAACTGGACGCCCTCGTCGCCACCGGCGTCGACCTCGACCACCACGTCACCCGCACCGGGAACGGGGTCGTCGCGCACGCGGTCGTCACCGCCAGCGAGGCCGCGTCGCTGACCAGGGCCGGTTTCACCCTCGGCAAGGTGCTGCACCGTCCCGCCGACGCCCGCGCCCGGGTGGCCGAACGCGAGGCGACCATCGCCGGGCACGTCGCCCAGAACCGTCGGTTCGCCGCCGCGACGGGCGGCCCGAGCGCGTCCGCCGCCTCCGACGTCAAGATCATCCGGGCGGACTACTACACCTCCGGCACGAGCCAGATCCTCTCCGTCGAGGCGAAGTGGGCGCAGGGCCAGACCGCCCCCGACGCCCTCACCGTCGAGCGGGACAGCGGCCCGGGCACCGAGATCGGCTCCGGGGGTACGCAGACGATCTCCCGCTTCGTCGACGCCGGGGTCTACCTCTACCACCGTGGCGCCGCGCCCGTGACCAGCCGGCCCGACCGGATCCGGATCACCAGCCCGACCGGCGACGTGGCCGTGGCCGAGGTCCGGGAGTGGCTGCCCACCTCCGGCGACGGCCCCGAGGGCCCGGGATACCAGAAGGACTTCGTCACCAGCTACCTGACGCCGACCGAGCTGTACGCGCGCATCCACCAGCTGGCCGCCGAGTTCCCCCGGCTGGCCGAGGTCGTCGAACTGCCGCACCGGACCAACGGCTACCGGCGGCACGCCCAGGCGGTACTGGGCACCGCCACCGACAGCCGGGTCGCGGTGGACTCGCTGGCCTGGGGGCACGAGGGCGGCAACGACGTCTCCGTGGAACTGGCCGACCCGGGCGCGGGGGACACGCCGCTGTCGGTGACCGTTGCCGGCGCGGCCGTACGGGTCACGCTCGGCACCGACGGCGAGGGCGCGGTGACCAGCACGGCCACCCAGGTCGTCGCGGCGCTCAACGCCGGGGCCGGGACGCTCGTGCGGGCGTACACCTATCGGGGCAGCCCGGGCGGCGGCGTGGTCGCGCCGGCCGCGCGGACCCCGCTCAGCGACGGCCTGAGCGCGCCGGCGAGCGTCTCCCGCGACCCGCATCCGGTGTACGCCATCCGCATCGGCAAGCACCGCGACGGCTCGAAGCTCGGCGTGCTCGCCTACGCGCAGGAACACGCCCGCGAGTGGGTCCCCCCGCTGGTCACCGTCGAGACCGCCGAGCGGCTGCTGCGCAACTACGCCCACGACGGGCGGACCCGGCAGTTGCTGGACAGCCTCGACATCTGGATCGCCCCCTCGATCAACCCCGACGGCGGCCACTACTCCTTCTACGACTTCAACTCCCAGCGCAAGAACATGACCAACCACTGCCCGACGACCGGTGCGGCCGACTTCCTGGCCCGCAACTCCTGGGGCGTGGACAACAACCGCAACTACACCGAGTACAGCCTCTTCGACGGCTACTCGGGGGCGTCGACGAGCTGCACCAGCGGCACGTACGCCGGACCGGGCGAGCTCTCCGAGCCCGAGAACCGCAACCTCGACTGGCTGGCCTCCCGCCCCAACATCCGCTTCTCGATGAACCTGCACTCCTCGGGCAACTACTTCATGTGGTCGCCGGGGGCGTACGCGCTGCCCGACCGCGTCTCGGCGCCCCGCCCGACGCTCGCCGAGGAGTCGGCGTTCTGGGGCGCGTCGTCGCGGATCCTCGCCGCCATCAAGCGGCACCGCAACATGGCGGTGACCCCGGCGCGCACCGGCCCGATCTCCGACGTGCTCTACTCGGCGGCCGGCAACTCCGGCGACATGCTCTGGTACAAATACGGCATCTACGCCTGGAACTTCGAGGTCGGCACCTCCTTCCAGCCCGAGTGGGACGAGGCGCACGCCGAGGCGCTGGAGTTCGCCAACGGCCTGGTCGAGCTGATGCGGGTGGCCCGGGACTTCGCCAGGGACCGGACCAGGCCGAGCAGCACGCTCGCGGTGGCGCCCAGCGCGACGCCGGGCATGGTGGAGGTGACCTTCTCCACCAGCGAGCCGGCCGCCGTCTTCTACACCCTCGACCGCGCCGCCCCCACGTACGCGTCGAAGCTCTACGGCTCGGCCGGCATCCGGGAGGGCGGCGAGACGCTGACCGTCCCGGCGGGAACGCGGATCCACTGGTTCTCGGTGGACTCGGCGGGCAACGTCGAGAACAACTACCGCCCCGACGGCAACGGCCGCAACTACCGCAAGGGCACCGCCGTACCGCCGAGGCGCTGACGACCGGGTCACTGACGGGGGGTGCGTCGGGGTCCACCCGGTGCACCCCCGCCGCCTGCCGCCCCCCACCCGGGGCGTGGCGGGCCCGCCGTCCCGCCCCGGGCGGGGGGAGGCGCGCCCCGCCGGCGACCGCCGCATGATCGGTTACGGTGATGGCCGGGGCGGAGGCCGACAGCGGGAGGGACCGGCGGGATGGGCGAGCTGGTGGCGTTGGCCCTCGGCGGCCTGGTCGTGGTAGTCCTGACCAACGCCGTGGCGCGCCGCACCCACCTGCCGGCGTCGGTGCTGCTGGTGCTCGCCGGGGTCGGCTACGGCTACCTGCCCGGCCCGAACCTGGAACTCGATCCCGAGGTCGTGCTCTACCTCGTCATCCCCCCGCTGCTCTACGGCGCCGCCCTGCAGTCGAGCCTGACCGCGCTGCGCCGCAACGCCCGGACCGTGATCGGCCTGTCGGTGGCGCTCGTCCTGGTCACGGCGCTCGCCGTGGGTTTCGGGCTCAACGCGGTGGTGGCCGCCGTCCCGCTGAGCTTCGCCATCGCGGTCGGCGCGGCGGTCTCCCCGCCGGACCCGGTGGCGGCGCTGTCGATCGGCCGACGTGCCGGCATGTCGCCCCGACTGACCACGCTGGTCGAGGGGGAGGGGCTGCTCAACGACGCGACCGCCCTGACGATCCTGCAGGTCGCCGTGGCGACGGCGATCGGCGGCAGGTTCTCCGTCGGGCACGCCGTGGGCGACTTCCTGTTCGTCGCCGCCGGTGGGCTGGCCGTCGGCATGGCCGTCGCGTGGGTCATCGCGTACCTGCGGAAGATGGCCTCCGATCCGCTGACCGACAACGCCCTGTCCCTGGGCACCCCGTTCGCCGCCTACGTGGCGGCCGAGAGCCTGCACGTCTCCGGCGTGCTGGCGGTCGTCGTGGCCGGCCTCTGGCTGGGCCACCGCAGCGCGTCCCTGCAGTCCAGCGGCGCGCGGTTGCAGACCCGTTCGGTCTGGCACCTGGTGGAGTACCTCCTCGAGGGCTACGTGTTCCTGCTCATCGGCCAGCAGTTGCCCGCCGTCGTACGCGGGCTGGCCGCCTACGACCTCGGCACCGTCGTCGCGGCGGGGGCCGTCACCGTCGGCATCGTGCTGCTGGTGCGTCCGTTGTGGCTGCTGGCCGCCGCGCACCTGCCCGCCCGGATGCACGCCCGCCTCGGCGGCGACCCCCGTCCCGACAACCCGCCGTTGTCCGGTCGGGAACTGCTCGCGCTGAGCTGGGCGGGCACCCGGGGCGTCATCACCCTCGCAGCGGCGTTCACGCTGCCCGCGAGCACGCCCGCCCGGGACCTGCTGCTGTTCTGCGCGTACCTGGTCGTGCTGGTCACGCTCGTCGGTCAGGGCCTGACCTTCGCGCCGCTGCTGCGCCGGCTGCGGCTGCCGGGCACCGCCGTCAGCCGGGCGTTGACCCGCAACGAGGCGCGCGCCGCGGCGGTGCAGGCCGCCCTCGACCGGCTGACCGCCCTGGCCGAGGCCGACCCGGGCGTACGCGACGTCGCCGCCCCGCTGCGCCGGGCCGCCGAGGGCCGGCACAAGCGCTACACCGAACGGGTCGCACTGCTCTCCCACGTCGAGGACCAGGTGCTGCCGGTGGACGACCGCTACCGGGCGGCCCTGCTGGCCCGCCGGGAGATGATCGCCGCCGAGCGGGACGAACTGCTCGCCTGGCGGGACGCGGGTCGCCTCGCCGACGCCGACATGCGCATCCTGGAGCGGGAGCTGGACCACGAGGAGAGCGTCCTGCCGCCGTTGCCCCCGTCCTGACTCGCCGCCCCGGGCTCAGTCCGGCAGCAGCGGCATCTCCAGGCTGGGGTCCCGGCCGAGCAGCACCGCCCGGGTGAGCGCCCCCGACCCGAACCGGTCGCGGACCGCGTCCACGGCCGCGTCCAGGTCCGCCCCCGGATCGCGGTCGAACGGCAGCGGCGGCTGGACGGGGGAGTCGTCCAGGTTCCCGACCGACACGCCGAGCAGGGTCACGCCCCGCCGTTCGATCTCGGGCAGTGCGGCCCGCAGCAGCGCCCGCGCCGCGGCGAGCAGCGGGGCCGTGTGGGCGGTCGCCTTGGCCACCGTGTGGGAGCGGGTCGCGCGGGTGTAGTCGCCGAACCGCAGGCGCAGCGTCACCGTCCGGCCGGCCCGCGTCGCCGCCCGCATCCGCCGGGTCACCCGGTCGACCAGGCCGGCGAGGACCGCCTCCAACTCGGCGGGGGAGTGCGGAACGGCGGCGAGGGCGTGCTGCGCCCCCATCGACCCGCGCCGGCGGCCGACCTGCACCGGCCGGGGGTCGCGGTTGTGCGCCAGGGCGTGCAGGTGCCGACCGGCGCCCGCGCCGAGCAGCGAGACCAGCGTCGCCTCGCCGAGGCGGGCGACCTGCCCGACCGTACGGATGCGCCGCTCGCGCAGCTTCGTCGCGGTCACCGGCCCGACGCCCCACAGCCGCTCCACCGGCAGCGGATGCAGGAACGCCAGCTCCCCGTCCGGCGGGACGACCAGCAGTCCGTCGGGCTTCGCGACGCCGCTGGCCACCTTGGCGAGGAACTTCGTGCGGGCCACGCCCACCGTGATCGGCAGGCGGACCTCCTCGCGTACGTCCCGGCGCAGCCGGGCGGCGATGTCGGCGGGCGGGCCGACCAGCCGGCGCAGCCCGCCCACGTCGAGGAACGCCTCGTCGATGGAGAGCCCCTCGACGATCGGGGTGGTCCGCCGGAAGATCTCGAACACCGCGCGGCTTGCCGCCGTGTAGGCCGCCATCCTCGGCGGCACGACGATCGCCTCGGGGCAGAGCCGCCGGGCCTGCCGGCCGCCCATCGCGCTGCGGACGCCGCGGGCCTTCGCCTCGTAGCTGCACGCGAGGACCACGCCCCCGCCGACGATCACCGGCCGGCCGCGCAGGCGCGGATCGTCCCGCTGCTCGACCGACGCGTAGAACGCGTCCAGGTCGGCGTGCAGGATCCTGGCCTCTCGCGACACGAACACATGTTCGCACGCAGACTCGCGAAGGTGGTACTGACCTGCCCGAACAGCGTCGGGCGAGCGTCCTCGGAGGTGTGCCCGTGACCGCGCGACCGACGGCCTACAGCTCGTCGAACGGGCGGGCGTAGCTGAACCCGCCGCGGATCGACGACCGCCACGCGCTCAGCGGGCGGGCCATGAAGTATCGCGGCCCCCACGGCTGCGGCGGGGTGACGCCGAGGTCGACCGCCGGGCGGAACCCGAAGCGCGGGTAGTAGTCGGGGTGTCCGAGCAGCACCACCAGGGCCTCCTCGCGCGCGTCGGCCGCGCCGAGCACGGCGTGCATCAGCGCGGAGCCGACCCCGCGCCGCTGCCAGTCCGGCAGCACGCCGAGCGGGCCCAACCCCAGCGCGACCGGCTCGCCGGCGACCCGGCCACGGGTGCACACCACGTGCCCGACCACCCGCCCGGCGTCGTCGGCCGCGACGAGGGAGAGGGCCGGCAGCCACCCGTCGTCCGCCCGCAGCGCGTCCACCAACCCCGCCTCGACGGGTACGGCGTCCGGCTTCTCCGGGTCGGCGAAGGCGGCCAGGTGCACCGCCCGGATCGCGTCGACGTCGGCGGGGGTCTCGCGTCTGATCAGCACCGGGCCACGATAGGTGCGGTCGTGCACCCGACGCGCGCCATTAACGGCGTCGCCCGCTCACACCGTGGTCCGCCGACGCCGGGCGCGGGCGGCGACGATCCGGTGCACCGCCACCAGCGGGAGCACCCCGACCGGGTACCAGGCGAGATCGACCGGGTCGAACTGCGCCCCGAGCGCGAGCCGTGCCAGCGGGCTGCGCGCCGACAGCGCCGCCGGTACCCCGGTCAACTGCGACAACTCGACCGCCCAGCAGAAGGCGACCGCGACCGCGCCGGCCACCGGCGGCGACAGCCGCGGCCGGAGGAACAACACGCCGGCCCAGACCACGCAGGCGTACAGCGCGGTGCCGGAGTGCTGTTCGAGGCCGCCGCCGGCCGCCGCGCGCACGACGAGGGCGACGAGCACGAAGAGGACGGCCGCGGCGAGCATCAGGATCCGGCACCGCCGAGGGGTGATCGACATTCCGGCGATGCTAGGCGTCCTCCCGCGGCGGCCAGGAACTCCGCGCGTACTCGTGCGGCGCGTCGCGGCGGGTCAGGACATCGCGGTCGGCGACGGCGGGGCGGTGCCGCCCTGCGGGGCCTCCGCCGTCATCAGCCGGGCGATCTGCGCCCGGTCGGCGGCGGACGGCAGGCCCCACCCGGGGCGGTAGCCGTACACCTCGTGCAGGGGGTGCGAGGCGGTCCGGCCGTCGAGGATCTCGATCGCGTCGGTGTCGATGAGGCCCGGGTGCTCGACGCCGCACGCCTCGGCGACCTTGACCAGGTCGCGGCGCAGCGTCCGGATGTAGTTGGCCGCGCGGACCGACTTCGAGCCCGGGTCCACGCCCCGGGCGAGCCACTGGTTCTGGGTGGCGACGCCGGTGGGGCAGGTGTCGGTGTGGCACTTCTGGGCCTGGATGCAGCCGATCGCCAGCATCGCCTCCCGGCCGACGTTGACCATGTCGCAGCCGAGCGCGAACGCCACCACCGCGTTGTCGGGCAGGCCGAGCTTGCCGGCGCCGACGAACACCACCTGCTCGTGCAGGTCGCGCTCGGCGAAGACCTTGTAGACCCGGGTGAAGCCCTGCTGGAACGGCAGCGACACCGAGTCCGTGAAGATCAGTGGCGCGGCGCCGGTGCCGCCCTCGCCGCCGTCGATGGTGACGAAGTCGACCCCACGCCCGGTGTCGCGCATCAGGGTGGTCAGCTCCTCCCAGAAGCCGAGGTCGCCCACCGCGGACTTGATGCCTACCGGCAGGCCCGTCTCGGCGGCGAGCAGCTCCACCCAGTCGAGCAGGCTGTCGCAGTCGGAGAACTCGGCGTGCCGCGACGGGCTGACGCAGTCGCGCCCCTGCGGGATGCCCCGGGTCGCCGCGATCTCCGCGGAGACCTTGGCCGCCGGCAGCAGGCCGCCGAGGCTGGGCTTCGCGCCCTGGCTGAGCTTGATCTCCAGCGCCCGCACCGGCGCGCCGGCGACCAGGTCCCTGAGCCGGTCCAGGCTGAACCGGCCGCGTTCGTCGCGGCAGCCGAAGTACGCGGTGCCGATCTGGAAGACCAGGTCACCGCCCTTGCGGTGGTACGGCGACAGCCCGCCCTCGCCGGTGTTCTGGAAACAGCCGGCCAGGGCGGCGCCCCGGTTGAGCGCCTCGACGGCGTTGCCGGACAACGAGCCGAAGCTCATCCCGGAGATGTTCACCACCGACTCGGGCCGGAACGCGTGGGCGCGGCCCCGCGCGGCGCCGAGCACCTTGGCGCACGGCAGTCGCACGTCGTGTCCGGCGCCCGGTGTCGACGGCGGGACGGCCCGGCCGAAGGTGCGGTGCTTGATGATCGGATATCCGGGCGTGAATTCGATGTCGTTGTCGGTGCCGAAGCCGAAGTAGTTGTTCTGCTGCTTCGCCGACGCGTACACCCAGCGGCGCTGGTCGCGGGTGAACGGCCGTTCCTCGTTGTTGCCCGCGACGATGTACTGGCGCAGCTCCGGCCCGATGGACTCCAGCAGGTACCGGGCCCGGCCGAGGACCGGGAAGGTACGCAGCAACGCGTGGTCGCGCTGGATCAGGTCACGCGCGGCGAGGGCCGCGACGGCGGCGACGGCGGCGGGTACGGCTCGGCTTGCCCACTTCATGCCCGCCACTCTTTCCGCGATCGCGTCCCGCCAAACGGGCCGGCGACCACGCGGGTGGCGTCGTCCGTCCGGACGGCGCACCTGGGCGCGGGCGGCCTGACGGATCAGTGCGGGGTCAGGAGCCGGTGGACGACGAGCATGGCGATGTCGTCGGTCGGCTGCTCGGCGCCGAGGGCGTCCATGACCTCGGCGCACACCTGCTCGGCCGGTGCCGGCCGGACCACATGGGCGAGCTGGTCGAGACCGACGTCGATGACCTCGTGGCGGCGTTCGACGAGGCCGTCGGTGAAGCAGACGAGCACCGCGCCCGGCGGGAAGTCCACCTCCGCCTGCTGCCGGGGCGGCGGCCGGCGACCCGTGCCGAGCGGGGGATCGGCGTGGACCGGGACGGGCGCGCCCCGCTGGCCCGGCACGGCGAGGACGGGGCGCAGGTGCCCGGCGGCGGAGAGCCGGATGCGGGTCCGGTCGGGGGAGACCATGGCGTAGAGCGCCGTGGTGAGGTTTCCGGCCTCGAAGTGGCTGACCTTGCGGTCGAGGAGCGTCAACGCCTCCGCCGGGTCGTCGCAGACCAGCGCGTAGGCGCGCAGCGCGCTGCGGACGCGCCCCATGACCACGGCCGACTGCAGGCCGTGGCCCGACACGTCGCCGATGACCAGGCCCAGCCAGCCCGAGGGCAGGACGAACACGTCGTACCAGTCGCCGCCGATTCCGGCGACGTGCCCGGGCACGTACCGGGCGGCCATGTCCAGGCCCGGCAGGCGGGGCAGTCGGGCGGGCAGCAGGCTGCGTTGCAGGGCGAGGGCGGCGTTGTGGTCGAGGTTGTGGGACCGGGCGAGGTTGGCCAGGCTGGCCCGGTCGGCGACCAGCTCCAGCAGGCGTACGTCGTCGGTGGTGAACCGGCGGTGGCCCAGCGTGCCCACGTGCAACACGCCGATCAGCTCGCCCCTGGCGAACATCGGCACGCCGAGCAGCGACCGCAGCCCCATCGACAGCAGGACCGGGTTGACCACGACGTCGGGGGTGACCTCCTCGATGATCACCGGCCGTCCGGTCAGGGCGATCCGGCCGGCGAACCCGCGGCCCACGGAGACGCGGAACCCCTGCCGGACCTCCTCCTCCAGCCCCTTGGCCGCGGTGGCCACGAGCTGCTGGGAGTGCGTGTCCAGCATGAGGATGGCCGCCGTGTCGACGTCGAGCAGGTCCCGGACGCGGTCGAGGAGTTCGTCGAAGAGGTCGGCCGCGTCGAGACGGGACAGCGTCGCGTCGGTCACGGCCTCGATGCGGCGCAACCGTTCGTCGTCCTGGATGAGCCCCTGATCGGCCACCACCGGATCCTAGCCCTGACGGCTGCGGACGCCGATTCCGCGTTGTGCCGGCCGGCCCGGGCGCGGCGTCTCCACGGACCTGGTCCGGGCATCGGCCGGTCAGGACCGGCGGTGGGTCGCCGAGGCCTGGAGCGTGGGCCGGCGGACCACCGCGATCCGGTCGCCCCGGGCGCGCAGCGACGTGCGCCCGCCGCGCCCGCGGCGTACGGTCAGGTCGACGGTGCGCCCGCCCACGCGCACGCCCTCCAGCGTGAGGTCCGGCAGCCACTCCGGCAGGTGCGGGTCGACGAATATCGTCCGCAGCGGCGCGGCCGGGCGCAGCGCCAACAGCGCCTGGACCAGCGCGACGACCGCGCTGGCGGACCAGGCCTGCGGGGAGCAGGAGTCCGGGTAGACGCCCGGGTGCGGATGGGCGTCGTCGCGGGGCAGTCCGCTGAGCACCTCCGGCAGGCGATGCTCCGTGAAGAGCGCCGCCGCGGAGAACATCCCCTCCGCGAGCCGGTGCAGGTGTTCCCAGCAGCCGTACCGGGCCAGCCCCAGGCCGATCGTGCCCGCCTCGACCGGCCAGACGCTGCCCCGGTGGTAGCTGAACGGGTCGTACGCCGGGTGTGCCGAGGACAGGGTGCGCACCCCCCAGCCGCTGAACATGTCGGGGGCGAGCAGCCGGTCGGCGACGAGGGGCGCGATGCGGGCGGGCACGATCCCCGTGGCCAGCAGGTGGCCGTCGTTGGAGTTGACCGAGCGCACCTGCCGCTTGTCCGGCCCCAGCGCCAACGCGTGGTAGCCCCGGTCCGGCATCCAGTAGGCCCGGTGGAAGCGGCGCCGCAGGGCGGCGGCCCGGCGGACCAGCCCGGCGCCGTACGCGGGGTGACCGGTCGCGGCGAACACCACCCCGGCGTGCCGCAGGGCGGCGTACCAGTACGCCTGCAACTCGCTGGTCGCGATCGGGTTCGGCACCACCTCGCCGTGCTCGTCGACGATGGCGGTGTCCGAGTCCTTCCACCCCTGGTTCTTCAGGCCGGCGGGGGACCGGCGGTGGTATTCGAGGAAGCCGTCCCGGTCGAGGTCGCCGAACCGGTCGATCCAGCCCAGCACGCGCCGCGCGGTCGGCAGCAGGTCCCGTACCGTGTCGAGGTCCCCGGTCCAGGCCAGGTACTGGCCGAGGAAGACCAGGAAGTCCGGCGCGGTCGACCAGTCGCCGTAGTAGCTGTCGAACGGGTCGATACCGAGCGTGGACACCGGGCCCCGCCGGGCCTCGTGCAACGGCTTGCCGGGCTCCTCGTCGCGCCAGTCGTCGATGCGCCGCCCGAGGTGGTGGGCGTTGAGCCGCAGGCTGTCCGCCAGCATCGTCGGCCCGGCGAGCAGGGACTGCCACGAGGCGGTCATCGTGTCGCGGCCGAAGATCTCCTGGTAGATGGGCAGGCCGGCCATGGGCGCCGTCGGCCCGTCCGGTTCTCCCAGCGGCAGCACGGCCAGGTCGTCGACCGCGCACCGCCAGGCGGCGGTGACGTCGAAGTTGCTGCTGGCGAGCCGGGCGAGTTCGCGGGCCAGGGTGCCGCGGGCGCGCGCGGCCGCGTCGTCCGGCTCGGCGAAGGTCGGCGGCGGTGCGGCGAGGCGCTGCCCGTCGAAGACGGGTTCGACGAGGAGTTCCACCCGGCGGGACCCCCGGGGCGGCACCGCGAGGTCGACCGTCAGGGTGGCGTCGGCGTACCGGACGGGCGTGTCGGCCCGTACGCCGATCGCCACCGCCCGGTCGAGGCCGTCGCACCGGTAGGTCAGGCGGAGCTCCCGGTCCTGGTCGTTCCAGCTCGCGTCGACTGTGCCGGACTGCACCCGGCGGCCGGTCTCGGCCTCGCTGGTGTCGGCGAAGTCGGCGGCGAGGTGGATCCGCAGCCGCAGGTCCAGGGGCACGGCCGCGTAGCTGACCACGGTCAGCCGGGTCCGCAGGCCCGCGCCGACGAAGCGCTCCACCAGCAGGTAGGCCGCGCGGGAGGGCAGCGTGTCGCCGTCGCCGAGGGCGGCGTACGAGAGCTGGGCGTGCCCCGCCACGTTGGCTGTGCTGAACGGGACCGGCTCGTGGCCGTCCACGCTGAGGCGTTCGGTGCTGAGGACCCGGGTGTTGCGGGCGAAGAAGCCCTGCGGGTCGGCGCCGGTGATCCGGCCGCGGACGTCGGTCACCAGGGTGCTCCAGCCGCTCGCCACGTAGAGCAGGTCCGGGCGGACGCGCAGGTTCCGGACCCGGGTCATCGCGGCCGGGGCGCGCCCGGGCGGGGGCGGGCGCGCCGGGCGGGGCGAGCGGGCTGCGGGTGCGCGGGCGGCGACAGCATCGGGTGCACCCCTCCGGCCGGCGGCTGCGGGCCGGGGCGCACCGGTGCGGTGTCGCCCGGGCCCGCCGGACAGCGGTCCCTACCCGCTCGCGCTGCCGCTACACCTCGTCAGCCCTGCGGCTGGCCGATGTTCACCATCCAGCCGATGCCGTAGCGGTCGACGCACATGCCGAACTCGTCGCCCCACATCTGCTTCTCCAGCGGCACGGTCACCGTGCCACCCTCGGTGAGCTTGCCCCAGTAGCCGCGCAGGTCGTCGGCGTCGTCGCCGCTGAGGCTCACGGAGACGTTGTTGCCGGGGTCGTGCTCCATTCCCGGCGCGGTGTCCGAGCCCATCAGGGTGAAGCCCCGGTCGGTCTCCAGCATCGCGTGCATGATCTTGTCGACCAGCGCGGGATCGTCGGTGCCCATCGCACCGAACGTGTTCGTCGACAGGGAACCGCCGAACACGCGCTGGTAGAACTCCATTGCCTCCCGCGCGTTGCCCGGGAAGCTGAGGTACGGGTTGAGTCGAGACGCCACAGCACCCTCCTCCGGTCGTGACTGCCTCATCGTCGCAGATCAGGAGGCTGGAGCGGGTCAGGTGCGACCGCGTTTCGCCGGCCCGCGGGGCGGGTCGCTCCGACGGGCCGGCGGACGGTGTTCAGTCCCGGAACGACCGGCGTACGACGCCGCCGACGACCGCGCACCAGGTGTCGAGGTCGAGCTTGCCGTGCGCGGGCAGGCGGTGCAGGCGCTGGACGTCCTTGACGGCCGTCCTGGTCGCGTGGTCGTACTCGCCGGTGACGGCAACCTCGGGGTAGCCCCGGTAGTTGAGCAGGAACTGCGCGGCGGTGACCGGCGCGCCGCTGGCGTGGGCGCCCAGCTCCGGCACCAGGGTCTCCCAGGTGGGGGCGGTGAGGGTGGCGTCGACGTCGACCGCGATGCCGTTGCGGTGCTGCCAGTCCTGCACCGCGGCGACGGTGGCGGCGTCGAAGACGCTGTTGACCGGCACGGTGTAGCCGCGGTGGGCCAGCAGGTACTGCACCACCCGGACGCTGGGGGAGCCGACGAAGCGCCACAGGTCCGGCCAGCGGCGGGCCGGCACGTCGGCGAGGTCGGTGCCGAGGGCCTCGAAGACCCGGCGGCGCAGGGCGGGGAACTGCCGGTAGAAGGTGGCGCCCGGGCACAGGGTGGTGCGGAAGTCCCAGTGGCCGAAGATGTCGTGGGCGTGCAGCCCGTACTGCCGGCAGATGGTCGCGCAGAGCGTGACCAGCGAGTCCAGCAGGGCCTCCGGCGGGGTCTCGGTGACGTACGTGCCCTCGTTCTCGATGCCGATGGCCCGGCCGTTCTCGCCCGGGCAGTGCGCCGAGATCATCTGCCGGTCGCCGGCGTGCAACCGCTCCAGGCTGCCCCGGCGTCCCTCCATGACGTACCCGCCGCGGCTGACCGTGAAGTGCTGGCCGGTGTCGGACCAGCCGTTGCCGTCCATGTGCAGGTTCTGGCAGTCGCGGGCCAGCTTGACCGCCTGCGCCTCGGAGTAGTCGGTGACGTTCGGGAACGCCATGTGGTGCACGATGATCTTGTTGGTGGGGATGGCGCTGACGGCCAGTGGGTTCGCCGGCGGGCGCGCGCCCCACTCGTCGCAGCTGTAGATCCAGTCCAGGCCGGTGCCGGGGTCCGCCTGCGCGGCGCCGGGGAGGGCGAGTTGGCTGCCGACGACCGCGACCGTGGCGGCGCCGAGGCCGGCCCGCAGCAGGGTTCGGCGGTCCAGTGCGGAATTCTCGACGTGCATGGCGTCTCTCCTCTGCGGCCGGAGGTGGGGGCGGGGGCGGCCCCGTGAAAAGGAACTCCAGGCATCGCGTGTGCAGTGGAGGATATTGCCAAGACTCGGCGGTACGCCAGCCTTCCGCGCCTGGCAGGATGGCGGGATGCGGCAGGGAGCGGTCGGTCACGTCCGGCTGGTGGAGCGCGAGGGGCGCCGGCTGGTCGAGAAGCGGATGACGCAACCCTCCCGCCACGACACGGAGGTGCTCGCCCTGCGGGCGCTCGCCGACACGGGCATGCCGGTTCCCGAACTCGTCGAGGTGGGGCCGGGCTCGATCCTCATGACGCTCATGCCGGGTGAACGACTGGACAGCGAGAACGCCGACGTGCGACTCGACGGGCTGCGTGCCTCGGCGGCACTGCTCCGTCGGCTCCACGAGCTGCCGCCACCCGACGGGCTGCCGGCCGCGCCGGACGATGCGCTGATCGTCCGTCGCTACCGCGAAGCCGGCGGCCCCCCGCTGCCGTTCGCCGTTCCACCGGCCAGTCGCCCGGTGTTCTGTCACGGCGACTGGACCGACGGAAACCTCCTCGCCGCGAACGGCGACATCACGGCGGTCGTCGACTGGGAGGCGGCCCACCTCGGCGACCCGCTCCGAGAACTGTCGCGTGCGGCCTGGGGCGCCGCGCGCAAGGACCCACGGTCGTTCGACGTCCTCGTCGAGGGCTACGGAGCTGACCCGGCCATGGTCCGGGCCTGGTTGCCGATCCACGCCGCCGAACTCTGGCTGTGGTTCGCCGAGGCCGGGCCGCCCGAGTACCTCGAACAGCTCACCGAGGAACTGCGGAGCCTTCCCACGCGTTGAGGACGAGACCCACGGCACCGGACGGGTCGGTCCACCGACGTGACCGGCTCGGCGCTAGAGCACCTGGGAGAGGAATCGGCGCAGCCGGGGGTGCTCGGCCCGCTCGAAGATCGCGGCCGGCTCGCCGGCCTCCAGCACCACGCCGCGGTCCATGAACGCCACGGTGTCGGCGACCTCGCGGGCGAACCCCATCTCGTGGGTGACCACCACCATCGTCATGCCCCCGGCGGACAGTTCGGCCATCAGCCCGAGCACGCCCTTGACCAGCTCCGGGTCCAGGGCGGAGGTCGCCTCGTCGAAGAGCATCACCTGCGGGCGCAACGCCAGCGCACGGGCGATCGCGACCCGCTGCTGCTGCCCGCCCGACAGGTGCGCCGGGCGGGCGTCGGCCTTGGCCGCCAGCCCCACCAGCTCGAGGTGCTCGCGGGCGACGGCCACCGCCTCGTCCTCGCCGAGCTTGCGGATGCGGCGCAGCGCGAGGGTGACGTTGCGCAGCACGCTCATGTGCGGGAAGAGGTTGAACTGCTGGAAGACCATGCCGATCCGCTGCCGCAGGGCGTCCGGGTCGTCGGCCAGCACGCTGCGCCCGTCCAGCAGCACGTCGCCGCGGTCGGGCTCGATCAGCCGGTTGATCGTGCGCAGCAGGGTGGACTTGCCCGACCCGGACGGGCCGATCACGCAGGCTGTCGCCCCGCGCGCCACGTCCAGGTCCACCCCGCGCAGCACCCGGTGCGACCCGAAGGCCAGGTGCACGTCGCGGACGCTCAGGCTCACCGAGGTCGTCGTGTCGATGCTCATCGCTGGTTCCCTCCCGCCGCGCCCGGCAGCGCCAGGTCGAGGTCGTCGTCGCCGTCAGCGGGCGCGGTGGCCTGCCGGCCGTGCCGCAGTCGCCGGTCGATCCAGTTGACGGCGTGCGTCAGCGGAACCGTCAGCGTCAGGTAGAACAGCCCGGCCAGCAGCAGCGCCGACTGGTTGCCGGTGTTAGCCGCGTAGTCCTGCCCGATCCGGAACAGCTCCCGCTGGCTGGCCAGCAGGCCGAGGAAGTAGACCAGGCTGGAGTCCTTGATGAGCGCGATCAGCTGGTTCACCCAGGCCGGCAGCACCCGCCGGATCCCCTGCGGCACGATCACCAGGCGCATCGCCTCGCCCCAGGACAGGCCCAGCGCCCGGGCCCCCTCCAACTGGGCGGCCTCCACCGACTGGATGCCGGAGCGGAAGATCTCGCCGATGTAGGCCGCCGCGATCAGCGACAGCGCCAGGATGCCCAGGGGATACGGGTTGGGCCCCCACACCTGCATGCCCAGCGGCGCCAGGCCGACGCCGATGAGCAGGATCGTCGCCGCGGCGGGTAATCCGCGGAACACGTCGGTGTAGACCCGCGCCGGCCACCGCAACCATCGGGTACGCGAGATGCCCGCGACGGCCAGCGCCATGCCCAGCACCGAGCCGAGTAGGGCGGCGGAGATCGCCAGGATCAGCGTGTTGGGCAGCCCCACCGTCAGCATCTCGGGCAGCGCCTCGCGCATGGAGTCCCAGTCGAAGAAGGTCTCCCACAGGGTGCTCAACGGATCCATCGTCGCTCCTACCGCCCCGCTCGCTCGTCGTCCGTACGTCTCAGGAGGTGGCCGACGCCGACGGCACCGCGACCGTGCCGCTGCCCGGCTTGAAGTCGGCCGGGATCGGGCGGCCCGGGTAGTACTGGGCCTGCAGGCGGCTCCACGTGCCGTCCGCGATCACCTCGTCGAGGCCCTTGTCGAGCGCCTCGCGCAGCTTGTCGTTGCCCTTGGCGAACGCGTACGCCGTCGGGGCCGGGCTGAGCAGCTTGGCCGCCACGGTGATCTTGCCGGCGCTGTCGGCGGCCGACTTGTCGCCGATCTCGGCGGGGGCGATCCAGGCGTCGGCCGTGCCGGCCTTGAGCTGGTTGATCGCGCCGTTGTAGTCGGGCACCCGGACCGGGTCGAGCCCCTCGCCGGTGGCGTAGTCGTCCTGGACGGTGCCCTGCACGACCACGACCCGCTTGCCGGCGAGCTGGTCGAAGCCGCTGATCGACGAGCCGGCCGGCACGTCGAGTCCGAAGTGGCCGAAGTCGTAGCCGTTGCCGAAGTCGACGGTCTTCCTGCGCGCCTCCGTGATCGTGATCGAGGAGCTGCCGACGTCGAACTTGCGGTTGTTGACCTGGGAGAGCAGCGCGGAGAAGTCGGTGCCGACGAACTCCACCTTCAGGCCGACCTTCCCGGCGACCGCGACGAGCAGGTCGTTGTCGAAGCCGGTGAACTTGCCGTCCTTGAGGTAGACGTTCGGCGGGGCGTCGGTGAGCGTGCCGGTGCGCAGCACGCCCGGCTGGAGCAGGCCGTACGGGTTGTCGGCCGCGCCGGCCGCGTCGTCGCCGCAGGCGGTCAGGGTGGTGGCGGCGAGGACGGCGGCCACGCCGAGGGCGGCGGCCCGGGTGAGGGAGGAAAGGAATCGCACAGGTGTCTCCGATGAGGTGTCTGCGGCGACGGGCACGGGGCGCGCGTCGCCGACGGTGCGCCCGATGGGCGTACCGCTGGAATGGTGCGGGAAAGAAGGGGTGGCGCGGCTAGCGCGCGTCGCCGGGGCGACAGGAGGTGGCGCAGACCCGCATCATGTCGATGTGGCGGCGCCGGATCAGCGCCGGCGACGCCGGGGCCACGGCGGGGACCGCCGGTGGGGCGCAGATGCGGACGGGCATGGCTCTCCTCGGTCGGGACGACCTGGGAACCAGGCCGCGCTTGCACCGGAGCTGCTCCGGTGCCTGGTCCTCACCCGGGGCACCCCTGCGCGGACGAGGGTTGCCGGCCAGCGAGCCGGGGCTTGACGCTGGCGCTCATGACCTGCCGACGAGGCTAGCAGCCCGCCACGGTGGGGCGTCCAGCCGCTATGACCACCCTCACGCGCGCCTTCGGGTGGTCACTCCTCGATCGCCCCGCCGACCTGCCGCAGGTGCTGCCGGAAGGTGTGGGCGGGGTCGGCGGCGCGGCGGGCCAGGTAGTCGGCGAAGGCGGTCTGCTCCCGCAGCGTCTCCCCGGCGCGGATCCGCCGCGCCTGGACCCGCTCGACGGTCCCGATGCGCTCCGCCGCCGCGAACAGCTCCGCGGCCCGTGCGGCGGGCACGAACAGCACCCCGTCGTCGTCGGCGACGACGAGGTCGTCGGCGGTCACCACGTGCGGCCCGACCCGGGCGCTGGTGAGCGTCTCCGGCTCCCGCGCGTCGAGGCGGGCCGGGCCCGCCGGGAGGCTGCCGTAGCTGAAGACGGGCAGGTCGATCTCCACCAGCTCGGGCGTGTCCCGGTGCAGGCCCCAGACGACGAGCCCGGCGATGCCGGCCGCGACGCCCTCCAGCACCGCCAGGTCCCCGACGCACGCCTCGTCGCTCCGGCCGCCGTTGTCGATCACGAGCACGTCGCCCGGGATCGCGTTCTCGTACGCCTCCAGGAAGACGTCCACGCTGCCGTGGTGGCGCACCGGCAGTGCCCGGCCCACGAGGCGGTGACCGGGCACGACCGCCCGGATCCCGGCCGGCGCCGCGCGCGGGGGCACGCCGAGGCGTACGCAGGCGTCGGCGATCAGCGGCGTGGACAGGTCGGCGAAGCGCTCCCGCATGACGTCCTCCCGGCGGTGCGGCGAGTCGTGGGCCGTCATCGTAGGGGGGCCGGTCGGCGCGGTGGCCAGGGCCAATCCGGCGCGGCTGGCCCCCACCGGTGGCGGCGTTCGGGTCTAGACTGTCCAGCGTGATCCCGTCGCACGCCGTCGCCGCCGCGCACGGTCTCTGGATCACCCCGGACCTCCCGCTCTACGGCGACGGCCACGATCGCTCCGACTACGTTCCCTGACCGGCCCGGCACTCCGCCGCCCACCGGTCCATCTCCGCCACGCTTGGGAGCGCTCAGTCATGCCCGGATCCGATCACCGCCAACTCGTACCGCCCGCCGACCACCCGCCCGTCGACCCCGCCGACACCTCCGCCCTCGCCGTGCTCCGGGCGCCGCAGACCGCCCGGGTCCTGGCGGCCAGCCTGCTCGGCCGGCTCCCGCTCGGCGCGGCACCGCTGGCCCTGCTCGTCTTCGCCCGCGAGACGATGACGCTGACCGTCGCCGGCCTGCTGGTCGGCGCGTTCACCGCCGGCACCGCCGTGGGCCAGCCGATGCTCGCCCGGATGGCGCAGCGCTGGCGGCAGCCGCCGGTGCTGTGGCTCTCCGTGGCGGCGTCGACGATCGGCTTCGCCCTCACCGCCGCGCACGTCAACCTGCCGGTCACCGTGTTCGCCGCCGCCCTGGCCGGGGCTGGCGCGCCGCCGTTCGAGTCGTGCCTGCGGGTGCTCTGGCGCGACCTGCTCCCCGCACACCGGGTGCAGACCGCGTACACCCTGGACATCGCCGTCCAGGAGCTGATCTTCATCCTCGGCCCGGTGGTCACGCTCGCCGCCGTGGGCCTGGCCGGCCCGACCGGCGGCCTCGCCGCCGCCGCGGGCTTCCAGGCCGCCGGCACCGCGTGGTTCGCCACGACCGACGCGGTCCGGCGCTGGCGGGGCGAGCCGGCGGTACGCCACTGGGCCGGGCCGCTGCGCGCCGGCCGGCTCCGACTGATCCTCGGGGCGCTGCTGCTGGTCGGGGCGGCGGTGGGGAGCGTGACCGTCGCCGCGACCGGATACGCCGAGGCGGCCGGGGCCCGGTCCTGGGCCGGCTGGCTGCTCGCCGCGCAGGCCACCGGGGCGCTGGTCGGCGGCCTGCTCTACGTGCGCTTCGGCGGACTGCGCCGGCACGCCACGCTGCCGCGCGTGGTCGGCGTCTTCGCCGCCGGCTACCTGCCGTTGCTGCTCACCCCGGCCCCGCCCGCGATGCTGGCGCTGATGGCGGTCAGCGGGCTCGCGCTGCCGGCGCTGCTGACCATCGCCTTCGTCGCGATCGACGACGTGGCGCCCACCGGCACGGTGGCCGAGGCGTTCGCCTGGGCGGCGACGGCGTTCTCGGTGGGCAGCGCGGGCGGCGCGGCGGTGGCCGGCGTGGTGCTGGACGCGGCGGGCGAGGTGACCGTCGGCTTCCTGATCGCCCCGCTGAGCGCCGTCGCGGCGTGCGGGATCGCGTTGGTGGCCGCCCGCCCGTCCGGCAGCGGCAGGTCGGCCGGCTGATCCGACGGGCCGGCCGGCCACCCGTTGCGCCGGGACTACTTCCCGGCGCAGCGGGAAAGGGGCGGCCCGGGGAGCCGTTCGGATCGGGGGTGCCGTGGAAGCGGTCGTGATCGGCGTGGTGATCGTGGCCGCGCTCCTGGCACTCGTCGGCGCGCTGAGCGTCCGGCTGGTGCAGCAGTACCAGCGCGGCGTCGTCTTCCGCTTCGGCCGGGTGCTGACGCCGGTCCGGGAGCCCGGCCTGCGCCTGATCGTCCCGGTCGCCGACCGGATGGTCCGGGTCAGCATGCAGACGACCGTCATCGGTGTGCCTCCGCAGGGGGCGATCACCCGGGACAACGTCACCCTCACCGTCGACGCGGTGGTCTACTACCGGGTCGTCGACCCGGTGAAGGCTCTGGTCAACGTCCGCGACTACCCCTCGGCCGTGCTCCAGGTGGCACAGACCGCCCTGCGTTCGGTGATCGGCAAGGCCGACCTGGACACCGTGCTCGGCGACCGGGACCGGGTCAACGCCGAGCTGAAGGCGGTCATCGACGCGCCGACGGAGGGGCCGTGGGGGCTGCTGATCGAGCGGGTCGAGGTCAAGGACGTCGCGCTGCCCGAGGGGATGAAACGGTCGATGTCCCGCCAGGCCGAGGCGGAACGCGAACGCCGCGCCCGGGTGATCGCCGCCGACGGCGAGTACCAGGCGTCCCGCCGGCTCGCCGACGCGTCCCGGGCGATGGCGAACACGCCGGGCGCCTACCAGTTACGGCTGTTGCAGACGGTGGTGGACGTGGCAGCCGAGAAGAACAGCACGCTGGTGATGCCGTTCCCGGTGGAGCTGCTGCGCTTCTTCGACAAGTTCACCCGGGGCGCGGAGCCACCGGCGGCGGAGCGCCCGCCGGCCGGGCGGCCGGAACCCGCCGCGCCGGTGCCCGGTGACGGCCACCGGCGCCCGCAGGCCTGACCCGGGGCGGCGGGCAGGCCCTCAGACTCCGGCCGCCGACTCCGCGGCCGGCTCGCTGGGCTGCGCGGGTACGACCGCCGTCGGCAGCCGCGGCATCGTGAACACGAAGCGGGTCCCGTCGCGGTACGCCTCGTCCAGGCTCAGCGTGCCGCCGTGGAACTCGACGACCTTCTTGCACACCGCGAGCCCGATGCCGGTGCCCGGGTACGTGCCACGGGGATGCAGGCGCTGGAAGATGACGAAGATCTTCTCGGCGTACCGGGGGTCGATGCCGATGCCGTTGTCCTCGACGGCGAAGGACCAGTCCTGCGGGGTGTCCGTCACCGTCACCCGGATCAGCGGCGCCCGGTCGGGGCTGCGGAACTTGACCGCGTTGCCCAGCAGGTTCTGCCAGAGCATGGTCAGCAGGGTCGGCTCGCCCCGCACCGTGGGCAGCGGGTCGCGGGTGATCGTCGCGCCGGACTCGTCCACCGCCCGGGACAGGTTCGACTCGGCCTGCGCGAACACCTCGGCCAGGTCGACCTCCCGCAGCTCGCCGTAGACCCGGCCGATCCGGGAGAACGCCAGCAGGTCGTTTATCAGCTCCTGCATCCGGCTGGCCCCGTCGACGGCGAAGCCGATGTACTGCCGGGCGCGGTCGTCGAGCTGGTCGGTGTAGCGGCGCTCCAGCATCTGGCAGAACGACGCCACCTTGCGCAGCGGCTCCTGCAAATCGTGCGACGCCACGTACGCGAACTGCTCCAGGTCCTCGTTGGAGCGGCGCAGCTCGTCCGCCTGCTGTTCCAGGGCGTCCCGGTCGTGCTGGCTGCGCTCCCACGCCTCCACCACGGTGCGGCGCATCGTCTCCACGTCACTGGTCAGCCGGGCGATGTCGGCGGGGCCGTCGGGCCGCAGCCGGTGCCGGAAGTCGCCGCCGGCCACCTGCCGCACCGAGGCGCCCAGCCGGTCCAGCGGGCGCAGCACCCTCGTGCGCACCAGCACGGATCCGACGATCCCGCACAGCAGCAGGGCCGCCAGGATCGCCACGAAGGTCAGGTCCCGCAACGCCCGGGCCCGGTCGAGGTCGTCCCGGCCGGCGTCCCGGATCCCGTCGAGGCGGCCGACCAGCCCGGTCAGCTCGGCGCGTACCGCCGCGAAGGTCTCCGCGTCCCCGGTCACCAGCGGCGCCAGCTCCTCCGGCGTCCCGCCGGCCTGCCGGGAGGCGACCAGGCGTTCGGCGTACTCGGTGCGCCAGCGGTCGGCCAGCCGCCGCGCCCGGTCCAGGTCGGCCAGCGCCTCCGGCTCGCCGGCGAGCAGCTCGTGCAGCCGGGACATGGTCGCGCGTTCGCTCTCGACGCCCCGCCGGTACGCGTCGAGGAAGCGCGGGTCGGCGGTGACGACGTGGCCGCGTACGGCCGCCGCCTGGGCGAGCAGGCCGCTGTCGAGCTGGCCGACCGCCGTACTGGCCGGGGCGACCTGGTCGGCGAGGTGGTTGGAGACCGCGGCGGTGTGCCTCAGCGCGGCGGCGCCGGCGCCCCCGCCGAGCAGGACCAGGGCGGTCATCGTCAGCAACAGGACAGTGAGCCACCGCCGGGTCGTCATCGGCCGACGGGTCGCTGCCTCGGGAGTCGCCTCGCTGCCCACGGCCTGCACCCTAGTCCAGCCGGCCCGGCCGGGAGCGCCGTGGCGCGGTGCGGTTGCCGGCGGGTGGTACCAGTGACGTGTGTCCGTAACCGACCATGCCGCCACCCGCCGGGACGCCCCGGACGTCCGGGGGCCGGAAGCAGCCGTTGCGCCGATGGCCGCGCCGGCTCCCGCGACCACAATGGCGACCGGGGGGCGGCCCCACCGTCCCCGGAGCGGGGAGGTGGACGCGTGACCGGCTGGCAGGTCTCCGGCTACCGCCCGGTGCGGCAGCTCGGCGCCGGCGCGTCCGGCCGGGTGGACCTCGCCGTGCACGAGGCGACCGGCACCCCGGTGGCGATCAAGTACCTCACCGGCGGCATCGGTGACGACCCGGCGTTCCGCACCGCGTTCCGCGCCGAGGCCCGGCTGCTGGCCGGCATCGACGACCCGCACGTCTCCCGCCTCTACGAGTACGTCGAGTCGCCCGGCGGCGCGGCGATCGTCATGGAACTGGTCAACGGCGTGTCGCTGCGGCAGCTGCTGCGCGCGCACGGAGCGACGACGCCGGAGTCGGCGCTCTGCGTCCTCAAGGGCTCGCTGGCGGGGCTCGGCGCGGCGCACGCCCGGGGCGTCGTGCACCGCGACTACAAACCGGAGAACGTCCTGGTCACGGCCGAGGGCGCCAGCAAACTGGCCGATTTCGGCATCGCCATGCCGGTGGGTGAGGGCTCCGGGGCCAGCGTCACCGGCACTCCCCGCTACATGGCCCCCGAGCAGTGGACGGGCGCCCCGGCGAGCCCGGCCTGCGACATCTACGCGGCCACCGCCACCTTCTACGAGTGCCTCACCGGCCGCCCGCCCTTCGACGGGCGGGACCTGCTCACCCTGCGTCAGCAGCACGCCCACGCGCCGATCCCCACCGCACCGGCCCCCGAGCCGGTGCACGAACTGCTGCGGCACGGCATGGCCAAGCAACCGGCCGAGCGGCCGCAACCCGCCCAGGTCTTCCTCGCCGTGCTGGAGCGGGTGGCGGCCGAGTCGTACGGGCGGCGGTGGGAGGAGCGTGGCCTGCGCGAGCTGGCCCGGCGGGCGGCCCTGCTCGCCGCCCTCCTGCCGTTCCCGGACGGCACCGGCGGGGCCACCAGCCTGGCCAGCACCGCGTTCGGCGAGGCGACGGACCGGTGGACGTGGCTGCGATCCGGCCGGGCCCGCGCGGCGCTGGTCGGCGGCGGGCTGGCGGCGGCGCTGCTGCTCGGCGGCGCCGGGTTCAGCTACGCCGGCCGCGACGAGCCGCTGCCCGCCGCCGGGACGCCCGCACCCGAGGCGCCGGCGGAGCCGACGGGTGCGCCCTCCGCGTCGGCCCCCGCGCCGAGCCCGACGGCCGGGACGACGCCCAGCCCGACCCCTTCCGTCGCACCGACGGCGACGACGGCCGCACCGGAGCCGGCCGGGACCGGCACGCCGACGACGTCGGCCCCCGCCCCGCCGACCGCGTCGGCCAGCGCCAGCGCCGCGCCGGCGGACACCGTCGCGCCCTCCGTCGGCCGGGTCGCGGCCAGCCCGGGCGAACTCGACCCCCGCGGCTGCCCGTACGGGCCGACGTCCAGCACGATCTCCGCGGTCGTCGCCGACGACAGTACGGCCACCGGGGAGCTGAGGGTGAGCCTGCGGTACACGCTGGACGGCCGCACCACCGAGGTGCCCATGACGTCGGGCGGGCGCGGGGTGTTCCGGGGCGTCCTGGGCGAGCTGCCCCAACCGAAGACCAGCACCCGGATCCCGGTCCGGGTCGTCGCCGTGGACGAGGCCGGCAACGCCTCGCCCGAGGGCCCGCCGGTGTACGTGACGCTGCGCTCGTTCTGCACGCCGGGCTGAAGCCCGACACTTCGATGCCGACCACGACGACGGAGGGCGGGCCGCCGTGACCCAGCCGAACGACCCGACCGAGGCGCTGCCCGCCCGCCGTCAGCCGGACGACGGCGCGGCGACCGCCCGCCTCGGCGTCCACCAGCCGCAGCCACGGGCGGAGCCCACCGCGCACCTGCCTTCCCACGACGCGACCGGGAACCTGGCCGGTGGGCAGCCGACCGCGCGCCTTGCCTCCGATGAGGCGACCGTGCACGTGGCGGCGGGGGAGCCGACGACGCACCTGCCCTCGCGCGACGCGACCATGTACCTGGCGGGGACGGCACCATCCCCTGCCTCGGGTGAGGCGACCGTGCGCCTGGTGGCGGGGGAGCCCACGGCGTCCCTGGCCCACGGTGCGGCGACCGTGCGCCCGGAACCCGGTGAGGCGACGATGCCGCGGCACGCACCGGGCGGGGGGCCCGGGCCGTGGCCGGCGGCGCGGCACGCGCCGGGGGAGTGGACCGCCCGGGCGACGGCCACGGAGGTCGGGCACGTGGCCGGTGCCGGGCGTACCACCGGGCCCGGTCCGGGGACGCCGCCCGGCGGGCCCGCCGCCCCGCCCGGCGGGGAGGTGCGGTTCGGGCCGGGCGTGCCGACGACCCCGCCACCGGCACCCGCGTGGCCGGCGCCGCCGCGACGGCGGTCGCCGTGGCGGACGGTGGCCTCGGTGCTGTCGACCCTGCTGACCGTCGCGCTGCTCGCCGCCGTGGGCCTCCACCTCTGGCAGCGGATCAGCCCGCTCGAGGTGACCGGGGTGACGGTGGCGGTTCCGCAGCCGGCCGGCGACCGGTGCGACGTCACCGTCGACGTGGTCGCCACCGTGTCGACAAACGGCAGGGCGGGGGAGATCCGCTACCAGTGGCTGCGCACCGGCAGCGCGCCCGGCAGCCTGCTGACCGAGCGGGTCGGGCGCGGCCAGCGCACCGTCGAGTTGACGCTGCGCTGGGCCTTCAGCGGCGTGGGCAGCACGACCGAGACGGCCACGGTCAACATCACCTCACCGGCTCCGGTGCAGGCCCAGACCCCGGTGTCCTACGGCTGCCGGCGCCGGTGACCGGGCGTTTCCCCGGTCGCCCCCGGGGGTAGGTCGGGCCGGACGAACCCGGATGCCGTGTGGAGGAATTCCGATGAGAGACAACTTCGGCGACGCGGTGGGGGACGCCCTCCGGTCGGTGATGCTGTTCCTGCCCAAGGCCGTCGCCTTCGTGGCGATCCTGGTGGCCGGTTGGCTGATCGCCAAGGCCGTGCTGAAGATCGTGGACAAGGTGCTGGAGCGGGTGGGCTTCGACCGGGCCGTGGAACGCGGTGGGGTCCGCCGGGCCCTGGCCCGCTCCCGGTACGACGCCAGTGACATCGTCGCCAAGCTGGCCTACTACGGGGTGCTGCTGGTGACCCTCCAGCTGGCCTTCGGCATCTGGGGGCCGAACCCCATCTCCGACCTGATCGCGGGTGTGATCGCCTGGCTGCCCCGCGCCTTCGTCGCGATCGTCATCGTCGTGGTGGCCGCCGCCATCGCCAACGCGGTGAAGGACATCATCAGCGGCGCCCTCGGCGGGCTGTCGTACGGCCGGCTCCTGGCCACCATCGCCTCCGTGTTCATCCTCGGCCTGGGCGTCATCGCCGCGCTCAACCAGATCGGCGTGGCCACTGCGGTCACCACTCCGGTGCTGATCGCGGTGCTGGCCACCGTGGGTGGCATCCTCGTCGTCGGGGTGGGCGGCGGGCTGGTCCGTCCCATGCAGAGCCGCTGGGAGTCGTGGCTGAGCCGGGCCGAGCAGGAGTCGCGGCTGATCGCCACGCACGCGCGCGCCTACCAGGCCGGACGCCGCGACAGCGAGGCCCACCTCGCCGCGGCGGCGACGCACGGCGGCGACCCGGACGCCACGCAGGTGGTCTCCGGTCCGCGCGTCGACACCGACCCGGAGGCCACCCAGGTGGTTTCCGCCCCGCGCGTCGGGGCGGACCCGGACGCCACGCAGGTGGTCTCCGGTCCCCGCGTCGACACCGACCCGACCGTGCCCGTGCCGCGACAGGGCGACCCGGACGCCAGCCGGGTCACCTCGGGCGGCACCACCGTCCCGGCCCGCCCGGCCGGCGAGGACAGCGAGGCCACCATGGTGATCCCGCCGCTGGAGGGCGAGCAACGCCGCCGCTGACCACACCACCGGGGTGGGATCCACATCGGATCCCACCCCGGCGTGTGTCCGGCGAAGGGCGTGACGGCCCGGGCCGGCGCGGCTACCATCGCGGCATGACGTGGCGATGTTGATGCACTGCTAGGGGCCACTGCCGTGGGCCGCCGCGGTCGCCGTACGTCCGGCGTCCGCTTCGTCCTCACGGGAAGGTCCCATGACTGTCCACCCTCCGCGCGCGTCCGACGCGCGCGTCCGCCGGCTGGCGGCCACCCTCTACGGGTACGCGTTCCTCAGCGAACTCGTCCTGCTCTATCCGCTGTACGCGCTGCTGTTCAGCGACACCGGCCTGTCGGTGTGGCAGATCTCGTCGCTGTTCGTGATCTGGTCGGCCGCCAGCATCCTGCTGGAGGTGCCCTCCGGCGCGTTCGCCGACGCGGTCTCCCGGCGGCTGCTGCTCAGCCTCGCGCCGGTGGTCACCGCCGCCGGCTTCGCCCTCTGGGTGCTCGTGCCCTCGTACCCGGCCTTCGCCGTCGGGTTCGTGCTCTGGGGCGCCGGCGGGGCGCTCGCCTCGGGCGCGCTGGAGGCGTTGGTCTTCACCGAACTCGACCGCCTGGGCGCCGCCGGCCGCTACGCCCGCGTCATCGGCCGGGCGAAGACGGCCGGGACGATCGGCGTGCTCGCCTCGATCCTGCTGGCCGGCCCCGTGTTCGCCGTCGGAGGCTACCCGGCCGTCGGCGTGGCGAGCGTGCTCGCCTGCCTGCTCGCCGCCGCCGTCGCCACCCGCTTCCCCGAACACCGCCGACCCGAGACCGCCGCTGTCGACGCCGAGTCCGTCAGGGCCGACGCCGCGTCCGCTGATGTCGACGCCGCGCCTGTCCGGGCCGACGCCGAGTCCGCCGATGTCGACGCCGCGCCCGCCCTCGTCTTGGGCGGCGGGGGGCCGGAGCGGACCGGGCACGACGGCGGGGCGGACGACGACGAGGACCTCGGCTGGTGGGCGAGCCTGCGCGCGGGGCTCGCCGAGGTCCGCGCCGACCGGACCGTGCGCGCGGCGGTGCTGCTGGTCGCGGTCGTCGCGGCGGTCTGGGGCGCCCTCGACGAGTACACCCCGCTGCTGGCCCGGGACACCGGCGTCGGCGAGGCGACCGTGCCGCTGCTGCTCCTGCTCACCTGGCTCGGGGTGGCCGTGGGCGGCCTGCTGGCCCCGGCGGGGGAGCGGCTGACCGCCCGGGGGTACGCCGGCCTGCTGGCGCTGTCGGCCCTGGCCCTGGTCGCGGGGGCGCTGTCCGCCCGGCCGGCCGGCTTCGCGCTGGTCGCGGCCGCGTTCTGCGGCTTCCAGCTCGCCACCGTGCTCGCCGACGCCCGGTTGCAGGCCCGGATCAGCGGGGGCAGCCGCGCCACCGTCACCTCGCTGGCCGGAATGGCCACCGACGTGACGGTCATCGCGGTCTACGGCGGCTACGGCCTGCTCGCCACCGGGGCCGGCAACGGGGTCGCGTTCGCGGTGGCGGCGGTGCCGTACCTGATCGTGGCGCTGCTGCTGGTGACCCGCGTGGGCCGCTCGGCCCGCCGCGGGCCGGCGCGGACGACCGCCGGGCACCCCGGCTGACCACGGCCCGGCGGCGGTCCGTGCGACCGCCGCCGGGCCCGCCGCCGTCAGTTGGAACGACCACCGGTGGCCGTCGAGGTCCCGGAGTCCGCGCCCGCGCAGGGCTGCCGGCGCCGAGCCGCCCGCGCCGGTACGCTGCCAGCTCGGCGGGTCGCGCTCAGGCGCCGGCGGTCTCGCCGGTCTGCTCCCAGATCGAGCTCATCTCGTCGAAGGCCTGCTCCATGAGCTGCACCATGGCCCGCCGGGCGCGCTCGCCGTCGCGCCGCTGGATCGCCTGGGCCACCTCGGCGTGCAGTTGGAGGGCCTGCTCGTGCGGGTGGTGCGGCATCAGGTGGTGCTGGTGCCGGCCGGTGAGCACCTCCGCGATCAGGTCCTGCAACCGGACGAACATCTCGTTGCCGGAGGCGACCAGGATCCGGCGGTGGAATTCTATGTCGAGCTGGAGGAAGCGCTCCTCGTCCCCGGCCTTGCCGGCGGCCCACATCTTCGCCGCGAGCCCGACCAGGTCGCTCGCCTCGTCGTGGCCGACCCGGTTGGCGGCCAGCCAGGCGGCGTGCGGCTCGATGGCGGTCCGCAGCTCGGTGATCGAGCGTAGCTGGACGATGCGGCCGGCCGAGGCGAGCCGCCAGCGGATCACCTGCGGATCGAAGACGTTCCAGTCCTCCGACGGGCGGATCATGACCCCGACGCGGCGCCGGGTCTCGATGAACCCGATCGAGGCGAGCACCCGCAGCACCTCGCGGACGACCGAGCGGGACACGGCGTAGCGGTCGACCAGGTCGTCGATGTTGAGCACCGACCCCGGTGTCAGCTCGCCGTCACAGATGGCCGTGCCGAGGCGATCGAGGACGCGTGCGTGCAGGCCAGCCTCGACAGGGGCGAGCTGGGCGGCCACAGCCCCCGAGGAGGACGATTTCACGTCATGGAGCATATCAGTTGGGCCTACCCCTTGTATAAATCTGTTTTTTCGGCCTAGCATCCGGTTGTTAAGCGGATGTAAACCGCGAGGTGGCGGCCCACCCGTCAGGGCGGCGGCCACGGCCACGGCATAAGGAGAGATGGACGTGAGACGTCGATCAGTTATTGGGACTTCCCTGGCGATGGTCGTCGCCCTCGGCCTGTCCGCCTGCGGTGGCGGCGGGGACGACGCCGGCGGCTCGAACACCGTTCGCGTGACGCTGGTGAACCACGTCTGGACGGAGAACATCAAGAAGGCCCTGCCGGAGTTCGAGAAGCAGTCGGGCCTGAAGGTGGAGGTCACCCAGCTCGGTGAGGACCAGCTCTCCGACCAGTACAACGTCAAGCTGAACGCCGGGTCCACCGACCTGGACGTGATGATGTACCGGCCGCTGCAGGAGGGGAAGCTGTTCGCCAAGAACAAGTACCTCGCCGACCTGACGGAGAAGAGCAAGTCGGACAGCGCGTTCGAGATCGCCGACTTCCAGTCCGGACCGGTGCAGGCCACCACGTACGAGGACAAGGTGGTCGGCGTGCCGATCATCACCGAGCAGGAGGTCCTCTACTACCGCAAGGACCTGCTGGAGAAGTCCGGCTTCACCGCCCCGCCGAAGACCCTCGACGAGCTCAAGGCGCAGGCGGCGAAGGTCGAGGCGGACAACCCGGGCGTGGCGGGCTTCGTGTCCCGCACCGGCAAGGCCGCCGCCGTCACCCAGTTCTCCAGCTTCCTCTACAGCTTCGGCGGCGACTTCGTCGACGCCAGCGGCAAGGCCTCGATCAACACGGAGCAGGCCAAGCAGGCGTACGCCTACTACGGCGGGATGCTGCGTGAGCACGGCCCGGAGAACATCAGCACCGACATGAGCTGGTCCGAGGCGATGGCGATCTTCACCCAGGGCAAGGCGGCCTTCTACACCGAGGCCAACTCGCTCTACAAGAACGCCACCGACCCGGCCAAGTCGAAGGTCTCCGAGACCGTCGGGTTCGCGGCCTTCCCGGCCGGCCCGGCCGGCTCGAAGCCGTACAACATCCCGTCCTGGGCGCTCGGCGTCAACGAGGCGTCCAAGAACCAGGACAACGCCTGGAAGTTCATCCAGTGGGCGGCCGGCAAGGAGCAGGCGCTGGCGCAGCAGAAGGCCGGCGTGCCCAGCGCCCGTACCTCCGTCTGGGAGAACCCGGAGGGCGCGGCGACCTACCCGAAGGACCTCGCCGAGGCCACCACGGTCAGCACCGCCAACGGCGTGGGCCACGACCGACCGCTGGTCGAGAAGGTCGCCCAGGCGCGGGAGATCGTCGGCCAGCCGATCGTCGACGCGATCACCGGCAAGGACGCGGCCGCCTCGGCGGACGCGGCCAACGAGGCGTTCCAGAAGTTCCTCGACGACGAGGCGAAGTAGCCCGAAGCGCAGGTGGCGGAGCCGACCGGCTCCGCCACCCCGCGTCGGGCCGCTGCCCTGACCCACCCGGAGACCTCATGTCAGCCGTCACCACACCAGTCAAAAGATCGCCCGAGGCGCGTCCGGCGTCCCCGGAGACCTCGGCCTGGTCGCGCTGGGCCAACGCGCACCGCAAGTGGCTCTTCGCGGCACCCGCCATGTTGTTCGTCGCCGTGCTGATCATCTTTCCGGTGGCGTGGACCGGGTACCTCAGCCTGACCGACGCCGAGGGCTCGGTCCGTGCCGAGAGCTCGTTCATCGGCTTCCAGAACTACCTCGACGTGCTCGGCGACACCGACCGGTTCTGGCCGGCCGTGTGGCGCACCGCCCTCTTCACCGGCGTCGTGCTCTTCTTCGAGGTCGTCCTCGGCATGGCCATCGCCCTGCTGCTGTGGCGGCCGTTCCGCGGTGAGAAGTGGGTCCGGGTCGCGATCCTCCTGCCGCTGGTGGCCACCCCGGTCGCGGTCGGCATGATGTGGCGGCTGATCTTCGACCCCAACATCGGCATGGCCAACCAGGTGCTCGGCTGGGTCGGCATCGATCCCCAGCCCTGGCTCTCCGGGCAGAACTCGGCCCTGCCGACGACGATGTTCATCGACATCTGGCAGTGGACCCCGATGGTCGTGCTGATCCTGCTCGCCGGCCTGACGTCGCTGTCCGACGAGCCGCAGGAGGCGGCGCTGATCGACGGCGCCAGCACCTGGCAGCGGTTCCGGCACGTCACCCTGCCGCTGCTGATGCCCACCGTGATCGTCGCGATCCTGCTGCGCGGCATCGACGCCCTGAAGACCTTCGACATCCTCTACGCCACCAAGGGGCGCGGCGGCGGGTCGTTCCACGAGGTGGAGACCCTGAACGTGTACGCCTACGGGCTCAGCTTCGACTACAACGACTACGGCGTCTCATCGACCGTCCTCATCATCTTCTTCCTGATCATCATCGGGGTGATGTGGGCCCTGACCTACCGCAAGAAGGGGCTGGACCGATGAAGCTGCGCAGGCCGTACAAGATCTTCCGCACGGTGGCCCTCGTCCTCGTCGTGCTGGCGCTGATCGCGCCGCTGGTGTGGATGGTCGCCGCGTCGTTGAAGACGAACGTCGACATCTACGACACCGACAAGGCCTTCGTCTTCTCCCCGACGATGGACAACTACTCCAACGTGCTCCAGCAGGCGAACTACATCCAGTTCATCGGCAACAGCCTCTGGGTGGCGCTCGCGGCCACCGTGCTGTCGCTGCTGCTCGGCGTGCCCGCCGCGTACTCGATGAGCCGCTTCAACATGAAGAAGTCCGCGCTCGTCGTGCTCATGGCGCGGGTCATCCCCGGCGTCTCGCTGCTGGTGCCCTGGTACTACGTCTTCTCGAACCTGCAGATGGTCGGCGGGTTCACCGTGCTGATCCTCAGCCACATGTTCGTGTCGCTGCCGCTGATCGTCTACATCATGATGGGCTACTTCGACGGCCTGCCGACCGAGCTCGAGGAGGCGGCGCTCGTCGACGGGCTCACCCACATCGGCGCGTTCCGGCGGATCACCCTGCCGCTGTCGGTGCCCGGCATCGCCACCGCGGGCATCCTGTCGTTCATCTTCTCCTGGAACAACTTCATGTTCGCCCTCGTGCTGTCCGGGGCCGACACCAAGACGCTCCCGGTGGCGATCTTCGACTTCGTCGGCTACGCCAGCATCGACTGGGGCGGCCTGATGGCGGCGGCCACGGTGGTCACCCTGCCGATCATGCTGATCGCCCTGTTCGTGCAGAAGTACGTCGTCTCCGGCCTCACCGCCGGCGCCACGAAGGGCTGAGGACGCCATGACCACGATCGAACGGGTGGAGACCTTCCTCGTCGCGCCGCGCTGGCTGTTCGTCCGGGTCGAGACGTCCTCCGGGATCGTCGGCTGGGGCGAGGCGACCTGCGAGGGCCGGTCCGAGACCGTCCGCACCGCCGTCGAGCAGCTCAGCGAGCTGCTGGTCGGCCGGGACGCGCTGCGCATCGAGGACCACTGGCAGGTCATGACCAAGGGCTCGTTCTACCGGGGCGGGCCGATTTTGGCCAGCGCCGTGGCCGGGCTCGACCAGGCGCTGTGGGACATCGCCGGCAAGCACTTCGGCGCGCCGGTGCACCAGCTGCTCGGCGGCCCGGTCCGGGACCGGATCCGGGTCTACGGCTGGGTCGGCGGCGACGAGCCGAGCGAGGTACGCGACCAGATCGCCGCCGCCGTCGCCACCGGCCTGACCGCGGTGAAGATGAACGCCTCCGGCCGGATGAGCAGCGTGGCGTCCGTCGCCGAGATCGACGGCGTGGTGCAGCGGGTGGCCGCCGCCCGCGAGGTGCTCGGCGACGAGCGGGACGTGGCGGTCGACTTCCACGGCCGGTTCACCCTCGCCACCGCCCGCCGGGTCGCCCCGCTGCTCGAGCCGTACCGGCCGTTCTTCCTGGAGGAGCCGGTGGTGCCGGAGAACTCGCACCTCATCGGCGAGTTCGTCCGTTCCACCACCACGCCGGTGTCGACGGGGGAGCGGCTCTACAACCGGCAGGAGTTCCTGCCGGTGCTCCAGGCCGGCATCGCGGTCGCCCAGCCGGACCTCTCGCACGCCGGCGGCATCACCGAGGTGCGCAAGATCGCCGCGCTGGCCGAGGTGTACGACGTGCAGCTCGCCCCGCACTGCCCGCTCGGGCCGATCGCGCTCGCCGCCTGCCTCCAGGTCGGCTTCGCCACGCCGAACTACCTGATCCAGGAACAGAGCATCGGCATCCACTACAACCTCGGCGCCGAGGTGCTCGACTACTGCCTCGACAAGACCCCGCTGACGTTCGTCGACGGGTACGTCGAGCGGCTCACGGCACCCGGCCTCGGCATCGAGATCGACGAGCACGCCGTACGGGCGGCGGACAAGCGCGGACACGCGTGGCGCAGCCCCACGTGGCGGCACCGCGACGGCTCCTACGCGGAATGGTGATCACATGACCGTCAACCTGACCGCCGAACTGACCGCGGCGCGCATCCTCGCGATCATCCGCGGCACCGACACCGCCGCCGCGATCGCCGCCGGCACCGCGCTGCTCCAGGAGGGCGTACGCGTCGTCGAGGTGGCCCTGACCACGCCGGACGCCCTCGGGGCGATCGAGGCGCTGCGCGCGGCGGCCCCCGCCGGGTCGCTGGTCGGGGCCGGCACGGTGCTCACCACCGCCGACGTCGCCGACGTGGCCGCCGCGGGCGCGCAGTTCGTGGTGACGCCGGCCGTGGTCGAGTCGATCGCCGAGGCGGCGCGCCGCGGCCTCCCGGTGGCCGCCGGGGCGCTCACCCCGACCGAGGCCTACACCGCGGTGCGGATGGGGGCGTCGGCGGTCAAGCTCTTCCCGGCGTCGGTCGGCGGCCCGGCGTACCTCAGGGCGGTGCGCGACCCCTTCCCGGACATCCCGTTCGTCGCGGTCGGCGGCGTCGGCCGCGACGACGTGCCCGGCTACTTCCGGGCCGGCGCGATCGCGGTCGGCCTCGGCGGCCCCCTGGTCGGCGACGCCGCCTCCGGCGGCGACCTGGACGCCCTGCGGGCGCGGGCGCGCAGCTACCTCGCCGCCGTGCGGGAGTCGACGCCGTCATGACCGCACCCGACCTGCTCACCGTCGGCGAGGCCCTGGTGTCGCTGCGCTCGGCCGGCCCGCTCGCCGCCGGAGGGCCGCTGACCATGCACCTGGCCGGCGCCGAGTCCAACGTAGCCGTCGCGGTGGCCCGGCTGGGCCACCGGGCCGCGTGGGTCGGCCGGGTCGGCGCCGACGAGTTCGGCGAGTACGTGCTGCGCCAGCTGCGCGCCGAGGGCGTCGCCGTCGACGGCGTGACCCGCGACCCGGACCGGCCGACCGGCCTGATGTTCCTGGAGCGGCGCACCGCCGACCTGACCCGGGTGCAGTACCACCGGGCCGGATCGGCCGGCTCCGCCCTCGGCGTCGACGACCTGCGGGCGCCGCTGGCCGCCGGCGCGCGGATGCTGCACCTGAGCGGCATCACCCCGGCGCTGTCCGACACCGCCCGCGCGGCCACCCGGTGGGCGGCCGAGGCAGCCGTCGCCGCCGGCATCCCGGTCTGCCTCGACGTCAACCACCGCGAACGCCTCTGGTCGCGCGACACCGCCCGCGAGGTGCTCACCCCGCTGGCCGGGTATGCCTCGACCGTCGTCGCCTCCGCCGACGAGCTGGACCTCGTCGGCGACCCCGGGGCCGACGAGTCCACCGTCGTAGCGGACCTGCTGCGCCGCGGCGTGGACACGGTCCTGGTCAAGCTGGGCTCCGACGGCGCCCGCGCGCACACCCGCGACGGGGTCCGGCAGGCCGAGGCGCTGACCGTGACCGCCGTCGATGCCGTCGGCGCCGGGGACGCGTTCACCGCAGGCTACCTGTCCGGCTGGTTCGACGGGCTCGACCTGGCCGGTCGGCTGCGCCGCGCGGCCACCCTCGGCGCCTTCGCGGTCTCCAGCCCCGGCGACTGGGAAGGGCTGCCGCGCCGCGCCGAACTGTCCCTCCTCGACGGCCACGAGGCCGGCGACGTCCTCCGCTGACCACCGAGCACCCCGAAGAAGAAAGGCACCCCGTGAAGATCGTCGCCGCTGACGTCATCGTCTCCAGCCCCGACCGCAACTTCGTCACCCTGAAGATCACCACGGAGGACGGCGTCACCGGCCTGGGCGACGGCACCCTCAACGGACGGGAACTCTCGGTCGCCTCGTACCTGCGCGACCACGTCGTCCCGCTGCTGATCGGCCGGGACGCGCACCGCATCGAGGACGCCTGGCAGTTCCTCTACCGCTCGGCGTACTGGCGTCGCGGGCCGGTCACCATGGCCGCCATCGCGGCGGTCGACGTGGCCCTGTGGGACATCAAGGCCAAGGCCGCCGGCATGCCGCTGTACCAGCTGCTGGGCGGGGCGTCGCGCACCGGGATCATGGCCTACGGCCACGCCTCCGGCCGGGACCTGCCGGAGCTGTTCGACTCGATCCGCCGGCACCTCGACGAGGGCTACCGCTCGATCCGGGTGCAGACCTCGGTGCCGGGCATCAACGCCGTGTACGGGGTCGCCGCCCAGCCCAGCGCCGACGGCAAGCGGTACGACTACGAGCCGGCGCAGCGCATCCCGCTGCCGGCCGAGGAGGACTGGGACACCCGCTCCTACCTGCGCCACCTGCCCGGCGTGTTCGAGGCGGTCCGCAACGAGTTCGGCCCGGAGCTGCCGCTGCTGCACGACGGCCACCACCGGATGACCCCCATCCAGGCCGCCAAGCTGGGCAAGGCCCTCGAGCCGTACGACCTGTTCTGGCTGGAGGACTGCACCCCGGCGGAGAACCAGGAGGCGCTGCGGCTGGTCCGCCAGCACACCACCACGCCGCTGGCGATCGGCGAGGTCTTCAACACCGTCTGGGACTACCAGACGCTCATCCGCGAGCAGCTCATCGACTACGTCCGCTCCGCCGTCACCCACACCGGCGGCATCACGGCCATGCGCAAGCTGCTCGACTTCGCCGCCCAGTACCAGATCAAGTCCGGCATCCACGGCCCGACCGACATCTCGCCCGTCGGCATGGCCGCCGCCCTGCACCTGGACCTGGCCATCCACAACTTCGGCATCCAGGAGTACATGCGGCACGGGGCGCTCACCAACGAGGTGTTCCGGCAGTCGTTCACCTTCGTCGACGGCTACCTGCACCCGGGGGAGCAGCCCGGGCTCGGCGTCGAACTGGACGAGGAGGCCGCCGCGAAGTTCCCGTACGTGCCGGCGTACCTGCCGTTCAACCGGCTCCAGGACGGCACCGTCCATGACTGGTGAGGGCGCGTCCCCGACGCGGCACGTGGTCGTGATGGGGGTGTCCGGCGCCGGCAAGACGACCGTGGCCCGGGGCATCGCCGCCCGTACCGGACTGGTCTTCGCCGAGGCCGACGAGTTCCACACGCCGGAGCACGTGGCGCAGATGCGCGCCGGCGTGCCGCTGGACGACGCCGCCCGACTGCCCTGGCTGCGCGAGCTGGCGGGCTGGATGGCCGCCCGCGCCGCCGAGGGCGTGTCGACGGTGCTGGCCTGCTCGGCGCTGCGGCGGTCCTACCGCGACACGCTGCGGCAGGGGCCGCCGAGCGTCGAGTTCGTCCACCTGGACGGCGCCGCCGAGGTGATCCGGGAGCGGATGGCCCGGCGTGCCGGGCACTTCATGCCGCCGAGCCTGCTGGAGTCGCAGCTGGCCACCCTGGAACAGCACCACCCCGACGAGTCGGTGCTGGTGCTCGACCTGTCGCTGACGCCTGACGAACTCGTCTCGGCGGCGGTCGACCGGCTCGGCCTGACGCACGGCGTCGCCGCCAACGGCTGAGCGCGTCCCGGTCGCGGTGCCCAGGCGCCGCGACCGGGCGTCAGTCGGGCAGCGCGTCGAGGTAGACCCAACGGCCGTCCTCGCGGACGAACCGGCTGCGCTCGCTCTGCGTACCCGGCTGGCCGCCGGCGCGGTGGTGGGCCCGGAACTCGACGGTGCCGGTGGCGTCGAACAGCCCGCCCCGGTCGGTGTCGACGATCTCCAGGCCCGTCCAGCGCTGGCCGGGGTCGAGGTCGAGGGCGCCCGGCCGGGTCGAGGAGTGCCAGCTGCGCAGCAGGTACGCGGTGTCGCCGACGGCGAAGGCGCTGTACCGCGAGCGCATCAGCGCCTCGGCGGTCGCCGCGTCCGCCTCGCCCCGGTGCAGCCGCCCGCAACATCCGGCGTACGGCTGGCCGGCGCCGCAGGGGCAGGGCCGGTCACGGTCGTCGGCCGCCCGCCGGCGGGATCGCTTCGCCACCGGCCCATTCTGGCCGACGCCCCGGCGCCGCCGGCGTCCGGACCCCGCCGCGCGTCGTGGTGCCGGCTCAGCCGGCGCTCGTCCGGGGCGCCCGTCGGGTGCCGAACGACTCCATGGTCGTCGCCTTGCGGGCCGGGGCCTTCGAGGCCGCGCCGGCGCGGGTCGCCGCGGCCTTCGCCGCCTTCTTCGCGGGCGCCTTCTTCGCGGGCGCGGCGGTGGCGGGCGCCTTGCGGGCGCGGGCCGGGGCCGCCGTGGCCGAGGTGTCCTTCTTCCGGGCCGCGCGGGCGGTCGTCGGGGTGGGCTTCCCGCCCGGGGACCTGGCCGCGGTCGCCCCGGTGGCCCGCTTCGTGGCCGTCGCCACCTTCTTCGCCGCCGCCGCCCGCTTCATCGGGGCCTTGCGCGCCCCGGTGGCCTTCCTGGCCCGTCCTGCGTCCGCCATCGTCGCTCCTCCGGAATCGGCCCTGGGCGCACGGTCTTCCCCCGGCCCCGGCGGTCAAACGCCGCCGAGCCGGCGTGGCGGGGAAGCGGCCCCGCCACGCCGGCCCGGCGGATCACACCCCGGCCACCGGCTTGTACGCGCAGACCAGCTCCCAGCCGCCGGGCAGCACGGCCACCCGGTCGAAGCCGACCTCCTTGAGCAGGCCGGTGTAGAACTCGACCTCCCGCAGCCGGCTGACGCAGCTGTCGACCCCGATGAGGAAGTAGCTCCAGAAGAACTGCATCGCCAGCCGGTCCGGGGTGCGGAACTCCTCGCAGATCACCAGCAGCCCGCCCGGTTCGAGGGCCGCGTACGCCTTCTCGACCAGCCGGCGGGCGACGTCGTTCGGCCAGTCGTGCAGCACCCGGACGAACGCCATGGCGTCGTAGCCCGTGGGCAGCGGCTCGGCGAAGAAGTCGCCGCCGACGAAACCCAGCCGGTCGGCATGCCCCCCGCGGGCCGCGGTGGCCGCCACCAGCGGCGCCACGGCCGGCAGGTTGTACACGTCGGCCCGCAGCCCCGGGGCGTCGTCGAGGACGTGCGCGGCGAGCGTGCCGTCGCCCCCGCCGACGTCCAGCAGGCGACGCCGGTCCGGCCACAGCCGGTCGGCGTTGCGGTGCACCGTCTCGATCACCGGGCCGAGACCGACGGCCATGCTGCGCTCGAAGTCGGCGGTCTGCTCGTCGGTCTTCGGGGGCCAGGCGAAGTCGTCGTCGCTCATGCTCACCTCGCCCCGCAGGCTCTCGGCCAGCCGTCCGTGCAGCCGCCGCCAGGGGTAGCGGTCCCGGTCGCGTTCGACGGCGCCGGGGCCGACGACCGCCGTGACGGCGTCCCGGAGGCCGGGCACCGCGCGGTACGTGGCCGTCGTGATGTCGTCGCCTGGCTCACTGCGCTCGACGATGCCGAGGCTCTCCAGGCAGTCGAGGAACTTGTAGAGCCGCAGGGGCCGTACGCCGAACCGGGCGGCCAGCTCGCCGAGGCTCGCCGGCCCGGGCTCCAGCGCGTCGAGCAGTCCCATGCCGAGCGCGGTCTCCAGCACGTCCATGGCCTTGGGCCCGTTGGCGAGCAGACTCATCAGCGCCCGGGGGGACAGCGTGACCTTCACCGTTTCAGCTCCTCTTCCAGGGCGTCCATGAACGTGTCGATCTCGTCGAGGGTGTTGTAGACGTGCGGGCCGACCCGCAGGTGGCCCCGCCAGCTGCAGACCATGTCGCGCGCGACCAGCCGCCGCTTGACGGCCTCGCCGTCGGCGACGTCCAGGCAGACGACGCCGCCGCGCCGGTGCGGGTCCGTCGGGCTGACCACGTCGATGCCGGCCGCCGCGGCCCGGTCCAGGACCCGTTGGGTGCAGGCGAGCGAGTGCCGGCGGATCGCGTCGATGCCCACCCCGGCCAGCAGGTCCAGGCCGACCTGGGAGACCAGCGAGGTGAGGGGGAACGGGGTGCCGCCGGCGAACCGCCGGGCCCCGTCGGCCCAGCCGGTCGACGGCTGGAACGTGAACGCCCGGTCGCCGGCCTGCCAGCCGGTCGCCGCCGGTTCCAGCTTCGGGACCAGGCCCGGGCGGACGTAGAGGAAGGCGGTGCCGACCCCGCACAGCCACTTGTGCGCGCCGCCGAGGACCACGTCGACGCCGAGCGCCGTCACGTCCAGCGGCATCACCCCGACGCTCTGGAAGGCGTCGACCACCACCAGGGCGCCGACGTCGTGGGCGCGCCGCACCAGCCGGTGCAGGTCGATGGTGGCGCCGGAGGAGAAGCTGGCGTGCGGGACGCACACCAGCAGCGTGCGTTCGTCGACGCGCGCATCGAGGGCGTCCTCGTCGAACCGCGGGCCGCCCGAGCCGACCACGTCGAGTCGGGCGCCGTAGCGGCGGAACGCGTTCCAGATGAACGGCACGGTCGGGTACTCGAGGTCGGTGGTGACGATCCGGTCGCGCGGCGGGCGGTAGTCGAAACAGGACGCCACCCGGGCGAGCAGCGTGCTCAGGTTCGCGTCCGTGACGACGCTGCCCGCCGGCGCGCCGATGAGGGCGGCGACCGAGTCGGCGTACCGGTCGAGGCCGACGTGCCAGCCCTGCCAGACCTCGTCGCGCCAGCTCCGCAGCGTCTCCCAGTAGCCGGTGAGGACGTGTTCCGCCCCTCTGGGCACCGCGCCGGTGGAGTTGTTGTTGAGATAGACGGCGCTCTGGAGCAGGGGGAACTCGGCGCGCAGGGCGGCGTGCGCGGTGGCGTCGAGGCACTCGGGCAGGTGCGCGTCGGGGTGCGGTTCGGGCGGGCTCACTCGGGGCTGCCTCCGGTCGGTGCGGTCGGGGACGGGGATCGGGAGTCGTCGGCGACGGAGGTGAAGACCGGGATGGACCGGACGGCGGCCAGGTAGGGCGTGCCCTCCGTGTAGCCGGTGCCGGGGCGGGGGCCGAGCATCCGGGTCGCCAGCCGGTGGTGCGTACGCCGCCACTGGACGACCGCAGCGGCGAACGACCGCATCTCCTCCTCGACCCGCTCGCCGCCGGGCGCGGCGAGCAGTCCGTCGCGTACGGCGGCCCGGAACGCGTCGTCGACCGACGGCCGCCCGGCGTGCACCCGGTCGCGGACCTCCGGCACCTGGTGGTAGGCGGCCGAGTCCAACCGCGACCCCTCCGGGGTACGGCACAGCGACTCCACCAGCTTGTAGGAGCGCGACTGGATGGCGCTCGCCCCCTCGGTGAACTCCCGGAAGGTCCGGAACGCCTCCGCCTGCATGGTGGCCAGCAGCGAGAACAGCGGTCCGGCGGCGGTGAGCTGCTCGCGGGCGTACGCCAGCCGCTCGACCGCCGGTCCTGCGTGGCCGGCGGTCAGGGCGGCGACGGTGGCGCGCAGCTCGTCGGCGATTCCCGCGAAGAGGCACTCGTACGCCTGGAGCACCCGGATGAACAGGTACTCGTCGTGTGTCACGTGGACCGGCAGCATGCTCAGCCGCAGCACCAGCTCCCCGGTGGGATCCGGGTCGGCGGCGAGGGCCCGCAGCTCGTCCGGGGTCGCCACCGCCTCCCGGTGGGGGACCGTGCCGGCCAGGCCCAGCCGGACGAGAGCGGGGGACGCGGCCCGTACGCCGAGCCGGTAGCGCTTGGCCACCACGTCCCGGCTCGGGCGCCGCTCGGGCAGCAGGTCGGTGGCGCCGGAGGCGGCGGTCAGCTCGAAGGCCAGCGCGTCGGCGACCAGGCGGACGAGGAGCCGGTCCCGGTCCCGCCGGGCACCGACCGGGTCGGCGGCCGGCCCGTCGTCGACCTCGTCCCCGCAGGGCAGCCGGAGCAGCCGCAGCGCCAGGTAACTGCGGTAGTCGTACCGGCCGTCCCACTTGTCGAGCGCGGCGTCGAGGAAGGCACCCAGCAACCGGGCGTGGGCATCCCGCGCGGCCGCCGGCACCGTCGACTGCGCACGGGCCTGGTCGAGCAGGGCCAGCAGTTCCTTCTCGACGAAGTGTTTGCCGACCCGGTGATACTCCGCCAGCACGGCGGAGTATGGGAAACTGTCGGGCTCACCGGCACCGGACAGCCAACTCGTCAGTTCACGCACGAACCGCACCTCGACATTTCGGTCGCCACGCAGACAGGTGGGGAGGGATTGACAATTTCTGGTGGACGACGATTGTCAGGGACGACCGACCTGTGATTCGTTACCGGATTCGCCGGTGGGCTTCAGGCGGGCCCGCCACAGTTCGGGGAAGAACCGGTACCCGACGAGCTTGGCGAGCATCGTCGCCTCGGCGCCGTCCGGGGCGTGGCCCCCGACGCGCAGGGCGATCTGGTAGTGCCGCGTCCGCCACAGCGACACCCGCTCGTCCCACTCGACGAGCGCCTCGGCGAGCCGCTGGACGGGGTTCGCCGGATCCGGCCGGCCCAGTGTGGCCGGGTCGATTCCCTGGGCCTCCAGCTGCTCGGCGAATGCCCGGCCGAGCTGTCGGCTCGTGGCCTGGACCTGCCGCCAGCCGGGCGACTCCGCGCCGGATCCCTTGCCCAGCGCCGGTTGCATGGCCTGGAAGTCGGCCGGGGACAGGTGCCGGAACATCTCCAGCTGGTCGGTGACCAGCTGGATTCCGAGCGTCGCCCGGGCCAGCAGCGACTCGGTCACCGCCAGCTCGCCGGCGCGCAGCCGGGTGACCGCCTCGGCCAGCTCGGCGGCGGCGAGTTTCAGCCACAACTCGGTGGACTGGTGCACCACCTGGAAGAGCAACTCGTCGCGGTGGAGCATCTCCTCCGGACGCCGTTGCAGGTCGAGCAGCGCGTCCAGCCGCATGTAGCGCGCATAGTCCGTGGCGCCGTCGCCAGGCAGCACAGGTGAGTGGTCCCGCTTCACGGAATTGTGTCCCCTTCGGTCGGCGTCGCCGCATCGGAAACCGACGGTGCGACAGCGCGTGCGGCGGCCATTATGCAACGACGAAAGGTAATGTGTCACGCCCCTGTCGCACACCGTGTCCGTTTTCGGAAAGGGGAGGGTTTCCGCCATTTTCGGCGACATTCACAAGGCGGTTTGTTAGCACATTTGGTCGATATTCGTCAATCGTGGTGAACGGCTGACCCGTCACACGGCCGGCGGGTGGGTGCGGGGTTGGGCCGACGGTTCCCGTCGGGCGGGGCACGAGAAAGCCGCCGCCGTGCCGGGGTGTCCCGGTACGGCGGCGGCTGGCGGTGGCGCGGCGGAGTCGGCCGAGCCTACGATCGCCCCTCCGACCTGGCGCTGGGCACCCGCCGGACAGGACTGGCCGGTGCGGTGGGCGGCGGAGTCCACCGCCCACCGCGAGGGGCTCACCAGGCCGACGGTGGCGGTGGCGGCACGACCGGCGGCCGGTCGTCGCAGGTGATGGTGTTCGGCAGCTGCCACGGGGCCAGCCAACCGCCGTCGTTGCCGCCCAGGTCGGTGAGGGCGAACTCCGAGCCGGTCGCCGGGAAGTTGAACGACCCGCAGTTGTTGACGCCGACGGCGCCGACGTTGCGGGCGTCGACGTTGCGCAACGAGGCCGACCCCGCCGCCCGGGCGCTCAGCACGGAGGTGCCCGTGCCGTCGACCCGGATGTCCTGGAACCGGACGCCGGTGATGGAGTGGAGGTCCTTCACGGGCCAGTCGCTGACCAGCATGATGGCGTTGTACGTGTTGTCGAGGTAGCTGTCCCCGATCACCTCGATCCGCGCGTCGATGTCCCGGTCCAGCGCGTAGAACCAGATGGCCCCCAGCCCGATCTTCCAGTTCAGCTCGTACGTGCCGGCGCGGGCGGTGGTGTTGCCGGTGATCAGCAGCCGCCCGGTGAAGGGCTGCGCGCCGAAGCGGGAGCCGACCTGGATCGCGCTGCCCTCCCGCACCGGGTCGGCGACCAGGTTGTGCGACACGGTGAGGTCGGTGCCGCCGTAGAGGGCGATGCCGTTGGCCAGCACCGGGGACTGCACGGTGTTGTGGTCGAAGCGGTTGCGGGCGTTGCCGACCTTCTCCGACCACATCGCGAGCCCGTCGTCGCCGCTGTTGCGGACGAAGGTGTGGGCGACCAGCGAGTCGGTGACGCCGGTGTGGAAGTTGAGCCCGTCCGCGATCTGGTCGACGATGATCGTGTTGGTGACCCGCACGTTGCTCATCGGCCCGTCGAACCAGATGCCCACCTTCGTGTGGCGCAGGTGCAGCCCGTCGATGGTGGAGTCGCTCATCGCGCCGCCGATCGCGTTGACCTGGTCGGTGTCGATGCGCTCGCGCACGTCGCCCTCGATGGCGAAGCCGGAGAGGTGCACGTTGCGGCTGCCGCCGTCGGCGGCGCTCCTGCCGTAGAAGCCGACGCCGGTGTGCACCGAGCCGTCCGGCGCGGGCGTGGGCAGGGCGACCTCGCGTCCCTTGATGATCGTGTACCAGCTGCCGGCGCCCTCGATCGTCACGTCGTCGACGATGATGTGCCGGTTGACCTGGTACGTGCCGGGTGGCAGGTAGACCGGTACGTCCGCCCGCCGGGCGAAGGCGATGGCCCGCTCCAGGGCGGCGGCGGAGTCGCGGCGGCCGGTCGGGTCGGCGCCGAAGGCCAGCACGTTCGCGGCGCGCAGCCGGACGCGCGGCGGGCCGACGAGTTCGGAGTCGAGCAGGTCGATCACCGTCCACGCCGCGTTGCTGCCGGCCGGGGCGGTGAGCCGGATCCGGTCGCCCGCCCGGTACGTCCGGCCGAGCAGCAGCCGCTGCTCGTCGTAGAAGTGGCTGGGGCGGAACGGGGTGGGGATGCTCGGGTACGGGGTGGTGGCCGCCGGCACGCACGAGCACTCGGTGATCCACCAGTCCGGGTGCAGCAGGCCGGCGGTCGGGTCGTTGGAGAACGGGTACTGGTTGTAGAGCCAGGCGTACTGCGAGGTGAGGGTCATCGTCCGGACCCGCCGGTCGTTGACCGCCACGTCCAGCGGGGCGGTGATGCCGCCGCCCTGCGGGGCGTCGGGGATGCTGTAGCGCACGGTGATCGCGTTGGCCGCGCGGGGCAGGACGAACTCGACGTACCGGCCGGGGGTCAGCCGGACGGCGCGGCGGCCGGAGGCCTCGGCGGGCAGCGTGTAGGCGGTGCGGTCGGGGCCGATGACCTCGCCGTCCGTGGTCGCGTTCTCCGCCTCCTGCTCGACGAAGTCGACGTCGGCGCCGCGCCCCGCGACCAGGTGCGGGTCGAGGCCGGCCCTGGTCACCACCGGTGCGATGCCGGCGGGCGGGGTGGCGGTGGCCGGGCCGGGCGCGCCGGCCAGGACGCCGAGGGCGGTCGCGAGCGCGACGGTGGCGGCGACCGCCGCCCGGGGCCGTCGCCGCGACGACGGTCCGGGCAGCGCAGATCTGCTCAGGGGCATGGCGTGACTCTTCTCGTGGTGGGACGGGTCCGGCCGCGCGGCCGGCAGTGACCGCCGCTACGCGGCGTACACCTCAAGCTGGGACAGCTGCGCCGCGGGCCAGCCGGTGTTGCCGGTGACGCGGATCCGCACGTACCGGCCGGGCGCCGCCGGGACGGCGATCGTCACCCGGTTGCCGGTGGCCGGATCGAAGACCCGGCCGGCCGGGGCGACGGGTGTGCTCCACGCGGTGCCGTCCGGGCTCACCTCGACGGAGAGGGTCTGGGTGCGTCGTTGCCAGGCGGCGGCGGGCGGGAGCCGGAGCACGACCTGTCCGACGGGGACGATCGCGCCGAGGTCCACCCGCACCCACTGCGGGAAGGCGTTGCCGGCGCTCTCCCAGTAGGTGTCCGCGTCGCCGTCGACGGTGTTGGCACAGCCGTAGGCCTGCACGTGGCTGCTCTCCGTCACCGACCTGCCCCGGGCGAGGTCGGCCCCGGGCGCCGGCGCGGTGGTCGCCGACACGGCGGCGGAGGGCGCCGACAGCGTGCTGGCGCCGTCCACTGCGACGACCGTGAAGGTGTACGTGGTCTGGGGCGTCAGCCCGCCGACGGTGGCGGAGGTGCCCGGGACGGACGCGACGGTCTGCCCGTCGCGGCGCACCTGGTAGCCGGTGATGCCGTCGGGGTCGGTCGACGCCGTCCAGGCCAGCGACACGCTGGTCGAGGTCCGGCCGGTCACCGTGAGGCCGCCCGGCGTGGTGGGCGTGGTGGGCGTGCCGGTCGCCGCGTACACCTTGACCTGAGCGAGTTGGGCCGCCGGCCAGGCGGTGTTGCCCGCGACGGTGACCCGGACGTGGCGGGCGGCGGTGGACGGCACGGTGAGGGTCGCGGTGTTGCCGGTCGCCGGGTCGAACCGGACCCCGACGGGCCCGGTGAGCGTCGTGAAATTCGTGCCGTCGGTGCTGCCCTGCACCGTCACCGTCTGGGTGCGCGCCTCCCAGCCGGCGGGCACGGCAAGGACGACCCGGGCCACCGGGTGGCTCGCGCCCAGGTCGACCCGCCACCACTGGGGGAAGGCGCCGTTGGCGGACTCCCAGTAGCTGTTCGGGTCGGCGTCGACGGCGTTGCCGGCGGCGAACGCGCCGTTCTGGCTGCTCGCCGACGCCGGCCGGCCAGCGGCCAGGTCGCCCCCGGGCTGTGGGCCGCCGCCGAGGACGGGCGGCGTCGGTCGTACGGGGGTCAGGGCGAGCTGCCCCTTGAACATCCGGCCGCCGTCGGCGGTGATCCGCAGGTAGTAGTCGGCGGAGCAAACGGTGCCGTCCTCGTCCAGCGCCCGGATGCCCGCCCCGGCCGGCGTCGTCGCCTGCGTCTCGCTGGTCTTGGCGATCTGGTTGCCCTCGTTGTACTCGTCGAACATGGAGACGTAGAGGCCATGCGCGCCCAGCCGGGTCATGTTGTAGAGGTGCCGCCAGTAGAAGTCGCCGTGGCGGCGGTGCCCGGCCGACAGGTCGCCGGGCATCACGCAGGGCTGGTAGTCGATGCCGTGCGCCGCGCAGTCGGCCAGGTCGGGGAGGTTGACGTTGGTATGGAACCAGTCGAGCCCGTCGAGGGTGCCGGTGCGGCCGACCATCCACGGCGAGAGCATGTGGAACGCGTGGTAGACCTCGGAGAAGCCCGGCCGGGAGTCGTTGACGCCCTGCCGCCAGTAGGTCGGCACGCCGCCGATGACGTAGCAGCCCTGGGCCTTGAACCAGTTGACGACGTCGAGGCAGGCGGCCGGCGCGAACGGGCGGCCGTCGTCGTTGAAACCGAAGCCCCAGACGCAGACCACCGGCCGGCCGTTCTGCCGCGCGTACGCCGGTGAGGCGGTGTGCGCGGACATCCGGTCGAGCCAGTCCTGCTTGATCTGGGACTGCATCGCCGTCCAGCCGGTGACGTCGTACATGACGTAGAACTTGCGGCCGTGGCGTTCCGCCGCGCCACGGACCTTGACCGTCATGGCGTCGCGGGTCGGCCCCTCGTCGCCGAACGGGTTGAACCGTTGCAGGGCGGCGGTGTCGCAGCCGTGCTCCTGCATCCAGCGGAAGTGGGTGTCGACGGTCTGCTGGTCGTAGGAGGAGAAGAGCTGCGCCGGCTGGCCGTTGCCGAGCGGCGGGTACGCGGTGGTGTAGCTGCGGGTGTACTCCCGCATGTCGGGCCAGGAGACGATCGTGGTGTTGGCCGGGGAGGGCGACTGGAACCGGTCGCGGCTCCAGTGCCACCAGCCGCCGATGGGCGCGCCGTCACCGGGGCAGCTGAACCAGCCCTGGTAGCCGACCGAGACCTTGCCGACGACGTCGCCCGGCGGGCTGGCCGCGTACGCCGTGCCGCGCAGGGCGGAGACCAGGTCGGTGGGTGAGACGGCGGCGAGCGCCGAACCGGCGGCGAGGGATCCGATGAGTCTGCGACGGGACACCGCCATGGCCGTCTTCCTTCCGGTAGCGGAAAGGTATCGATGGCCATGGTGCAGTAGGCGACTCCACAATGCAAGAGCGAGACCCAGGAATGAAAGAACACGACCGGGCGTGGAAATTTGTCAGATGGGGGCGGGTCGTGAACCCCTTCCGGCCCGCCCCCACCGGGGCGTCACTCCCTGAGCAGCGGCAGCACCCGGCGGCCGAGCAGGTCGACGCCACCGGCCGGGGTCAGCCCGTGCGGGGTGCCGAACTCCACCCGGGTGGCCCCGGCGTCGAACACCGCCGCGGCCTGCGCCGCGACATGTTCGGGCGTGCCGGAGAAGGCGAACAGGTCGAGCAGGTCCCCGCCGATCAGCGCGCCGGCGAGATCGTGCTCCTGGCGGGCGACGTGCTGCTGGATCCGCGCCAGCAGCTCCGGGTCGATGTCCACGTTGGGGTCGAGGGCGGCGACCACGGCGAGGTACATGGCGACCTCGGTGCGGGCCACCCGGCGGGCCAGGGCGCCGTCCTCGTCCACCACGGTGACCGCACCGATCACCACACCCACCTGGTCCCGGCCGGCGGGCGTGGCCTCGTCCAGCCAGGCGCGCATCGTCTTGGCCATCGCCGGGTTGGCCGACCCGCCGACCTTGATCTCCGAGGCGAAGGCGGCAGCCGTCCGGGCGGTCTGCTGACCCCACGTCCCCACCAGGACGGGCACGTCGGCGCGGACCGGGGCGTAGCGCAGCGCCGTGCCGGGCGCCACGGTGAACTCCCGGCCCGCGAAGCCGCCCTCGTCGCGGGAGAGCAGCAGCCGCACCACGTCGACCGTCTCGGTGATCCGGCGCAGCGGCCGGGCCTGCGGCACCCCGATCTGGTCGAGCCAGGTGCCCCGGGCCAGCCCGAGGTAGGCCCGCCCGTTCGACGCCAGATCCAGGGCAGCGACCTGCCCGGCGATCTCCACCGGGTGCATGGTGAACGGGTTCAGGCAGGCCGACCCGAGCCGGATCCGCCGGGTGTGCCGGGCGGCCACCAGCAGCGGGAAGATCGGCGGCTGGTACATCAGGTCGCCGAAGACCGACAGCACGTCGAAGCCGTGCCGTTCGGCGAGTTCGGCCAGTGCCGCGTACTCGTCGGCGCTCTTGTCGGACTGCAGTCCGATGCCGACGAGTCGGCGTCCGTCGTCGGTGCTCACGTCAGGTCTCCAGTGGGAATCTGCCGCCGGGCGGTCCGTTCGATGCGCATGATGACCCGCTCGTCCGGGTCCGGGCAGGCCACGTGACTGTCCCGGGCCAGCCAGTCCTCCGGCGGCAGCGGCCGCTGCTTGGCCGGCAGCAGCGGCAGGCACGCGGCGAGGGCGTAGAGGCAGAAGTGCTTGCCCGTCGGGATGCTGAGCCGGTTCGACTCGGTCAGGTCGATGTAGTCACCCGGCCGTAGGCCGCAGACGGACCGGCCCTCGATCCGCTCCACCACGACCCGCAGGTCGTAGAGGTCGGTGACCGGTTCCTCGGCGCTCATCGGACCGCCTCCGCGTGGTGGTGCACGATGCGCCAGCCCCGCTCGTCGCGGCGCAGCACGTCGGTCACCCGGAAACAGTCGTCCGGCTGCCCGCCCGCGTACCGGGCCCGCAGGACGTAGCGGACCAGGCCGGTGTCGTCCCACGACTCGACCCGGAACTGCTCGGGCGCGACCGAGGTGGGGGGCGCGGCCGGGCCCCGGTCCGCCGCCCGGCGGTCCCGCAGGTCGTCCAGGGCGGCCAGCCCGTCCAGCAGCTCGGGCGCGTCGGACTCCCAGATCGTCAGTTCGGGGTGCAGGCGGGCGTCGAACGCCGACCGGTCGCCCAACGACCGGTACATGTCGGTGATGGCGGCGGTGAGATCGTCAACGGTCATCGGGGCTCGCTTCCGGTCGGGGCGGACGGGGGTGACGGGGGTGACGGTGGATCAGGAGAGTTCGGCGAGGCGGGCGCGCAGCGGATCCAGCCCCATCGGGCCGAGCCGCAGGGCGCGGTGGTGGAACCGCTTGCGGTCGAATCCCGCGCCCTCGCGCCGTTCGACCTCCCGGCGGGCCTGCTGCCAGAGCCGCGCCCCGACCTTGAAGGCCAACGCCTGCGCCGGCCAGCCCAGGTAGCGGTCGACCTCGAACCGCGCGGTCGCCGGGTCCAGCCCGGCGACGCGGACCAGGAAGTCCACGGCCAGCTCGGGGGTCCACCGGCGCGCGTCGGTGACGCCGTTCCCGGGCGGGATCGGCACGTCCAGGTGCAGGCCGAGGTCGATGACCACCCGGGCCGCGCGCCACATCTGCCCGTCGAGCATCCCGAGCCGCTCGGCGGGACCGGCGTAGAGGCCCAGTTCGTCGGCGAGGCGTTCGGCGTAGTGCGCCCAGCCCTCGGCGTACCCGTGCACCTGGCACAGCGACCGCTGCCACGGGTGCAGCTCGGCGGTGGTGAGGGTGATCGCGTGCTGGAGGTGGTGCCCGGGCAGCCCCTCGTGGCAGAGCGTCCCGACGTGCCGCCACACCGGCACCGTCGACTCGCCGGGGGGCGTCGACCACCAGATTCCGCCCGGCCGCGTCAGCCCGGCGTCGGGCGGGGTGTAGTACATGACGCCGGAGGCGGCGGGGCTGAGCCGGCACACCACGTGGCGGGTGGCGGCCGGGATGTCGAAGTGCGGTCCGTCGAGGGCGTCGGTGAGCTGTTCGGTGCGCTCGCGCAGCCACCGCTCCAGGTCGGGCCCGACCGGCACCCGGCCGGCGGGGTCGGCGTCCAGCGCGGCCCGCGCCGACGCCACGTCGGGGTGGCCCAGCTCGGCGGCGACCGCCCGCTGCTCGGCGGCGGTGCGGGCCAGCTCCGCCCAGCCGTACGCGTACAGCTCGTCCAGGTCGACGGTCGCCCCGAGGAAGCTGCGCGCGGTGACGGCGTACAGGTCGCGGCCGACGCCGTCGACGTCGGTGGCCCGGGGCGCCAGCTCGGTGCGCAGGAACGCGGCGAAGTCCGCCGTCGCGGCGGCGGCCGACCGCGCCCCGGCAGCCAGCTCCCCGGCGAGCGGCCCGCCCGGGTGGCCGGCCACCAGCCGGCCGTAGAAGTCGTCGGCGGTGACCCATGCGGTGCACTGGTCGGCAACCGCCAGCACCTGCCGGCGGGCCACCAGGTGTCCCCGCTTCGCCGACCAGCGCAGCGTCTCGGCGTACTGGCCGAGGGCCGTGGGCACCCGGCGCAGGTGCGCGGCGACGACCGCCCAGTCCTCGTCGGTGGCGCGCGGCAGGTTGTCGAACACCTGCCGGACCAGGTGCACCGGCGTCGCCAGCGGGGCGAGCAGCCGGGTGGTGAAGCCCGCGTCGTAGAGGTCGACCTCGCTGGCCAGCCGGTCGCGCAGCGCGCCCGCGAGGGCCCGCTGCGCCGTGCCGTCGGCGTCGGCGCCGGCCGCCGCCGTGGCGGTGCCGCGCGCCAGCTCCGCGCGGGCCGCGAAGCCGTCGGGGGAGAGGTCCGCGAAGTGCGATCCGGGGGTACGACCCGCCGCCTCGGCGGCCTCCGGGGCCAGCTCGGCGAGCGCGTCGAGGTACCCGTCGGCGACCTCGGTGATGGTCGTCATCGGGCGACGCCCAGGCGGCCGTGGTCGTCGCGGTATCCGACGCCGCCCTTGAGCACCGCGTGCAGGGTGCGCAGCGCGGACACCGACCGGGTGGGATCGTCGCGCAGGACCAGCAGGTCGGCGTGCTTGCCCACCTCGACGCTGCCGAGCGTGTCGGCCTGGCCCAGCCACTGCGCGGGGCGGATGGTGGCGGACTTCAGCGCGTCGGCCACGGGCATCCCGGCGTCCACCATGAACTCCAGCTCACGCACGGTCGCGGTCGTCTCGTCGTAGCCGGCGTGCGGCGGCATGTCGCTGCCCAGTGCGATCGGCACTCCGTTGCGGATGGCGTGCTGGAGGCTCTCCCAGTGCCGGGGCCCGGCGCCCAGGGCGCGGTCCATCAGCCAGCCCGGCACGCCGGCGTCGCGGAAGAACTGCTCGCAGCGGCTGACCACGATGGTCGGGACGTACCAGACACCCCGGTCGGCCATCAGCCGGGTCACCTCGTCGGTCAGCTCGTAGCCGTGCTCGACGCAGTCCAGCCCGAGTTCCACGGCGCGGCGCACCGACTCGGCGGGGCCGGCGTGCGCGGTGACCTTGCGGCCCCAGTCGTGCGCCACCCGGATCACCGCCGCCAGCTCGTCGTCGAGCAGCTGCGGGGTGTCGATCGACTCGAACTCGCCGGCGATGCCGCCGGAGATGCACACCTTGATCAGGTCGGCGCCGGCCCGGATCTGCTGCCGGGTGAGCCGGCGGAACCCGTCCGCCCCGTCGGCCTCCAGGGCGTCGGCCTCCCAGCCGTGCCCCCCGGTGCAGCAGAGGGCGTGCCCGGCGGTGAAGATCCGTGGGCCGTCCACCGCGCCGCGCTCGATGCCCTTGCGCAGGGCGAAGTCGGCGTACCGGCTCTCGCCGACGAGCCGGGCGGTGGTGACCCCGGAGTGCAGGGTCCGCCGCGCCGAGTCGGCCATCAGCAGCACCAGCTCGGCGAGGTTCGAGCGGTGCACCTCGTCGCCGAAGTGGCCGGGCAGGCCGAGCGAGAGGTGCACGTGCATGTTGGTCAGGCCGGGCATGACGTGGTCGCCGTGCAGGTCGACCACCCGGGCGCCGCCGGCCTCGGCGAGGACGTCGTCGACCGGACCGACCGCGCGGATCGTGCCGTCGGCGCCGACCCAGATGCCCTGGTCGCGCTGGAGGTCGTCCCGCACGCCGTCGTAGAGCGCGAGGTTGACCAGGACCTGTTCGGTGGGGATGTGCATGCGGAGTCCTCTACGCGGCGGGCGCGGTGGTCGGCGCCACCGTCGGGTCGTTGAGCCAGCAGGCGGCGCTGCGGCCGCCGAGGTCGAGCGTGGGCGGCTGCTCGCCGCACGGCGCGAACGCGTGCGGGCAGCGCGGCCGGAACCGGCACCCGGTCGGCGCGTGCGCCGGGTCGGGCACCTCCCCGGCGAGCGTCCTGGGCAGCTGCGGGTGCGGGCCGATCTGCGGCACCGCGTCGATCAACGCCTGGCTGTACGGGTGCCGGGGCGAGCGCCACAGCTGACGGGTGGGCGCGGTCTCCACGATCCGGCCCAGGTACATCACCGCCGTGACGTCGGCGATCTCGTGCACCAGGGACAGGTCGTGCGAGATGAACAGCATGCCCATGTCCAGGTCCCGGACCAGCCCGACGAGCAGGTTGACCACCTGCGCCTGGGACGAGGCGTCCAGCGCGGTGACCGGCTCATCCGCGATGATCATCCGGGGCTCCGGCGCGAGCGCCCGCGCGATGGCGAGCCGCTGCCGCTGGCCGCCGGAGAACTGGTGCGGGTACCGCTCCGCGGCCCCGGCCGGCATGCCGACCCGGTCCAGCAGGTCGGCGACCCTCGCCCGGCGGGCGGCGCCGGTCACCGTGTCCGGCACCCCGTCGAGGAGCTGGGCGCCGATGGTGCGCCGGGGGTTCAGCGACGCGTACGGGTTCTGGAAGACCATCTGGAGCCCGACCTGCGGCTCCGGCCGGCGCCGCCAGCCGAGCGGGGTGACCGGGCGGCCGGCGAACCGGATCGCCCCGGCGCTCGGCGCGGCCAGCCCGACCGCCACCCGGGCCAGCGACGACTTGCCGCAGCCGGACTCGCCGACCAGGCCGACGATCTGGCCGGGCGCCACCTCGAGGCTCACCCCGGCCACGGCCCGCACCGGCCCCCGGCCGCGCGCCTTGTACTCGACCTCGACGTCGCTGATCTCGAGCAGGTTGCCCGAGCCGACGGGCTCGTTCATGCCGCCACCTCCAGGTGCGGACGGACCACGCAGGCCACCGACCGGTCGGCGCCGGCGGGGGCGAGCGGGGGCGGCGCGCTGCCGCAGGACGGCTCGGCGTACCCGCACCGGGGCTGGAACGGGCACCCGGGCGGCGCCTGCCCCGGCGCCGGCGGCCCGCCCGGGATGGGGCGCAGCGTGCCGACGGCCTGGGTGCCGTGCGGGCGGGCGCCGAGCAGCGCCGCCGTGTACGGGTGCCGCGGCGCGGTGAGCAGCGCCCCGGTGGGACCGGTCTCCACCACCCGCCCGGCGTAGAAGACGTACCCGCGGGTGGTGAGCGCGCTGAGCACCCCGAGGTCGTGGGTGATGAACGCGACGGCCAGCCCGGTCTCGGCGCGCAACTGGTCCAGCAGCGCCAGGATGCCGGCCTGCACCGTCACGTCGAGCGCGGTGGTGGGCTCGTCGGCGATCAGCAGGCGGGGGCGGGCGGCGAGGGCGATCGCGATGGCCGCCCGCTGCCGCATGCCGCCGGAGAACTGGTGCGGGTACGCCCGCACCGCCCGCTGCGGGTCGGGGATGCGGACCTGCTCGAGCAGTTCCACCGCCCGCCGGTCGGCCGCCCGCCGGTCCAGGCCCAGGTGGACCTGCATGTGTTCGGTGAGCTGCCGGCCGATCGTGAGCATCGGGTGCAGCGCCGCCGTGGGGTCCTGGAAGACCATCGCGATGCCGGCACCGCGTACCTTCTGCCAGCGCTTCGTGTCCAGGCCGAGTAGTTCGGTGCCGGCGAACCGGGCCGATCCGGTGACCTTGGCGCCGGCGGGCAGCAGCCCGAGCAGGGTCTGCGCGGTGAGGCTCTTGCCGCACCCGCTCTCCCCGGCGATGCCGACCATCTCGCCCTCGTCGACGGTGAACGACACGTCGTGCAGGATCGGCAGCGGCCCGGTGGGACCGGGCAGGGTGACGGCCAGGGAGTCGACCTCGAGCAGGGGTGCCATTTCTCAACGTCCCTTCGCGTAGCGGGGGTCGATCCGGTCGCGCAGCGCGTCGCCGAGCACGTTGAAGGCCATCACCACGGTGAGGATGGCCAGACCGGGGAAGACGCTGACCCACCACATGGAGAGGTCCTGCGAGCCGAGCGCCACCATCGAGCCCCACTCGGCGGCCGGCGGGCGGGGGCCGAGGCCGAGGAAGGAGAGCGCGGAGAGCAGCAGCACGGCGTTGCCCAGTTCGAGGGTGGCCAGCACGATCGCCGGCCCCACGCTGTTGGGCAGAACGTCGCGGCGCAGCGCCCGCATCGGCCCGATGCCGAGCAGCCGGGCGGCGCTGAGGTAGTCCTCGCCGCGCATGGTCAGCACGGCGCTGCGGATGACCCGGGCGTAGACCGGCCAGGAGACGATGACCAGCGCGAGGACGGCGTTGCGGGTGCTGGGGCCGAACGCGGCCGTGACGGCCATCGCCAGGATGATCTGCGGGAACGCGAAGACCAGGTCCGTCAGGCGCATCAGCGCCTCGTCGACGAACCGGCCCACGTAGCCGGCGACCAGGCCGAGGAGGCCGCCGATCAGCAGGGCGAGCGAGACGATGGCGAGCGCGAGGGGGATCGACAGGCGGGAGCCGTGGATCACCCGGCTGAACACGTCCCGGCCGAGGGAGTCGGTGCCGAACCAGTGCGTGCCGGACGGCGGCGCGTAGGCGTCGGGGCTCTGCGCCAGCGGGTCGAACGGCGCCACGAGCGGGGCGAGGAGCGCCGCCAGCAGCCACCCGCCGAGGATGACCAGGGCCACCACGGCGATCGGCTGGCGCCAGATGGGCCGCGCCGTCGAACGTCCCCGCAGCCGGCCGCCCAGGAATCGGCGCCGGGTCAGCGCGGCGGTCGCCTTGGGGTCGGGCGCCACGGGATCGGGTGCGAGTGCGGTCATGACAGGCGGATCCTCGGGTCGATGAGCCCGTACAGCAGGTCGACGGTGAGGTTGACCAGCGTGTAGACCAGCGCCACGAACAGGCTGACGCCGAGGATCGCGGGCAGGTCCAGCGCCGTCGCGCTGCGGTACGCGTACTGGCCGAGGCCCGGCCAGCCGAAGATGTTCTCCACCAGCACCGTGCCGGAGAGCAGCGAGGCGAAGGCGAGCCCGGAGACGGTGATCACCGGGACCAGGCCGGCCCGCAGCAGGTGCCGGCGGAACACCACCCGGGCGGGCAGGCCCTTGGCGTACGCGGCCCGGATGTAGTCCTGCTGGAGCACCTCCAGCATGGACGAGCGGACGAACCGGACGAGCATCGCCACGGTCAGGCTGGTCAGCACGAGCACCGGCAGGATCAGGTGCTGGGCGGCGTCCCAGGCGACGTCCCACTGGCCGGCGAGGGCGGCGTCGACCGTGTACATGCCGGTCTTCGTCGGCGGCGGGCTGAAGTCGGTCGAGAGCCGTCCGCCGCTGGGCGCCAGGCCGAGCTGGTAGAAGAAGACGTAGAGCACGACGAGCGACAGCCAGAACGGCGGGGTGGAGAGGCCGAGCAGCGCGCCGACGCGGATCAGCTGGTCGGTGACCCGACCGTTGCGCACGGCGGCGAGCATGCCGATCCCGGTGCCGATGAGCAGCGCCAGCACCATGGTGGGGATGGCCAGTTCCATGGTCGCCGGCACGTACTGGAACAGGTCGTCGGCCACCGTGCGGCCGGTCTGCTGCGAGATGCCGAGGTCACCCGTCAGCAGGTTGCCCAGGTACTGGAAGTACTGCACGTACAGCGGCTGGTCCAGGCCCCACTTCTCCTGAAACGCGGCTACCGCGGCCGGGTCGTTGAGCGCCTGGTCGGAGAGGTTGGCCGTGACCGGGTCGCCGGGCACCACGGTGACCAGGCCGAACGTCACGATCGTGACGCCCAGCAGCAGGCCGGCGGTGATGGCCACCCGCTTGAGCAGGAAGACCAGCAGTGCCCGGCGCGGCCGGGGCCGGGACACGGTCGTGGTGACCGCGCCCGGCTCGGCGTCGTCGACTGTCGTCGTCATGGAGTGACTACCCCCGGCCCACCGCGGCGAGGTCGACCTGCCAACCGGCGGCGGTGTAGTCCGTGCCGGTCAGGTCGCCGCTCGCCACCACGGTGGAGGAGTTGCTGGCCAGGACGACGTACGGCGAGGCGGCGTTCATCGCCCGCTGCCACTCCTGCATGGCGGCGGCCCGGGCGGCCAGGTCGAGGGTCTCGGTGACCTTCTTGCCGGCGGCCACGACGGCCGGGTCGGCCCGCTCCACCGTCCAGCCCGAGCGCAGCGCGGTGGCCTGGCCGGGAGACATGTTGTTGATCAGCGAGTCGGCGACCGGGTAGTTCAGGCTCTGCGGGGTGAACCCGAGGGCCATCTTGCCCGTACGCATCTCGTCGAGGAAGGTGGTCAGCGGCTGCGGGGTGAGCTCCAGCTTGATGCCGGCCTCGGCGGCGTCGCCCTGCACCTTCGTCGCGACCGTGCCCAGGTCGACCCCCTTGTAGGTGATGGCCGGGTAGTTGAACTTGACCGTGGGGTTGGTCAGCCCTGCCTCGGTGAGCAACGCCTTGGCCTTCGCCACGTCACGCTTCGACTGCTCCTCGGCGGGCAGCGCGCCCGGGTAGGCCGGGGCCACCAGGCCGGCGCCGGGGGCGGCGCCCTTGCCGTACAGCCCGGCGATGCCCTCGTAGTCGATGGCGGCCCGCAGCGCCTGGTTGAACTTCGCGTTCGAGCTCACCGGCGAGACGGCCGGGTCGGCGTTGAGGAAGAGGAAGTAGACGGTGTCCTGCATGGCGGAGGTCTTCAGGCTGCCCGGCAGCCCCTCCAGCAGCTTGCCGGAGATGTCCAGCGCGATCTCGGAGCCGCCGGCCCGCTGCATGGTCAGCTTCTGGGTCTGCACGTCCATGTTGCGCAGCACGACGCGGCTGAACTCGGGCTTGTCGCCCCAGTAGTTGGGGTTGGTCTCCAGCACCACCTGCGCCGACGGGTCGTACGACTTGAGCACGTACGGGCCGCTGCCGACGGAGTTCGTGTCGAGGTACTGCTGCGCGGTGTCGCTCTTGGCGGCGTCGGCGGCGTCGGTCGCGCCGTGCTCCTTGGCGACCTTGGAGTTCACCACGCCGGTGGAGGGCATCGCGAGCACCACCGGGATGTTCGGGTCGGCGGTCGCCGAGGTGACCACCACGGTCCGCTCGTCGGTCTTGGCGAACGTGAGGCCGCTGACCATGACGGCCGGGCTGGCCTTGACGTTCTTCAGCCGGTTGAGGGAGAAGACCACGTCGTCGGCGGTCAGCGCGGTGCCGTCGGAGAACTTCACGCCCTCGCGCAGCTTGAAGGTGAAGGTCTTGGCGTCGGGCGACGCCTCGAACGACTCGGCCAGGGCCGGGACCGGCTTGCTCACGTCCGAGCCCTCGAAGGTCAGCAGGGTGTCGTAGAGCGAGTGCACGGCGGTGAGGCCGGTCGCCTCGTAGATCCGGCCGGGATCGAGGGTCTTGAGGACGAACGAGGTGTTGACGGTGAGGGTCTTGGCCGAACCGCCGTCACCGTTTCCTCCGCTGCCGCCCGCGCTGCACGCGGTGCTGGAGGCTATGGCCAGCGCCGCCAGAGCGATCGCTCCGACGCGGAGCCGGCGAGGGGACACCGACATGCTGTTCCTACCTTCGTATGGGCCGGCCCGCGCGGGACGGGCTCTGGGGGCTGTCACACCCGGTGACGTCGGTGACGCCGCGGCCGGGGCCGTTGGTGCAACCGTGGCGGCTTCGCGGGTCTGCGCCGTTGTGCCGTCATGGGGTTGGATGTACCCGGACGGGACTCGTGTCCGGTTCATGTCTCAACGCCGCTTGTCTAGTAGCGCCAAACGCGTTCACCTTATGTTTGACCACCCTAGACAGCGGCGTATAGTCACGTCAAACATTTCTAGCCACACTGTTTTCGGAACGAGGAAAGACGCATGCTCGGTGACCAGCTCCGCGACCTGCGCCAGCAGCACTCCCTCACGCTGCGCCAGCTCGCGGCGGCGGCCGACGTGTCGCCCGCCCTGCTCAGCCAGATCGAGAACGGCGCCACGGACCCCAGCCTGGCCACCCTGCGTAAGCTCGCCAAGGTCTTCGACACCTCCATCGCGGCGCTGTTCTCCGAGCCGGACGCCCCGCTGGTGCACATCAGCCGGCCCGGCTCGCGGTCCCGGCTCGCCGCGCCTCCCGGGCAGATCGCCTACGACCGGCTCACGCCGGGGCGGGGCGACCTGGAGGTGCTGGAAGCCGAGCTGGCGCCCGGCGACGCCAGCTCCACCGAGCCGTGGGCGCACCCCTCCACGGAGTGCGCGATCGCCGTCACCGGTGAGGTCGTCGCGGAGATCGGCGGCGAGAACTACGTGCTGAAGACCGGCGAGGCGATCACCTTCGACTCCCGGCTGCCCCACCTCTACCGCAACGCCAGCGACCAGCGGGCCCGGCTCATCATCGCGGTCACCCCGCCGACCCCCTGACCCACCCGGCACGTCACCCGGCCCGCGTACGCGCACGTGGGCGGTACGACGCCGCCCGTCGAAAGGACCCGCAGTGGACCGTGACAGCGTCGACTGGTTCGGCTACCTCCCGGCCGTCACCACCCCGTTCACCGCCACGGGCGAGCTGGACCTCGCCGCCTGGCGCGGGCAACTGGACTGGCTCGCCGCCGAGCGGCTGCACGGGGTGATCGTCGGCGGCACCACGGGCGAGTGGTTCAGTCTCAGTGAACAGGAGCGGGCCGAGCTGTTCCGGACGGCCGCCGAGCGGGTCGGCGACCGGCTCACCGTGCTCGGCGGCTGCAACGCGTACACGCCGGCGGAGGCCATCCGGCACGCCGAGGCCGCCCGGGCCGCCGGCCTGCACGGCATCCTGCTCACCCCGCCGCCGTACGTGGTGCCCACCCGCGCCGAGGTCGTGGCGTTCTACCGGGCCGTCTCCGAGGCCGTCGACATCCCGCTCTGCGTCTACAACTGGCCCCGCGGCACCGGCGTCGACCTGGACGCCGACCTGCTGCTGGAGCTGAGCGCGCTGGACACCGTGGTGGCGGTCAAGAACTCCACCCCCGACTTCGGCGGCTTCGTCCGGAGCCTGGTGGCCCTGCGGCACCGGGTGCGCTACTTCGGCATCCCCACCAACGAGGTGGGCATCGAGCTGATGACCACGATCGGCGGCGACGGGCTGATGGGCGCCGGCGCCGTGCTCGGCGCCGACCACCCCGACTTCTTCCGCGCGCTGCGCGCCGGGGACCTCGACCGGGCCCGGGTCCTCGGCGCCCGCGACCGCGTGATCATGGAGGACTGGTTCGGGCCCGACTACGGCGCCCGGTTCGGCAACGCGCAGGCGATCATGAAGTACGCGCTCACCCTGCGCGGCGTGCCGGCCGGGCACGTCCGTGCGCCGCTGCTCCCGCTGACCCCCGCCGAACAGGACCGCGTCCGGGCCACCATGAGCCAGCTCGACCTGCTCCCATGACTGCGTACGACACGGCGGTCATCGGCGGCGGCCTGCTCGGCTGCGCGACCGCCTGGCACCTGGCCCGCGCCGGCAACCGCGTCCTGCTCGTCGAGAAGGACCAGGTCAACCGGCACGCCTCCGGGCAGAACGCGGGCAGCCTGCACTTCCAGCTGGAGTTCCGGATGGTCGAGCACGGCGACGACGCGGCCCGCGCGGCGGCCCGCGCGCTCCCGCTGCACCTGGACGCCGTGCGGGCCTGGGCGACCATCGAGGACGAGCTCGGCGAGCGGTGCGGGGTGTCCCGCACCGGCGGATTGATGCTCGCCGAGACCCCGGCGGAGATCGCCGTGCTGGACCGCAAGGCGGCCCTCGAACGCGAGTACGGCCTCGACGTCGCCGTGCTCTCCGGCCCGGAGCTGCGCCGGTTCGCGCCGTACCTGGCCGACACCGTGCTCGCCGCCGGCCACGTGCCCGGCGAGGGCAAGGCCAACCCGCGGCTGGTCACCCCGGCGCTGGCCCGGGCCGCCGGCCGCCACGGTGCCGTGCTGCGCACCGGCTGCCGGGTCACCGGGCTGCACCGGCGCGGCCGGCACTGGGAACTGCGCACCGGGGCCGGCCCGGGAGACACCGCCGGGGAGACCCACCTGGCCGACACGGTCGTGCTCGCCGGCGGCGTGTGGACCGCCGAGCTGGCCGCGATGGCCGACGTCCGGCTGCCGGTCTTCCCGGTCGGGCTGACGATGAGCGCGACCGCCCGCAGCCGGCCGTTCCTGCCGCACCTGATCCAGCACGTCGGCCGGCGGCTGTCGATGAAGCAGACTGAGGACGGCAACGTGCTGATCGGCGGCGGCTGGCCGGCCAAGCTGGTCAGCCGCGCCGGACAGGTCGACCTGGAGACCAACCCGGAGCTGCGCTACGAGTCGCTGGTCGGCAACGCCGACGCCGCCCGGGTGGTCCCGGCGGTGTGGGACCTGCCGGTGATCCGGACGTGGACGGGCATGACCACGCTCACCCCGGACCACCTGCCGCTGCTCGGCGCGGTGCCGCGCCGGCCGGGGCTGTACGTCGCCACCGGCGGCTCGGCCTTCACCCTCGGCCTCACCTACGCCCGGCTCCTCGCCGCCATGGTCGTCACCGGCGAGCCCGACCGTGCGATCGAGGACTATTCACCCGCCCGCTTCGGAGCGCTGAACTTTGTCTGAACACCGCCCGCCGCAGCCCGCCGAGGCGCCGAGGCGCACCGCGATGGGCCGGCCCGCGCCGGTCACCATCGAGGTGGACGGGCGGCCGGTGCTCGCCCACCCGGGCGAGTCCCTGGCCACCGCGCTGCTGGCCGCCGGGGAGCGGGCCGTCGGCGCCACGCGCGGCGGCGCCCGCCGGGGGCCCTACTGCAACATGGGGATCTGCTTCGAGTGCGTCGTCACGGTGGACGACGTGCCCTGCCAGCGTTCCTGCCTGATCCGGGTACGGGCCGACATGCGGGTCCGCACGGCGGTGCCCCGGTGAGCGCGCCCGACGTGGTGGTGGTCGGCGCCGGCCCGGCCGGGCTGGCCGCCGCCGCCACCCTCGGCCGGCACGGCGCCGCCGTCACCGTCGTCGACGAGCAGGAGCAGCCGGGCGGGCAGATCTACCGCCGGCCGCCGGCCGGGTTCACCCCGCCGACCGCGCCGTCCTCCGCCGGTCGGGCCCTGCTCGCCGAGGCCACCGCCGCGCCCGGCGTCCGGTGGCTCGCCGACACCACGGTGTGGGGCGTCCTCGGCACCCGCGCCGGCCTCGACGGGTACGCCGGCGACCAGCCCGCGCCGGGGCGCTACCGGGTCGCCACGCACAGCCCGGCCGGGGTCCGCCTGCTCGAACCCCGGGCGGTGCTGCTCACCGCCGGCGCGTACGACCTGCCGGTGCCGTTTCCCGGCTGGACGCTGCCCGGCGTGCTCACGGCGGGCGGTGTGCAGACGTTCGTCAAGGCGCAGGGCCTGCTGCCGGGTGGCCGGTTCGTGCTGGCCGGGGGCCACCCGCTGCTGCTGGTGGTGGCCGCCCAACTGGTGCGCGCCGGTGCCCGGGTGGTCGAGGTCGCGCTGGTCCAACGCCGCCGCGACCTGCTGCCCGGTCCGGCCGGGCTGGCCGCCGTGGCGGGCGCGGGCGGCAAGATCGCCGAGGGCGTGGGGGCGCTGCGCGTGCTGCGCCGGGCGGGGGTGCCGGTCCGGTTCGCCACGGTCGTCCGCCGCGCCGACGGCGACCCGGACCTGAGCGCGGTGACCCTCGCCGAGGTCGGCCCCACGGGGCAGCCGGTGCCCGGGACCGACCGGGAGGTGCCCTGCGACGTGCTGGCGCTGGGCTACGGCTTCGTCCCCTCCGTCGAGCTGGCCCGGCAGGCCGGCTGTGCGGTGACCTGGGACTCGCCCGGGGGCGGTTGGGTGGTCGGGCACGACGAGTGGTTGCGTACCTCGGTGCCCGGGATCGCGGTGGCCGGCGAGCTGACCGGCGTCGCGGGTGCCGAGCAGGCGGCGGTCGAGGGCCGGCTGGCCGCCCTGGGCGTGCTGCGCGACCTGGGGCTGCTCGATGAGCGTCGGGCCGCCGCGCTGGCCGACCCGGTGCGCCGGGAGCTACGCCGCCGGCGACGTTTCGTCACCCGGGTGCTCGACCGCTTCGCGCCGGACCGGGCGGCCCTGGGCAGCCTGGTCACCGACGACACCGTGCTCTGCCGCTGCGAGGAGGTGCGGGCCGGTGACGTGCGCCGGGCGCTGGCGGCCAACCCGCACCTGGGCACCGCGAACGCGGTCAAGCTGGTGACCCGCGCCGGGATGGGCCTGTGCCAGGGCCGGTCCTGCCAGCCGGGCCTCTGCCAGTTCATCTGCACGCTGACCGGCCGGGGGCCGGAGGAGGTCGGGGCGTTCACCGCGCAGGCGCCGGTCAAGCCCGTCCCCCTGCGCGCCCTCGCGGTCGGCGACGCGCTGCCCGACACGCCCTGACCGCCGCGCCGCCCGGCGCGCTCTGACCAACGCGCTCTGACCAACGCGCTGCCCGGCGTGCCCGGACCGACGCGTCAAGCCGGCCGACGCTGATCAGGTCGCCGCCGGGCCGCGCCGGGCCCGTCGCCTCGATCGACAACAGTCAATCGCCTTCCGTCAATCGCTTGATCGGCGGGATCGGCGCGGGCCGGCCGGTCGGAGGTGTTCGCGGATCATCCGATTTCCCCGCTCAGGGCGCTTGGCGGGGCCACGCCGGCGCCGTCGGTTTCGTAGGTTGCCCAGCACATCCGCCTCGCCGGAGAGGGGTCGCCATGGGAAACGTGCCGGGCCTGGGGGGCGTACCGCGCCGACGGCTGCTCCGCGACGGCGCCGTCATCGCCGCCTCCGTGCCGCCGCTGCTGCTGGCGGGCTCGTCCGGCGCGTCGGCCGCCGTGCCCCAGTACGACCCGCAGCAACGGTTCATCCGCCTGGTAGGCGGCGGGTACGGCGTCATCTTCGCGATCCAGGCCGACGGCGCGCTGTACTGGTACCGGCACACGGGCTGGCAGACCGGCGCGTTCACGTGGGCGAGCGGTTCGGGCCGCCGGATCGGCTCCGGCTGGCACCAGTTCCGGGCGGTCTTCGGCGGGCTCGACGGCTCGCTCTACGCCGTACGCGGCGACGGCACCGTCCACTACTACCGCTACCGGCTGACCAACTCGACGACCGGCGCCGGCACCTGGATCAGCGGCGGGCAGATCGGCGCCGGATTCGAGCGCTATCCCCGGCTGTGCGGGTTTCACGGCGCGTTCTACGGACAGAACGCCGCGGGCGACCTCTTCCTGCACCAGTACGACCTGGTCAGCAAGACGTGGACGGTCCAGGGGGCGCGTATCGGTGGCGGCTTCACCGGCGCCGTGTTGCAGGCGGACACCTCCGGGGTCCTCTACGCCTACCACTACGGCGACATCCGCTGGCACCGGCACCTCGGCGGCGGCGCCTGGGCGTCGGGCTCGGGCCTGCGGATCGGCTCCGGCTTCCGCAACTTCTTCCTCAACGACGGGGTGTGGTGCACCGGCCAGGGGGCGCTGTACGCGATCCCGCCGGACGCGGCCACCGCCCGGCAGAGCGGCGCGCTCACGCAGTACCGGTTGACGAACCACACCACCGCCGGCCCCGACGGGCGGGCCGCCTGGATGAACAGCGGCACCGGCAAGCGGGTCGGCTCCGGCTGGACGGTGCAGACGCAGGCCGCCCTCCAGGGCTACGCCAACACGCCGAGCGTGGCGCAGGGCGAGGTGGCGCGTTTCGCGGTGTCCACCGGGTTCCCGTCGCTCACCGCGTCGATGGTCCGGCTGGCACCCAACCCCGGCGCCCCCGTGGTCGTCTCGCCGCCGCTGCCCGTCACCGGCGGGGTGCAGTCGCTGCCGGTGGGGTTCCTCGGCGTCGGCTGCGGCTGGTCGGACCGGTTGCAGTTCCGGGTCCCCGCCGACTGGCAGCCCGGCCTCTACGCCGCCCGGCTGGAGGGCCCGAACGGGCTGCACCGGTACGTGCCGTTCCTCGTGCGGCCGACCCGCCCCACCAACAGGATCGCGGTGCTGCTGCCCACCTTCACCTACAACGCCTACAACAGCTGGGGCGGGCACAGCCAGTACTGCCCGGACATGACGGGCCGCCGGCCCCTCTCCGTACGTCGGCCGTCGACGGAGCTGAACGTCGACGACCCCGGGATCCGGGACCACACCCTCTACTCGGATCTCCTGCTGACCCGCTGGATGTCCCGGCAGGGGCTCGCCTTCGACGTCTACGAGGACGCCGACCTGCACGGCTCCAACGGCTGGCTCACCAACTACCGGGTGCTCGTGCTGGGCAGCCATCCCGAGTACTGGTCCGACACGATGCGGCAGCGGCTGGTCAACTTCCAGGCCGGCGGCGGCCGGCTGATCTACCCGGGCGGCAACGGCCTGTACGAGCGGGTGCAGGTCAACTCCGGTCGTACGGTGGTCACCTACCGCCGGTCGGACGGCAGGCGGGACATCTACACGGAGCTGGGCCTGCCCGCCTCGCAACTGCTCGGCACCAACTACGTCGACGCCGGCACGTACGCGCCGTACCAGGTGCTGCGTGACCACCCGCTGCTGGCCGGCACCGGCCTGGTGGTCGGCAGCAGGTTCGGCCGCACGGGTTACAACGGCGCCGCCAGCGGCTGGGAGACCGACGGGCTGCGCGGGCTGGCCGGCGAGGCGTCCCCGGCGCAGGTCATCGCCCGGGGCGAGAACCCCGGGGGCCAGGGCGCCGCGATGGTCTTCCTGGAGCGGCCCAACGGCGCCCTGGTCTTCAGCGCGTCCTCGATCTCGTTCGTCGGCGCCCTGGCGGACGATCCGGCGATGTCGACCCTGTTGCGCAACGTCTTCGACCGGATGCTGGCGTCGGCCCCGGCGGTCCGGGCCACCGAGGTCCCGATGCCGCGCACCAGCCCCGCGCCCGCGATCCCGGAGCCGTCCACGATGGAGTAGCGGCGCTCAGAGCCAACCCGAGCGGCGGAAGAGGCGGTGCAGGGCGAACGCGGTCAGCGCCATCAGGCCGAGCGCGGTGGGGTAGCCGTAGCGCCAGTGCAGCTCCGGCATGTTGGCGAAGTTCATGCCGTAGATGCCGGCGATGCCGGTCTGGGTGGCGGCGATGGCGGCCCACGCGGCGATCTTGCGCATGTCGTTGTTCTGCTCCACCGCGAGCTGCGCCAACCGGGACTGCACGATCGAGGTCAGCAGGTCGTCGTAGGCGGCGACCCGGTCCACCGCCCGGGTCAGCCGGGCGTCCACGTCGACGAACCATCGGTGCAGGTTGCGCGGCGGGTTGTCGGGCCGCTGGTCGAGCAGGGAGCGCAGCGGCGCCTGGAGGGGCTGCACCGCCCGCTTGAACTCGACCACCTCCCGCTTGAGCTGGTAGATGTGCTGGATGTCGGCCGAGCGGTCGCGGGCGAACACCGCCTCCTCGACGCGTTCCAGGTCCCGCTCGACGTGCCCGGCGACCTCCAGGTAGAGGTCGACCATCCGGTCGCAGACCGCGTAGGCGACCGCCCACGGGCCCTGCGCGAGCACCGCGGGGCGCTGCTCGACGTCGGCGCGTACGCAGGTGAGCGCGCCCGCGGCGCCGTGCCGCACCGTGACGGCGAAGCGGTCGCCGACCAGCACCATCACGTCGCCGGTGTCGACCACCTCCGAGGTGTCGGTCAGCTCGGCGTGCTCGACGTAACGGGCGGTGCGCAGGACCAGCAGGGTGACGTCGCCCTCGCGGCGCACCGTGGGGCGGTGGCCGTCGGCGAGGGCCTGCTCGACGGTGAGGTCGTCGAGCCCGAAGGTGCGGCCGACGGCCGCCATCACCGCCGGATCGGGCTCGTGCAGACCCAGCCAGACGAAGGCGTCGCGGCCGCGACGGCTGCGGGCGTACGCGTCGGCGTAGTGCAGGCGGCCCGGCTCGCGCCGCCCGCCGACGTAGACGGCACAGTCGACCACGGCGTCGGGATTGGAGCGACGGGGCTCCGGCGCGCGCTGCCCGGGCAGCGGTCGGCCGAGCAGCCGGTCGAACACGGCCGACAGCCTGACCCGTTCCCTCGCCCGCCGAACCACCCGTCCCCCTCCGCCGCACCGGCATCCGCGCGGACACCGTACTCGGGCCGGGCGGGTCCGGGGGTCACGGCACCCGGGTGGCGAACACGATGACGTTGTCGACGTAGTTGCCGGTGTCCCGGTCGAACCGGCCGCCGCAGGTGATCAGCCGCAGGCCGGTCGCGTCGCTGGGCCCGTAGACCAGGTCGGTGGGGAAGTGGTCCTTCGGGTACGACCCGACGCCGTCGACGGCGAAGGTGGCGACGCTGGCGTCGGCGCGGGTGATCCGCACGGTGTCGCCGGGCCGCAGCCGACCGAGGTCGAAGAAGACGGCGGGGCCGGCGGCGGAGTCGACGTGCCCGACGAGCACGGCGTTGCCGGTCTCGCCTGGGCTGACACCGTGCCGGTACCAGCCGGCCAGGGTGGGCCGGTCCAGCGGCGGCACCTCCAGGTGCCCGTCGGCGTCGGCGCCCACCGGGACGATCCGTGCCCGTACGTCGATGGCCGGGATCCGCACGTCGACCGGCGCGGCCCGGTGCAGCGGCGGCACCGACGACGCGGAGCGGGCCGGTGCGGGGGCGTGGGCGGCCTCCGGCCGGGGCGGGCGGGGCGGGGTCGTCGCCAGCCCGGCGGCGACCAGGCCGAGCCCGGTCGTGGCGAGCAGGACGACGACCGTGGCCGCCCAGCCGGGCCTGCGCCAGGACACGATCCCACCTCCGTACGCGTGCGCCCGGGTGCCCGCTCCGGTGGGTTCACCGGTGCGGGCACCCGTTGCAGGGATGGACGACTTCCAGGAAGTGGACGGCACGGGGCCGTCGGTCAGAGCGTGGCCGCCGCCATGTGGCGCCGGCGGCGGGCCAGGACCAGGGCACCGCCCGCGGCGGAGCCGAGCAGGGCGCCGCCGGCCGCCAACGCGCCGGTCCCGTCGGTGCCGCCGCGCCCGCCGGCCTGGGCCCCGCCGATCGGGGTGACGGTGAACGTGGCGCTGCCGGCCGCGCTGCCGTCGCCGCAGGTCGCGGTCACGGTGTAGGTGCCCAGGGTGAAGCCGGCGGTGAAGAGTTCGGCGCTCAGCCCGCCGCCGGCCGCCGCGGTGGTGGACCGGACGTTCTGGTCGCGGTCGGGGCCGGTGACGCGGAAGATCGCGTCGCCGGACTTCGGGTTGCAGGTCGTCGCGGTGAGCACGACCGTCCCGCCGACCGGCGTGGTGGCCGGTGACACGACGGTGTCGGCCAGCGCCGCGCCGGGGAGCAGGAGCGTGCCGAGACCCACGCCGAGCGCCGCCGATACGAGAACTGTCTTTGCCTTCATACGCGTCTTCCCTCACTTTTCGTCCGCTGACTGCGTGGGACGTCGTTCGGGTGGCCAACTCCGTGACTAGCACCGGTGTGACCAACCCTAGGAGGGTTGGGACCCCGATCCGGTGAAAATGAGAAATCCTCGTTGCCGTCACGTGTCCACCCGGGAGGCGGAGGGAGCAGCGGAAATGCCGGCACGGCCCACCCGCGAGGGTTGGCCGTGCCGATGTCACCGGGGGTCGTGCTGTCGCGGCTGGGCCGTCCCGGCCCCTCTCGTGAACGGTGCCCCGCGGCGGGCGCGTACGCGCCCGGCCCGCCGCGGTGGTCCGGTCCTGGCCGGTTTGCTCCGGGCAGGACGCGCCGCCGTTCCGGTCGCCCGGCAGCGGGTCCGCCGGTGCCGGCCGCGTGCCGCGACGAGGTGCTCAGCCCTGCGCGGTGGCGCTCTCGGGGCGCGGCTCGGGCAGCGGCTCCCCGGTCTCCAGCAGCGACTTGAGGCTGGCCAGCAGCTCCGGCCAGCCGCCACCGCCGTCGAGTTGACCGCTGACGGCCCGGTACATCTCGCTGCCCGGGGAGAAGTCCTCGTGGGTGACGGTCAACTTGACGAACTCGCCGTACGGGGCGATGTCGAAGGTGACCCGGGACCTCCGCTCGCCGAGCCGGGCCGCCAACTCCTCGTCGGACCAGCCGAAGTGCGCGGCGTGCTCCGGTTGGAAGCCGTGCCAGCTGTAGGAGAGCCGGCGGAACGGCTCGGCGACCAGGACGCGCTGGCCGAGGTCGCGGAACTCGCCGCCCGGCTCGTCCTGCCACAGCACGGGGGAGCCGACCCGCCAGTCGGAGCGCAGCGCGACGCCGCCCCAGTAGCGGCGGGTGAACGCCGGCTCGGTCAGCGCGGCCCAGAGCCTCTCGGGGGTGGTGTTGACGTAGGTGGTGTAGACGAAGGTGGGACTGTCCATCGGCTCCCGCTCCAGCGCTGTCCGTAGGTCGGCGAGTGCGCGCACCCGCTCGCGGTCGTAACGGTCGATCCATCGTTCGGCGACGGCGTTGATCGGGACGGGGTTGAGGTAGTGCAGCTTCTCCCGGCCGCGTCGCACGGTGGTCACCAGGTTGGCCGCCGAAAGCACCGCCAGGTGCTTGCTGACCGACTGCCGGGTCATGTCGAGCCCGGCGCACAGCTCGCGCAGGCTCTGCCCGTCGCGCCGGTTGAGGTCGTCGAGGAGCCGGCGCCGACTCGCGTCGGCCAGCGCCCGGAACACGTCGTCCACCCTGCCCACCTCGCACACGCAGCCGTCCGGCTGCCTGTCAGATTAGGCAACCGGACGACTGCATGTCCAGCATGTCGCCGCATCCACCCGTCAGGGGGCGGCGGGGGCGGTCAGGCCGGGCGACCGGCGTCGTCGTGCAGCAGCCCCACCAGCGCGGAGAGGCCCTCCTTGCCGTGGCCCCGGGCGACCGCCTCGTCCAGCAGGTCACGTACCGGGCGCATCAGCCCGGCGTCGACCCCCAGGTCCCGGCAGGCTGCCAGCAGGTTGCCGAAGCTGGCGGCCTGCATCCCCAGGGAGGACCCGTCGGCGTCGTGCTCGCCCGAGTCGACGGCCGCCGCCATGGCGGGCAGCTCCCCGAGCATGGCGGTCAGCCACCCCGGTCACCATCGGCGCGAACTGGCCCGCCGGCGTGCCGGCCGCGCGGATCATCGCCGTGGCGTGCAGGAATCCACCGAACATGCCGTACATGGCGGCGAGCAGGGCCAGGTCGTGCACGGCCGCCCGACCGGGGTCGGCGCCGAGCCAGTGGACGTCGCCGAACACCGCGAGGGTGTCCCGCCAGTCGAGGAAGGCGTCCTCCGCGCCGCTGTAGAGCACGAACGCGCCGGGCTGGCCGATCATGAACGGAACGGCCATGATGGCGCCGTCGACGTACCTGGCACCCCGCGATCGACGTCGTGGGCGGCAAGTGGAAGGCGCTGATCCTGTGGGAGCTGGACGGGGGCCCCCGCCGCTTCGCCGAGGTGCGCCGGGGGATCACCGGGATCAGCGAGAAGATGCTGATCCAGCAACTGCGCGAGATGGAGGCGTACGGCCTCGTGCACCGTGAGGTCTACCGGCAGGTCCCGCCCAAGGTGGAATACTCGCTGACCGACTTCGGCCGGTCCCTCAACGAGGCGCTGATGCCACTCGGCGACTGGGGCGAACGGAACATGGCGACCATCGGGGCCATCCCCCGGGACTGACCGGCCGGCGCGAATCCGCGTGCCCCGGCGGCTGCCCGGCGCATAGGGTCGCGCGGTGACGGAGATCAGGACCGAACGGCTGCTGCTGCGCGACTGGCGGGAGTCCGACCTCTCGCCGTGGGCCGCGATGAACGCCGATCCGGAGGTGCGCGAGCACCTCGGCCCGCTGCTCACCGCCGAGCAGGCCGCCGCCTCGGCGCGCTCGTTCCAGGCCGACCTCGACCGGCTCGGCTACGGCTTCTGGGCCGTCGAGGTCCGCGCCGGCGGCGCGTTCGTCGGCTTCGCCGGCCTGGACCGGGTCGACGAGGGTGTGCCGGTCACCGGCGTGGAGGCGGGCTGGCGGCTCGCCCGCTCCGCCTGGGGTCACGGCTACGCCACCGAGGCGGCCCGGGCCGTCCTGCGGTACGGCTTCGACACCGTCGGGCTGCCGGAGATCCTGGCCATCACCACCGCGACCAACCTGCGCTCGCAGGCGGTGATGCGTCGCCTGGGCATGACCACCGATCCGGCCGACGACTTCGACGACCCGGAGGTCGACTCCGGTCCGCTGCGCCGGCAGGTCGTCTACCGCAAGCGGGCCGGGGAGCGCTCAGCGTCGGGCGGCAGGCCCCGGTCGGCCGGCCGCTGATCACCAGCGCGTCGCTGGCCGGCGGCGCCGCTCAGGGCCGGGCCGCCGTTCGCTCCGGCGCCCCCGGAACTGCCGGTCGACGACGGCCAGCAGGGCGGCGTGCGTCTCCGCGTCCGCCGCCACGATGAGACCGCCCACGCCGGTGTGCGGGGGCTGCCCCCGCAGCCCGGTCACCACGCACCCGGCCGCCTGACACAGGGCGATACCGCCGGCGAAGTGCACGCTGTCGCGGAGGTCCCCGTCGGTGACGTACGCGGCCCGTCGACCGGCGGCGACCCACGCGACGGCCAGCGTGGTGGAGAGCACCCGTGGCCCGAACCGCGCGGCGAACTCCGCGTCCGCGAGCATCCCGGTCGCCCGGAACGCGGGGGCGTTCGGGAACGGCGGGTCGAGGTTGACGTCCACCAGCCGGGAGCTGGCCGACGGCGCGAGGGGCTCGTCGACGCCGTCGCGACGGATCTGGGCCGCCCTGCCGTCCCCGAACCAGAACACCTCCCCGGCGAACGGGTCGGCGACCGCGGCGGCGGTGACCTCCGGACCGGTACGCAGCGCCACGTTCACCGCGACCAGCGGGGTGCGCGCCGCGTAGTTCAGCGTGCCGCACAGCGGGTCGACCAGCCAGGTCCGGTCGGCCGACCGGGAACCGGTGTGCCCGCTCTCCTCGCCCAGCACGGCGTCGTGCGGCCGGGCGCGGCGCAGCACGTCGAGGACGGCCCGCTCCGACTCGAGGTCGGCGGCGGTGGCGAAGTCACCGGGCGACTTGTCGAACCGTTCCAGCGGCCCGCCGAACCGGGCCCGGACGACAGCCGCGCCCGCCTCCGCCGCGACGACGGCCAGTTCCGGGTCGGTGAGGATCATGGCCGAACGGTAGCCGAGGCCGGCGGAATCGGCGGCGCGCCCGGTGCTCAGCCGCGAGGGTCGGGATCGGTCACCCAGCCGGCGAGCAGCACCAGCCCGGTGGGCCGGTGCACGGCGAGGAAGCCGAAGGGCCGGTCGACGTCGAAACGTACCCGCCGCCTGCGGGCGGTGAGCCGCGGGCGGGCGGAACCCGCCCGCGTGGCGACGGCGGTGACCACGGCGGCGCGGAAACCCGTCGCGCTGAAGGTGGCCGTGGCGCTCTGCCGCGCCTGCGAGACCGCCAGGAGCCGGGAGATGCCGGGGAAGTGGTCGCCGTCGCCGGCCGCGGTGGACAGGCCGAACAGCGCGGCCCGCTCCAGCAGGTCGTGGTCGGCGGAGGCGGTGAAGGCCACGGTGCGGACGAGCAGTTCCGGCCGGTCGTCGAGGGCGTCGACGACCTGCTCGTCGACGCCGGGGCCGGCGGCGATCGGCAGCGCGGCCGGCGCCTCGAGCGCGCCGACGGCGGCCGGCAGCACCTCCGCCGCCCCGTGCTGCGGCGCGCCCAGGGCGAGCACCACGTCGACGTCCTCGGCGCCCCGCACGGTCAGCAGGCTGAGCGGGCCGGCGGGGGTGTCGGCGGCCCGCAGCGCGTCGAGGTCGTAGCTCGTCCGGCTCAGCCCGGCGAGCCGGCGACCGTGCCACGGCCCGGCGGACGGCTGGCACCAGGCGTCGCGGAACGGCGCGGCCCACTCGGTGCGCAGCGACAGCGCGCTGGCCAGCACCATCGCGGTCGCCGGGGTGACCCGCACCGGCATCCGGGGGACCAGGCCGTCGGTGTGGGTCGCGGCCCACCCGTCGAGGGCCTGCTGGTCGTGCGCCGGATCGCCGGTCAGCTCCCCGCGCATGGCCGCCGGCACCTCCCGCACCCACCGGTCGGCCAGCGGCAGGTCCCGCCGCGCCCAGGCGGCGAGCGCGAGCCGGGTGGTGGGGGAGCGGTCCAGGTCGAACCGGGCCGGTTCCGGCGCGACCGCGAGCAGTTCGTCGCGGACCGGACCGGTCGCGTAGCGGGCGAGCAGCGCCAGCAGCGGATAGACGCCGGCGCCGGAGACGACCGTCTGCCCGGCGTCCACCGTGGACGCCCAACGGGCGGTGAGCGCGTTGGCGGCGGTGATGCTCATCGGCGGGCGTCCTCCCGGTTGCACGGTGGCCGTCGCCCGGGGGCGACCGCTGGCACCCTACCGCCGCCCGGCGACCGCCCGATGCCCCCGACCCGGGCCGGTCGGTGCCCGGGCGTCCGGGCCGGTGTGGCAGCGTGGGCGGCGTGAACACCTCCGCGCCGCTGGACGTCGACCTGGCGCTGGTCGGCGGCGGCGGCGCCGCGTCGCTGGTCCTCGCGGCCCTGGACCGGCACGGCGTGCGGGACCTCCGGGTCGCCGTCGTCGACCCCGTCCACCGTCGCGGCCAGGACCGGACCTGGGCCTTCTGGGACCGCCCCGGCAGCGACCTGGACCCGATGCTGGCCGCGAGCTGGGACCAGGTCGAGGTGGCGATGCCCGACGGCCGCCGCGTGCTCGACCTGGCCCCCCTGCGGTACGCCATGCTGCGCTCCGGCCCGGTCTACGCCCGGGCTGCCGAGGCCGAGCGGCGGCTGGGCGTGCGGCGGATCGTCGCGCCCGTCGACGCCCTGCACGACGACGGGGAGCACGTCACGGTATGCGCCGGCGGCGGCGACGGGCCGGCCGTCCGCGCGACCTGGGTGCTGGACTCCCGGCCCCGGCCGCCCCGGCGACCCGGGCGCACCAACTGGCTCCAGCACTTCCGGGGCTGGTGGCTGGAGTCCGCCGTGCCGGTCTTCGACCCGGCCCGCGCCGTCCTGATGGACTTCCGCACCCCGCAGCCCGCCCGGGGCGTGTCGTTCGGGTACGTCCTGCCGGTCAGCGACCGGTACGCCCTGGTGGAGTACACCGAGTTCGGCCCCGACCTGCTCACCGACGCCGGTTACGACGCGGCGCTGGCCGGCTACCGGGACCTGCTCGGCCTCGACCCGGCCCGGCTGCGGGTCCGGGAGGTGGAGAACGGGGTGATCCCGATGACCGACGGCCCGTTCGAGGCCCGGCCCTCGCCCCGGGTGGTCCGACTCGGCACGGCCGGCGGGGCCACCCGACCCTCCACCGGCTTCACGTTCTCCGCCATGCACCGCCAGGCCGAGCAGGTCGCCCGGGCCCTCGCGGCCGGCCGCCCGCCGGTGCCCGCTGCCGCGTACCCCCGTCGGCACCGCTGGATGGACGCGGTCGCGCTCCGGGCGCTGGACGCCGGCGGCGTCGGCGGGCCCGACTTCTTCGGCCGGCTCTTCGACCGCAATCCCGCCGAGCGGGTGCTGCGGTTCCTCGACGGCGCGACCACCCCGGCGGAGGAGGTGGCGCTGATGGGCACCACCCGGCTGCGGCCGATGGTCGCCGCCACCGCCAAGGACGCCGTGGCCCGGCTCCGCGACCGCGTCGACCCGACCCGGCGGGCGGCGACCTGGACGGTCCCGCGACCGGTGGTCGGCGACCGGGCCGACGCCGACGGCTGAGCCGCCTCAGGCGGCGCAGTGGAAGGTCGGGAAGGTCGTCCACGCCGCGCCGCCGCCCGACGGCGGGGGAGGCCGTGCGGATTCGGTAGGTTGCCGGCATGGTGGACGAGACGGCCGGCAGGGTCGTGCAGATCTGGACCGACGGGGCGTGCAGCGGCAACCCCGGCCCCGGCGGGTGGGGCGTGGTGCTGCGCTACGGCGCGCACGAGCGGGAACTGTGCGGCGGCGAGGCGACCCCGACCACCAACAACCGGATGGAGCTGATGGCGGCCATCCAGGCCCTGGAGAGCCTGACCCGGTCGGTCACCGTCGAGCTGCACACCGACAGCACGTACGTGCGCAACGGCATCACCAGCTGGCTGGCCTCGTGGAAGCGTAACGGCTGGCGGACCGCCGCGAAGCAGCCGGTCAAGAACGCCGACCTGTGGCAGCGGTTGGAGGCCGCGTGCGCCCGGCACGAGGTCACCTGGCTGTGGGTGAAGGGGCACAACGGCCACCCGGAGAACGAGCGCGCCGACGCGCTGGCCAACCGGGGCATGACCGAGGCCCGCGCGTCGGCGGTGCCCGCCGGCCGCTGATCGGACCGGCGGGCGGGCCGGCGCTCAGGTCACTCGGTGCGGCTCGGGTCGGTGGTGCCGGAGACGGCGTCCACGTCGTAGCCGGCGCGGCTGACCTCCCGGGCCGACCGCCGGTCCTCGGCGGGCAGGTCGGCGAAGTCGTCGCCGGTGTCGTCGGTGCTGCGCAGGGACTCGCCCGGCGGACGCAGCGACGCCTGCATGGCGGTGGCGCCGTCCGGCTCGTCGGTGGCGGCCCGGTCGGTACGGTTCTGATCGGTCATGCCGCTCTCCTGCCCCCGTGGCCTGCCCGCAAACGTGCCCCGCGCCGGCGCTCAGCGAGCCGCGTCCGGGTGGCCTGCCCGCAAACGTGACCCGCGCCGGTGCTCAGCGAGCCGCGTCCGGGTGGCCCGGCATGCCGGAGCCGCCGCTGGAACTGCCCGACGCGCCGCCCGCCATGCCCGACCCGTCGTCCTCGGTGACGATGTCGGGCTTCGTCGTCGTGTCGTCCGGCGCCGGGACGTCGGTGTCTGCCTCGACCTGCACCAGCCGGGCCTGGCCGGCCTCGTCCTCGGCGTGCGCCGGATCGACCGGCAGCTCCCCGTCGCGCGCCCGATACCCCACCACTGCCTCCCCGTGCCGTCGCACCGCCGCGTTCCGCCGATGCCGTGTCCGCCCCCGGCTACCCGAAGCCCTCCACCCAAAACCCGCCCGCCTCCGACCCCCGCGCCGCGCCTCGTCTGCCCCGTCCCGCGCTGCCCGCCCGGCGGGGCGATCATGCAGTCGTGGTGCCCGTTATGGCCGGGTTGCCGCCGGTATGCGCAGCATCACAACTGCATGATCGCGAAGAGCGAGAGGTGGGGTGGGAGTGCGGGCGGGAGGTGTCGGACCAGGGAGCCGGAGGGGTGAGGATGCAGGGGAAGAGCGGGGTGGGAGGGGAGGCGGGGGTGGGGTCAGCGGGGGCGTGATGGGCGGGTGGTGCGGGCGGGGGAGCGGGGTGCGCGGGGCAGCGGGGTGAGCGACAGTGGTGACCAGTGCCCGGGGCGCGTCCGGGCGGGCGGCAGGGCGGTGTGCCGGTCGCCCCGGGCCGCGTCGAGCTGGGACTGGTGCAGGAACAGGGCGCCGGAGAGGTCCGCGCCGCGCAGGTCGGCCCCGCGCAGGTCGGCGCCGGTGAGGTCGGCCAGGCCGAGGTCGACGCCGCGCAGGTCGGCGCCGATCAGCAGCGCCCCGCGCAGGTTCGCCCGGCGCAGGTCGGTCCGGCGCAGGTCGACGCCGAACAGGTGGGCGCCCCGCCGGTCCACGCCGGGCCGGCCGCCCCGGGCCCGGGCCGCGTCCCCGGCGCGGGACAGCAGCGGGTTGACCCGCCCCCGGTACGCGTCCACGTCGAGACCCAGCAGCGTGTCGGCGGGCTCCCGGGTCAGCCGCCCGGTCTCGTCGAGCGCGACGGACAACTCGTCGCGCAGCGGCTGCGGCGGGCGCGTCGCGAGCGCCTCGGTCAGGTACCAGAGCAGCTCGTGCAGGGGCCGCATCACCGCGAACGTGTCGAACATGCGCGCTGCGGTCTCCGGCGCGTCGCGCCAGTCCCGCCCGCCGAAGGTGACCTGGGCCACCCGCTGCCCGGCGCCGAAGCAGTCGAAGACGGTGCAGCCGGGGAAACCCCGGTCGCGCAGGTCGGCGTGGATGCCGCACCGCGAGTCGGCCCGCAGGTTGGGGCAGGGCTGCCCGGCGGGCTTGTCGATGGCGAAGTCGGCGGACGCGGCGAAGGCCGGCGCGACGCAGCAGAGCCCGAAGCACCGGGCGCAGTCGCCGCGCAGCCCGTCCGCCGGCGACGTCGCCCCGGGAGTTTCCGACACGCTGACCGTTCTCCTGCCGATCGGGGGATCCCGCCGGCGGCCTCGCGGGCGGAGGCCCCCATTGTCCCGCCGCCGCGACGGTCACCGGGCCCCGGGGTGCCGAGCTGTGCGCCCGGCGGGCGGTGCCGCGCCGGGGTGCCGAGCTGTGCGCGCCCGGCGGGCGGGGCCGTGCCGGGGCGTCCCGGCACGGCGGCGCCTCACCCCCGCACCGAGCGCCAGTCGTGCGACTCCAACGAGTTGGCCTGCGGGCCCATCATCAGCATGCCGCCGTCCACCGGCCAGGACGCGCCGGTGACGTACGCGGCGGCGGGCGAGGCGAGCAGCGCGACCACGGCGGCCACCTCCCGCGCGTCGCCGGGCCGCCCGACCGGCACCCCGGGCCGCTCCTCGGTGAACGGGTCGACGTCCTCCTGGCCGGTCATCGGGGTGGCGATCTCGCCCGGGGCGACCGCGTTGACGGTGATCCCGTCCGCCGCGAGCTCCTGCGCCATCACCTTCGTCAGCAGGCCGAGCCCGCCCTTGGCGGCGCAGTACGCGGCCGAGCCGACCCGGGGCGCGTGCTCGTGCACGCTGGTGATGTTGACGATCCGTCCGCCCAGCCCCGCGGCCCGCATCCGCCGCGCCGCCCGCTGCCCGCACAGGAACGGCCCGTCGAGGTCGACGGAGAGCACCTCGCGCCACTGCTCCCAGCCGGTGTCGACGAAGGGCGTGGACGCCCCGGTGCCGGCGTTGTTGACGAGCACACCGAGACCGCCGAGCCGGTCGGCCAGCTCGTCGACGACCGCGTCGGCGCCCGGCAGCCGGGTCAGGTCCAGCTCGGCGACCTCGCAGCGCCGGCCGGCGGCGCGTACCTCGGCGGCGGTCCGCTCGGCGCCGTCGGCGTCGCGGTGCCAGGTGACGCCGACGTCGAAGCCGGCCTCCGCGAGGGCGACGGCGCAGGCCCGGCCGATGCCGGAGTCCGCGCCGGTGACGATGGCGATCCTCGGGTAGTTCTCGTAACGCGATGGCATGCCGGCGCACTACCCACTCCGCGCGGATGCAACCCCGCACTCGATCCCGTCGCTACCGGGGGTTGTCTGCGTCGATGCGCTCTGTCATCCTCCAGCGTGGACGCTGCCAGCGACGGTCGCCTATCCGTGGGTTCGCGCTGAGGTGGCGCCGTCATCTGCCGGAGGGACCTCGTGAAGCGCAGACGTCGTCATCTGCTCGCAGGACTGGCGGTCGGTGCCCTGGTGGCGTCGACCGGTCTCATCGGAATCCACTTCGCCGGCGCCGAGGTGCCGACCCCCGTCGCGGCCGCCGGCGACGGGGAGATGCCGGGCGCGCTCGGCGCCCACATGGAGCGGCTGCGCCAGGCCGTGCCGGGCAGCGACGGCATGTCGCCGGACGGGCCCGGCAACGCCGCGCAGCAGGAGTTCCTGGAGCGCGCGTACCCGACCGACACGATCAGCATCGCCCAGGTCGACCGCTCCAAGTCGGCGTACGCCGCCGCCGAGCGGCGCGCCGGCGGCACCCGAGGCTGGACGAACATCGGCCCCAGCGAGGCCCTCTACCCGTTCACCGAGTTCCGCAACGCCGGCAACTACGTGCCGAACGCGTACGTCGCGGGCGGCCGGGTCACCTCCATCGACATCGCCCCGGACTGCAACGCCCTGCTCTGCCGGGCGTACGTCACGCCGGCTGGCGGCGGCGTCTGGGGCACCCTGAACGTCCTCGCCGCCGAGCCGAAGTGGTTCTACCTGGGCGGGCCGCTCGGCATCAACGCGGCCGGCTCGGTCAAGATTGACCGCAACGACAAGACGGGGCTGACCATCTACGTCGGCACCGGCGAGGCCAACACCTGCGCCTCCGGCTGCGTCGCCGGCGTCGGGCTCTACAAGTCCACCAACGGCGGCGTCACCTGGAAGGGCCCGCTGGGCAAGGACGCTCTCGCCGGCAAGGGCATCGGCGAGATCACCGTCAAGCCCGGCGACCCGAAGACGCTCTACGTCGCCACCACCACCGCCCTGCGCGGCATGTCAGGCTCCTGCTGCACGGGCGTCACCCGGCCCGTGCCCGACGCCGCGAAGTGGGGCCTCTACAAGTCCACCGACGGCGGCGCGAACTGGAAGTTCATCCACAACGGCTCGGCCGTCGCCACCCAGTGCACCGGCAGCGCCGCCGAATACGGCAACACCGCCACCTGCTCGCCGCGCGGCGTGCGCTACGTCAAGCTCGACCCGCGCGACGCGAACACCGTCTACGCCTCCTCGTACGCCCGGGGGGTCTGGCGCTCGACGGACGCCGGCGCCACCTGGACGCAGATCAAGCCCTCGCTCAACCCGGCGGTCTTCCAGACCCGGGCCGCGATCGACGTGACCGCCCTGCCGAACGGAAAGACCCGCATGTACGTCTACGAGGGCAACCTCGGCAACCCGTACTCGCGGCTGTTCCGCAGCGACGACGTGGCCGGCGGCGTCCCTGCGTTCGCGGACCTGAGCAGCGCCAACCCGGCCGACCCGGGCTACGCCACCTACAACCAGTGCACCGGCCAGTGCTGGTACGACGTGTTCGTGCACACTCCGGCCGGGCACCCGGACATCGTCTACACCGGCGGTTCGTACGTCTACGGCGAGACCGTCGCCCACAAGCGGGCCGTGGTGCTCTCCACCGACGCCGGCGTCAGCGGCACCGACATGACCTTCGACGGCACCGACGAGCTGCACCCCAACGGCCTGCACCCCGACCAGCACGCCCTGGTCACCAACCCGCGCAACCCGTACCAGTTCTTAGAGGCCAACGACGGCGGCGTGATGCGCTCCAGCGGCCAGTTCGTGGACCGGTCGGCCTGGTGCGACAACCCGGACCGCAACCTGACCACGCAGGCGCAGAAGGACCGCTGCCGGCAGATGCTGTCGAAGATCCCGTCGAAGCTGGACGGCATCAACAAGGGCATGAACACGTTGCAGTTCATCAGCCTCTCGGCCAGCCCGCACGACCATCGGCTGCTCCAGGGTGGCACCCAGGACAACGGCACCTGGGAGAACAAGGGCGAGCGCCGGCGCTGGGTCAACACGATGATCGGTGACGGTGGCGCGTCCGGCTTCGACGTCGGCAGGCCGGAGTTCCGCTTCCACACCTTCTACGACGCCTCGCCCGAGGTGAACTTCAACAACGGTGACGTGGGCAGCTGGATCTCGATCTCCGACCCGGTCTTCGGGCACCCGGGCACCCTGTTCTACGCCCCGGTGACCACCGACCCGAAGGTCAGCGGGACGATCTTCGCCGGCACCTCGCGCACCGTCTACCGGACGAAGACGTTCGGGCTGGGCGACCGGAGCCTGGCCGAGGCCGACCGGATCTGCAACACCTGGACCGGCACCTTCGAGGCGCAGTGCGGCGACTTCGCGCCGCTGGGCACGGTCAACCTGACCGACGCCGCGTGGGGCGACCGGGCCGGCGGGGCCGTCTCGGTCGTCGAGCGCGTCGCCTCCGACTCGTCCACGGCGTACGCGGCCACCAGCACCGGCCGGGTGTTCGTGTCCCGCAACGTCGACGCCGAGCCGGCGTCGGCGGTCACCTGGACGCGCATCGACACCGCCGCCACGCCGAACCGCTTCGTCACGAGCGTCCACGTCGACCCGGCCGACCCGGCGCGGGCGTGGGTCTCCTACAGCGGCTTCAACTCGAACACCCCGGCCACCCTCGGGCACGCGTTCGAGGTGCGGCTGGCGGGCGCGGGCGCGACCTGGACCGACCGGTCGTACGACTTCGGCGACCAGCCGATCACCGACCTGGTCCGCGACGACGTGACCGGCACCCTCTACGCTGCCACCGACTTCGGTGTGCTGCGGCTGGCCAAGGGCGCCACGACCTGGGTGAAGGCGGCCCGGGGCATGCCGAACGTGGAGGTCGCCGGGCTGACCGTCGTGCCGGGCAAGCGGGTGCTCTACGCCGCCTCGCACGGCCTCGGCGCCTGGCAGCTCACGCTCTGAGGCAGGAGACCATCGGCGACGACCCGGTGCGGGGCCGCGTGCGCGGCCCCGCACCGCTGCCCGGGGCGGCCGGGCGTGCCTGGCGGACCCTCGGCGCGGCCTTCGTCCTGCTCGTCTTCGTCCCACCGTTGCTGCTGCTGGTCTCCGGTTCGCTCACCGAGCCGGGCCTGCCGCCGCCGCCCACCCCGCAGTTCGTGCCGGAGCCGGTCTCCACCACCGGCTACCGGCAGGCCGTCGAACTGGGCGGGCTGCTGCGCGCCTCGCTCAACTCGGTCCTGGTCGCGGTCGTCGCCGTGCCGCTGAGTGTGCTCGTCGCCTCCCTGGCGGGCTTCGCGCTGACCCGGATCGCCCCGCGCGTCACCGGCGTCGTCGTGGCGGCCTCCCTGGTGGCGCTGATGGTGCCGGCCACGGCGCTGCTCGTGCCCCGCTTCGCGATCTTCCGGATGCTCGGCCTGACCGACACCCTGGTGCCGCTGGTCGCCCCGGCGCTGCTGGGCACCTCGCCGCTCTACGTCCTGGTCTATCACCTGGCGTTCCGGGCGCTGCCGACCGATCTCTACGACGCCTGCCTGGTGGCGGACCTGTCGCCGCTGCGCACGTGGTGGCGGGTCGCCCTGCCGCTGGTGCGCCCGGTCACCGCCGGCCTCACCGCGCTGACCTTCGTGCTCACCTGGTCGAACTTCCTCGACCCGCTGGTCTACGTCTACGACCGCGACCTGTTCACCCTGCCGCTGGCGCTGCGCTCCCTGTCGGTGCTGGACCCGACGAACTTCCCGGTGTTCCTGGCGGGCGCGGTGCTGGCCACGGTGCCGGCACTGGCCGTCTTCGTGCTCGCCCAGCGGCGCTTCCTCCACCACGACGACCCGACGGGACAAGACTGACGATGCGACCGACGACGCGACCGAAGGCGCTGCTCGCGCTGCTGCTCACCGCTGTGCTGGCCGCCACCGGGTGCGGCTCCGGCGCCGGGTCGTCCGCCGACGGGCCGGTGCGGCTGCTGGTCTTCGGCGCCCCCGAGGAACTCGCCGCCTACCGCACCCTCGTCGAGGCGTACGAGAAGGCACGCCCCGGCTCCGACGTGCAGCTCGTCGAGGCCAGCGACCGCAAGGACCTGCTGGCCCGGCTCGCCACCTCGGTGGCCGGCGGCGCCCCGCCCGATCTGTTCCTGATGAACTACCGCTTCTACGGCCAGTTCGCCGCCAAGGACGTCATCGAGCCGCTGGACGACCGGCTGGCTGCCTCCGCAGCCGTCGACCCGGCCGACTACTACCCGGTGGCCTGGAACGCCTTCCGGTGGCAGGGCCGGCAGCTCTGCCTGCCGCAGAACGTCTCCAGCCTGGCCGTCTACTACAACCGCACCCTGTTCGCGAAGCACGGCGTGCCGGAGCCGAGGGTCGGCTGGACCTGGAACGACCTGGTCGCCACCGCGACCGCGATGACCCGCGACTCGCGGGGCGTGGTGGTCAGGGCCACCGAGAGCGAGGGCGCGGCGCTGCGCCCGGCCGTGCACGGCCTCGGCGTCGAGCCGTCGATCATCCGGCTCGCCCCGTTCGTCTGGTCCGGCGGCGGCGAGATCGTCGACGACCCGGCGAAACCGACCCGGCTGACCCTGGACACCCCGGCCGCCCGGGAGGCGCTGAAGAACCTCGTGGACCTGCGGCTGGCGTACGGGGTGGTGCCCACCGACGAGGAGGTGGAGGCCGAGGACGACGAGTCGCGCTTCGCCAACGGCCGGCTCGCCATGCTGATGAGCTCCCGCCGCTCCACCACCACGTTCCGCTCGATCACCGGCTTCGAGTGGGACGTCGCGCCGCTGCCCGTCTACAAGGAGCAGGTCGGGGTGCTGCACTCCGACGCGTACTGCATGACCCGGGGCGCGAAGCACAAGGACGCCGCGTGGCGGTTCCTGGAGTTCGCCATCGCCGAGGAGGGGCAGCGGATCATCGCGGCCACCGGCCGTACCGTCCCGTCGCACATCGGGGTGTCGCAGTCCCCGGCGTTCCTCGGCCCCTCCCAGCCGCCGCGCAGCGCCAAGGTCTTCCTCGACGCGATCCCCACCGTCCGGGCGTTGCCGACCGTCTCCACCTGGCCGGAGATCGAGGACGTCACCTACGGCATCCTGGAGAACGCCATGCACCGGGGCGACCGGCTCGACGACGTGATCCGCGACCTCGACCGGCAGACCCGGCCGATCTTCGCCCGCGGGGAGCACGGGTGAGCGATCCGGGTCTCGCCCTGGCCGGCGTCTCGGCCGCGTACCGGGGGGCGACCGTGCTGCACGAGGTGGACCTGGCCGCCGCCCGGGGCGAGCTGCTGGTGGTGCTCGGCCCGTCGGGGGCCGGTAAGTCGACGGTGCTGCGGGTCGTCGCCGGCCTGGAGCCGGTCACCGCCGGGCGGGTCCGCATCGCCGGCCGGGACGTCACCGCCGAGCGCCCGGGCCGGCGCAACGTGTCGATGGTCTTCCAGTCGTACGCGCTCTTCCCGCACCTGAGCGTCGCGGAGAACATCGCCTTCGGCCTGGAGGTACGCGACACGCCCCGCGCGGCGGCCCGCGAACGCGCGCGGGCGGCGGCGGAGACCGTCGGTTGCGCCGGGCTGCTGGACCGGCGGCCCGGGCAGCTCTCCGGCGGCGAACGGCAGCGGGTGGCGCTGGCCCGGGCGCTGGTGCGCGAGCCGGACGTGTTCCTGCTCGACGAGCCGCTGTCCAACCTCGACCAGGCGCTGCGGGTGCAGATGCGCGCCGAGCTGCGGGCCCTGCACGACCGGCTGGGCGCGACGATGGTGCACGTCACCCACGACCAGACCGAGGCGCTGGTGCTCGCCGACCGGATCGCCGTGCTGCGCGACGGGCGCATCGAGCAGGTCGGCACCCCCGACGAGATCTGGCGCACCCCGGCCACCACCTTCGTCGCCCGCTTCGTCGGTTCCCCGGCGATGAACCTGCTCCCGGCCGACGGTCCGCTGCGCCCCGACGGCGCCCCCGCCCCGGGGGCGGACCACGACGGGATGGAGCTCGGCTTCCGGCCCGAGGCGGTCGTCCTGGGCGCGACCGACGGCGCGCCGGCCACCGTCGACCGGGTCGAGGTGGTGGGCGAGGACGCGTACGCGTACCTGAGGCTCGCCGGCGGGCACCCCGTCGTCGCCCGGGTGCCCGCCGCCCGCCGGCCCGGCAGGGGCGCGCCGGTACGCGTCGGCGTGCGCTGGGCCGACGTGCACGTCTTCCACGCCGGCTCCGGCCGCCGGTACGCCCCGTGACGACGACGGACCGCCGCTCGCGCCGGCAGTTGGCGCTGATGCTGGCGCCGTACCTGGTGGGGCTGGTCGGACTGGTGCTGCTGCCCGCCGCGGTCACCCTGGCGCTGGCCTTCACCGAGTACGACCTGCTGCGCCCGCCCCGCTGGGTGGGACTGGACAACTTCGTCGCGCTGCTGGACGACCCGGTGTTCCGGGTGTCGCTGACGAACTCGCTGGTCTTCGCGCTGGTGGCCGTACCGCTGCGGGTGCTCTTCGCCCTCGGCCTGGCGCTGCTGCTGCACCGCCGCGCGGTCGGCGTCGGCGGCGCCCGCACCGCGGCGGTGCTGCCGACCGCGGTGCCGGAGATCGCCTACGGGCTGCTCTGGCTCTGGCTGCTCAACCCCGTCTACGGGCCGATCAACCAGCTGCTGCGCACGGGCGGGGAGAACGGCCTGACCGCGCTGGGACGCACCCCGCCGCAGTGGCTCACCGACCCCACCGACGCCCGCGCGGCGATCGTCGGAATGAGCCTGTTCACCATCGGCGAGACCTTCGTGGTGCTGCTGGCCGCCCGCCGCGCGCTGCCCCGCGACGTCTACGAGATGGCGGCGATCGAGGACGCCACCGGCTGGGACGTGTTCCGCCGGGTCACGCTGCCGCTGATGGCACCCGTGCTGGGGCTGCTGGCGGTGCGCGACGCCATCCAGAGCCTGCACTTCTCCTTCGTGCCGGCCTTCGTGGTGACCGACGGCGGCCCACCCCCGTACGCCACCACCTACCTGTCGCTCTTCGTCTACCGCACCGGCTTCGAGTACCTGCGCTACGGCTACGCCGCCGCCGCGACCCTGGTGATGATCCTGCTGACCGTGGCGGCGGTGCTGGTGCAGTGGCGGCTGATCCGCCGCTACCGCGCGTTCTACCGGGTATGACCTCGCGATGTTCGGCGGCTGCGCGTCCCGCCGCAGGCCGTCGGTCAGCAGGGCCACGTCCGGCCATCCGGCTAGACCACCATGTCCCGACGCCGGTAGTCCGCCACGCCGACCGCCACGGCCGCACCAGCGAGCACGATCATGACGGCCGTGGCGGGCCAGTCCGGCGTCGCCTGGGGCACGGCCGCGAGATGGGCGTACGGTGAGAGCCAGCTCACCCAGCCCGCCGCCCCGGTGCTGTCCGCGATGACCTTGAGGAGGAACCCGCCGGCGGCCGGCACCATGCCCAGTACCGCCACGCCGTGGGGCGCCCGGCCCAGGACGAGGACCGCGGCTCCGAGGCTGAGCAGCGCCACCGGCAGGACGTTCCAGGTCCCGGCGACCGCGGCGCGCAGCGGCAGATCCGCGCCGACCAGGATCGCGCCGAGCCACGTCGCCACTCCGGCGACGGTGACGAGCACCGCAGCGCCGACCGCGGTGGTGCCCACCTCGGCGGTGAGCAGCCGGGCGCGCGGGACCGTCCCGGCGTGGAGGAGGGCCAGGCGCCCGTCGGTCTCCGCGGCGGCGAACGCGGCGACCCGGACGGCGGTGAAGGCGCCGACCGGTACGGCGAGCAGTGCGAACAGGGTGGCGGCGCATCCACGGACGGTGCCGAGGCCGGCGAAGCCCGCCTGCGCGGCAAGGTCGGCGAAGTGGGGGTTGTCGGCGAGAAAGTCGGTCAGGGAGACCGTGAGCACGCCGATCAGCAGGAAGTACGCGCCGACGCCGGACGACCAGCCGACGAGTGTCCGCAGGATCCGCCGGACGGCGAAGGTCTCCACCGAGCTGAGCAGCCGCAGCCGGGGCGGCCGGCCGGCGGCGGGGGAGAGCAGTCCGTCGCGGACGTCCCGCCGGCCGGCCAGGGTGAGCGCACCGGCGGACAGGACGACCGTGGCGAGTGCGAGCACGATCAGGGGCGACGTCCGATCGTCCTGATAGGGGCGGGTCAGCGCCAGCGGCCCGTACGGCGGCAGCCAGCGCAGCCAGCCGAGCGGGGCGACGCCGTCACCGACCATGCGGGCGAGCAGCCCGAGGCCGAGGAACACCAGCGTGGCCCCGCTCGCGGCGGCCCGCGTGGGGAAGACCTGCGCGGCGAGGGCCGACGCCGCGACGGCCACCGTGGCGGCCAGCGCCAGACCGGCGGCGTGCAGGGCCGCTCCGCGGGCCGGGGTGCCGATCGCGACGAGCGCCACGGCGAGCGTGGCCCCGGTCAGGGTCGTCGCGGCCGCCAGCACCGCGAGGTGCCGGCCGAGCACCGCCGCCGGCCCCAGCCGACCGGCGAGCAGGAGGTCCCACCGGCCTGCCGCCTCCTCGCCGCGGGTGACGCGGGTGGTCGCGAGCAGACCCCAGACCGACAGCACGACGGCAAGTACGGTGCCGGTCCGCCAGACGGTGAAGCCTCCTGCGGTGTCGAGGGCGACCGGTTCGCCGAACAGCGTGCGGATCGCGGGATTGCGGGCCAGGGCGGCGAGCGCGTCCGCGTCGAGACCGTCTCCGACGGTCGTGGCGTAGGTCGCGGCGACCAGCGTCGACATGCCGACCGTCACGGCGAGCACGACCAGTGCGCCGCGGCGTACCTGGCGTACGGCCAGGCGGGTGACGGCCCGCCCAGCGGCGGTGCCCGCGGTGCGGCCGGCCACTCTCAGGGCGGCGGCGGTCATCGGGCGGTCTCGCCGTAGTAGTCGAGGAAGATCTCCTCGAGGCTCGGCTCCCGGACGGTGAGGGCGGTGACGTCGGCGGCGGCGAGGGCGCGTAGTGCTGGCGCGGGCGGCCCGGTGAGGGAGAAGCTGAGCGTCCCGCCGTCCTGAGCGACGATGTCGACTCCCATCACACCGGACAGGTCGGGTACGGGGCCGGTGAAGCGGGCCGTCACCTCGGTGCGGTGCAGGCGACGCAGGTCGCCGACGGTAGCGACCTCGACGAGGCGGCCGGCGCGCAGGATCGCCACCCGGTCGCAGACCGCCTCCACCTCCGCCAGTTGGTGGGAGCAGAGGAATGTGGTCTGGCCGCGGTCCCGGGCGACCGAGACGGCACGGCGGAACTCCCGCTCCATCAACGGGTCCAGCCCGCTGGTCGGCTCGTCGAGGACCAGCAGCGGCGCACGGGTGGCGAACGCGGCGACGAGCGCGATCTTCTGCCGGTTGCCGGTCGAGTAGGTGCGGGCCGGTTTGGACAGGTCGAGGGCGAACCTCTCCACGAGGTCGTCGCGGTAGGCGCGGTCGATGCCGGGTCCGGTGGCGGCGAGCAGTTCGAGGGTCTCCGCGCCGGTGAGCTGCGGCCACAGCGCCACGTCGGCCGGCACGTACGCCAGCAGGCGATGGGCGGCGACGTCACCGGCGTCGGCGTCGAAGACCCAAGCCCGACCGGCGGTGGGCCGGGCGAGGCCCAGCAGCAGCCGGATGGTGGTGGACTTCCCGGCGCCGTTCGGGCCGAGGAACCCGAACACCTCCCCGGCCGGCACGGTCAGCTCCAGCCCGTCGAGGGCGAGCACCTTTCCGTAGCGCTTGGTCAGGTCTTGCGTGCGAACGGCGGGTGTGGCCATGGGATGCCTCCGGTCGACGACGTGTCACGACTGCCGACCAGGCTTCCCGGCGCACCGTCCTCAGCGTACTGCGCCGCGTCACGCGTGGGAACGGTGCGGTTTATCCGGCGCCGGCGAAGCGATCCACGTTGTCGACGTCGGTTCCGATGGCCACGACCGCGCGGTGGGAGTCGGCGAGCCGAGCTGCCGTAGCGCCTCGATGTCCGTGGAGTCGGCGGTGGTGACGTGGGACAGCCGGCCGGACATGGACCGGACGTCCCCTGGGTCGGCTGCCGATGCCCAGCACCTCGGTGTCCGGCTCGTCGGTTCGAGGGCCAGGGCGCTTCCGAAGCGGCCCAACCCGATGACCACCACCGGTTCGGTCTGCGGCTCAGCCAACGATCGTCCTCTCCCCGGGCATTTTGAAACGGTGGGTCCGTTCCCGCAGCGCCGGCGCCGCCAGCGTCAGCGGGCCGATCCGCCCGGCGACATCAGCAGGATCAGCAGCAGGGGACGGCCGGCCCGGGAGGCGCGGGTACATCCGGTGCGTCGGCGTGCGGACCGCCGGTATGATCGCCGGGATCTGTGGAGCGCCGGGAAGTCTGGTCGGCACCGTGATGACCCGTGCCCTCGGAAGGCCTCCCCGTGCTGCTGCTGTCTTTCGCCGCCGTCCTGCTGGCTGCCGTGCTCGTGTCGGCGCTGGCCCACCGCACCATCCTGTCCACGGCGGTGCTGTTCCTGGCCGCCGGTTTCCTGTTGGGTGAAGACACCGGCGGCGTGCTGCACCTGCGGGCCGACTCGCCGATCGTGGCCGAGCTGGCGGAGCTGGCCCTGTTCGCCGTGCTGTTCACCGACGGCATGCGGGTGGGCTGGGCCGACCTGCGCTCGGCGTGGCGGTTGCCCGGACGGGCGTTGGGCTGGGGCCTGCCGCTGACCCTGTTGGTGACGGCAGTGCTGGCCCACTACGTGGCCGGTCTGGACTGGCCGGAGGCGCTGCTGGTCGGGGCCGTCCTCGCCCCGACCGATCCGGTGTTCGCCGCTGCGCTGGTCGGCAACGAGAAGGTGCCGGCGCGGTTGCGGCACCTGCTCAACGTGGAGTCCGGCGTCAACGACGGCCTGGCCCTGCCGTTCGTGGTGGTGCTCCTGGCGGTGGCGGCCGGCTCGGACGACCTGCACCTGGGGGAGTTGGTTGGTGAGCTGGCGATCGGACTGCTGATCGGGGTGCTGGTACCGCTGCTGGCGATCGCGTTGGAACGGACGCGCTGGTTCGCCGCGTCGACGGCGTACGCCCCGTTGAACGGGATGGCGATCGGCCTGCTGGTGCTGGCGCTGGGTAAGGCCACCCACGGCAACCTGTTCCTGGCCGCGTTCGCCGCCGGGATCACCGTGGCCACCTTCGGGCCGCGGCAGCGGGCGGCGTTCGAGCACTTCGGGGAGAACGTCGCCGAACTGTTGAAGCTGGCCGCACTGCTGGTGTTCGGGGCGCTGATCTCGGTGGAGTTTCTCGGGGAGATCTCCTGGACCGGCTGGGCGTTCGCCGTGCTGGCGATCGTGGTCGCCCGACCGGTCGCGTTGTGGGTCTCGTTCCTCGGCTCGGGACTGGGCCTGCGGGAACAGGCCGCCGCCATGTGGTTCGGGCCGAAGGGCTTCGCCTCGGTGGTCTACGGGCTGCTGGTGCTGGAGTCCGGTATCGCCGCCGGCGACGAGGTGTTCCACCTGGTCGCCCTGACGATCGTCATCTCGATCCTGGCGCACTCCTCGACCGACGTCGTGGTCGCCCGGGCGTTCGACGACGCCCGCGAGGCGCCGGCCTGGCACGGGGTGCTGCACCGGATCCGGCGGGCTCGGCGGTCGACGGTCCCGCCTTCGCGACGTGCCGACCAGGCGGCCGCCGGCCAGCCCACGCCTGCGGAGGGGCCAGGCGAGGACGGGACGGGGAGGAGGCATGGCGAGGACCGGCCATGAGCGGCAGGGCCCACCGGCCCCGCGCTACGGCGGCCCAGACCTGCCCCTGCCCCTGCCCGTGGCCGTGGCCGTGGCCGTGGCCGTCGAGCGGAACTGATCCGATATTTCCGCGCGCAAGTCGGCGCACCGTGCGATGATCGCGCGCTGCGCCGAGCATCCCCGGGAGGACGGCATGGAGTTCGACGTACGCCGGATCGGGCCGGAGTCGACAGCCGAGGCGGCCGACGTGCTCGCCGACGCCTTCGACGGGTACCCCTGGATGGCCTGGACGGTCGCCGCCGACCGGCACCGGGAGCGGCTGGGGGCGATGTTCGCCGGCACCGTCGCCGCCGTCGGACTGCCCTATGGCGACGTCTGGGCGGCGATGGACGCCGACGGCCGGCTGGCGGCGGTGGCGGTCTGGCTGCGCCCGGACCGGCCGGTGCCGGACGAGGTCTGGGCCGCCGTCGCGGCCCGCAACGCCGAACTTGCCGGCGACCGGCAGCCGGCGCTGCACGCCGCCGACGCCGCCTGCGCCTCCCTGCGGTCGGCCGAGCCGGCGTTCCTGCTCGCCACCGTCGGCGTGCGCCGGACCGCCCAGGGCCGAGGGCTGGGGGCCCGGGTGCTGCGGCCCGGCCTGGTTGAGGCCGACCGGGCCGGCCTGCCCGCCGTGTTGGAGACCTCGTCGGAGCCGAACGTGCGGTTCTACCGGCGGCTGGGCTTCTCGGTGACCGGCCAGGCCCGGGTGCCCGCCGGCGGGCCCGACGTCTGGGCGATGCGGCGGCCGGCGGCCGGCGAGCGGGTGTAAGGGCCGTCCGCTCGGGTAGCCGCCGGGAATGGAGCTGGTCGAGGAGTCGCCGTACCGCTTCCGGATCGACCGGCACGACCCGATGCGGGTGCCGGGGGTGGTGTTCGCGTCCCGGTCCCTGCTGCCCGACGCCGGGGAGGACAGGTCGCTGGAGCAGGTCGCGAACGTCGCCACGCTGCCCGGCATCGTCGACGCCTCGTACGCCATGCCCGACGTGCACTGGGGCTACGGGTTTCCGATCGGCGGGGTGGCCGCCACCGACGTCGCGAACGGCGGCGTGGTCTCGCCCGGCGGGGTGGGCTTCGACATCTCCTGTGGCGTCCGGCTGCTCGCCGCCGACCTCGACCGCGACGGGCTGCGGCCCCGCCTCGACGCGCTGATGGACGGGCTGGGCGAGGCGACCCCACGCGGCATGGGCCGGGGCGCGGTGTGGCACCTGTCGAATCGCGCGGAACTCGACGCGGTGCTGCGCGGCGGCTCCCGCTACGCCGTGGAGCGCGGCTTCGGCGTCGAGCGGGACCTGCACCGCTGCGAGGACGCCGGGGCCGTCGGCGACGCCGATCCGGCGCGGGTCAGCGAGCGGGCGATCGAGCGCGGCGCGCGCCAGGTCGGCAGCCTCGGCTCCGGCAACCACTTCCTGGAGGTCCAGGCCGTCGAGGAGGTGTACGACGACACCGCCGCCACCGCCTTCGGGCTGCGCCCCGGCCAGGTCTGCGTGATGATCCACTGCGGCTCCCGGGGGCTGGGTCACCAGATCTGCACCGACTACGTGCGGCAGATGGAGAAGGTGATGGCCCGCCACGGCATCGAGGTGCCGGACCGCCAGCTCGCCTGCGCCCCGGTCTCCTCCGCCGAGGGCCGCGCCTACCTGGGCGCGATGGCCGCCGCCGCCAACTACGCCCGGGCGAACCGGCAACTGCTGACCGACGCCGCCCGGAAGGTCTTCGCCCGGGTCACCGGCAGCCGGCTCGACCTGGTCTACGACATCTCGCACAACCTCGCGAAGATCGAGACGCACGGCGTCGACGGCGCGCGCCGCGCGCTGTGCGTGCACCGCAAGGGGGCCACCCGCGCGCTGCCGCCCGGCCACGACGACCTGCCCGACGACCTGCGGGACGTGGGCCAGCCGGTGCTGATCCCCGGCTCCATGGGCACCGGCTCGTACGTGCTCACCGGCGTGCCGGGGGCGCCGGCCTTCGCGTCCACCTGCCACGGGGCCGGCCGGGTGCAGAGCCGCAAGCAGGCCGTGCGGTCGGAGCGCGGGCTGGACCCGCGTGCCCAGTTGGAGGCGCGGGACATCGCGGTTCGCGGGGCGTCCCGGCGCGGCCTGGCCGAGGAGATGCCGGCGGCGTACAAGGACGTCTCGGCGGTGGTGGCCGCCGCCGAGGGCGCCGGACTGTGCCGCAAGGTGGCCCGCCTGGTCCCGCTCGGCGTGGTCAAGGGCTGAGGGGCGGCGCGGGGCGGGGCGCGGCGGCTCACACGTCCAGCGTCACCGCGCAGCACCAGCCCTCGTCGTCGGGGCCGAAGCGCAGCCCGTGCAGGGAGACGGCCTTCGGCACCGCGCCGACCAGCTCGACGGCGTCGGTGTCCGCCGTGCGCCAGCGCACCACCAGGCCGCCGGTGCCGTCGTCGGCCACGTCGGTGCGCAGCGGCAGCTCACCCGCCGTCTCCATCCGGAAGATCACCTCGTCGAGTACGCCCACCAGCAGGTCCGCGTCGTCGTCACCGGCCGGCGCACGGAACTCCCGCTGCGGGCCCGGTGGCGCCCCGGCGGGGTCGACGAACGTCCCGACCAGCGCGGCGACCGCCTCGGCGACGCACTCCTCCCGGCTCGGCGCCCACGCCTCGATGCGGACGTCGGCGGTGTGCGGCAGGCGGCGGTGCCCCCGCCCGGGTGGTCGCGGCATGCCC